>CACXSA010000043.1 GCA_902770195.1 uncultured Prevotellaceae bacterium
GAGAAGAACGGTAGGCTGATGGGCGAGAAAGACAATGACATAGAGCCCGATTTGGTATGTGGCATTCCTGACTCTGGCGTGGGTATGGCATTGGGCTATTCGCACGGAAAACAGGTGCCTTACAAGCGTGCTGTGCTGAAATATACTCCCACATGGCCCCGTTCGTTTACCCCTGGTAATCAGAACCGTAGAGACTTGGTGGCTAAGATGAAGCTGATTCCTAACCCCGCTGTTTTGAAAGACCAGCGTATCGTGTTCTGCGACGACTCTATTGTTCGCGGCACACAATTGCGCGACAATGTGCGCACCTTCTTCGACAATGGCGCCAAGGAGGTTCATGTACGTATTTCTTGTCCTCCGTTGGTCTATGGCTGCCCGTTTATTGGCTTCACGTCGTCTAAGAGTGATATGGAGTTGATTACGCGTCGTATTATCAAGGATTTTGAGGGTGACGACAAGAAGAAACTCGATCTGTATTCAAAGACGGGAACACCGGAATATCAGCGTATGGTGAACGAGATAGCCCGTCGGTTGGGATTGTCCAGTGTGAAATTTGCCACTATCGAAGACCTGATAGAGTCTATTGGATTGCCCAAAGAGCGCGTCTGTACCCACTGTTTTGACGGAACCTCCTACTGTCATGAGCGTCATGGGGAGGAATGGTTTACTTAAGTGAAGAGTGAAAAGGGAAAAGTGAAGGCTTAAAAAATTAAAAAATATGGGCACGAATTCACCGTAATTCGTGCTTTTTTCGTACCTTTGCAGTCTAATTTTTGATATAGAAGCGTGAAAATAAAGCAAGTGCTGTGCGCCCTTGAACAATTCGCGCCTCTGCCCTTGCAGGAAAGCTGGGATAATGCTGGCCTGCAAGTAGGACTGACAGAGGCGGAGGTTTCAGGGGCATTATTGTGTCTAGACGTCAACGAACAGATTGTTGACGAGGCGATAGAAAAGGGGTGTAACCTCATTGTGAGCCACCATCCTTTGTTGTTCCGTGGTCTGAAACAGGTTAGCGGAACCAATTATGTGCAGCGATGTGTCATGAAGGCTATTAAAAACGATATTGCCATTGTCTCTATGCATACCAATATGGACAATGCTAAATATGGCGTCAACTGGAAAATAGCTGAGAAAATGGGACTCACGGAGGTGGATTTTTTTGCTCAGAAAAATGTGGAAGGAATCGAAGCCGGTAGTGGTGTAGTAGGGCAGTTGCCTTCACCTATACCTGCTATGGATTTTATCCAATTGCTCAAGAAACGCTTCAAGGTAGAGTGTGTCCAATGCAATGAATTGCTGGCTCGCCCAATCCGTAAAGTGGCAATTTGCGGTGGAGCAGGCGATTTCCTTTTGGACGAAGCTTTTGCCAAGGGTGCTGATGCCTTTGTAACGGGAGAAATGCACTACCACCAGTATTTCGACTATGAGCAGAAGATACAGATTTGTGTGATTGGTCACTACCAGAGCGAGCAATATACGGTGGAGGTGTTCCGCCAAATAATCGAGAAAGGGTGTTCTGGCATACAGACCTTTATAGCAGAGACAAATACAAATCCAATATTATATATTTAAATTATGGCTAAGAAAGACCTTATTGAAATGCCGGTTGAAGAGCGTCTGAAGACTCTTTATCAGCTGCAGACCACACTCTCAGGAATTGATGAGAAGCGTGCATTGAGAGGCGAACTGCCTCTGGAAGTACAGGACCTTGAAGACGAAATAGAGGGACTGACCACCCGTATGGACAAAATCCAGGCAGAAATCAGCGATTATGAGCGTGCTGTAAGCCAGAAGAAGGGTGAGATAGAGACTGCAAAGGCCAGTGTGGAGCGTTACAAAACCCAACTGAATGAAGTAAAGAACAACCGTGAATATGATACACTCTCCAAAGAGATTGAATATCAGACACTGGAAATTGAGCTTTGCAACAAGAAAATCAAGGAAGCGGCCTTTAAGATTGAGGATAAGAAGGCTGAACTGGCCCAGAATCAGGAAATCATGCAAGATCGTCGTCAGGCTCTTGAACTGAAGAAGAGCGAGCTGGATGAGATTATGGAGGAAACCCGTGCAGAAGAAGATAAGCTGAAGCAGAAGGTGAAAGAGTTGGAGTTGAAGATAGAACCACGTTTGCTCACTTCTTTCAAGCGTATCCGCAAGAATGCCCGTAACGGTCTGGGTATCGTTTATGTGCAGCGTGATGCCTGTGGTGGTTGCTTCAATAAAATTCCACCCCAGCGCCAGTTGGATATCAAGATGCACAAAAAGATCATTGTTTGTGAGTACTGCGGACGTATTCTGATTGATCCTGAATTGGCTGGCGTTAAACTCGAAAAGCCTGTTGTCGAGGAGAAGAAGACACGTAAGCGTGCTATCCGAAAGACCGTAAAGAAAGAGGAAACTGACGTTCCTGAGCAGACAGAGGATTAAAGCTGGGAATAGTCGGGAATATCTTCCAGGAACTCATAACGCTGGTTGGCATAGTCCATTTTGCAGCAATAATGCTGAAGACCATTGCTAACCACGAGATAGTCCACATGAAGCAGTAGGTTGTAAACCGTTATTTGGTTGAACACCTGCTGCTTTATTTTGATGTTGGGTGACTTGTATTCTATAATCATCCGTGGATTGGTGTTCTGATGGTATAGAATGGAGTCACAACGCAATTTCTTCTCGCCTATGCGTAATTCTATCTCATTGCCTAATAATCCCTTGGGATAGCCTTTAAAATCTACTAGCCAATGCGTGAAATGCTGTCGAACCCACTCCTCTGGAGTCAGTGCAACAAAACGCCTGCGCAGGAAGTCGAAAATCTCTGGTTTTTCCTGTGTGCCACGTAGTTTTACGTCGTATGATGGCAGATTCAATTCAAACATCTTAGGTGCAAAAATACGAAGAAGCAAGTAAAAAGCCAAGATTTTCTTGAGATTTTTCACAGGAAATTAGTAATTTTGCAGCATGGCTCAAGCAGCAGTAACATACGACAGCATCATGCACGACCTTAAGGCGCGCCAATTTTTACCTATCTATTACCTGATGGGTGAGGAATCCTATTATATTGATAAGATTAGTGGCTGGATAGCGGAAAACGTGCTGCAACCTGAAGAAAGAGATTTCAATCAGACCATTCTTTTTGGGTCTGATGTGAATGCTTCACAAATTGTTGATGCAGCGAAACGATATCCCATGATGTCTGAATATCAGGTGATTATTGTCAAAGAAGCCCAACTGGTGAAGAATATAGAACCTATTGAGAAATATTTGAAGGCACCCATGCCCTCTACAATCTTGGTAATGTGCCATAAAAATGGTACGATTGATGGGAGGAAACGGGAGTATATTAAGGCTATTCAGCAAGTTGGGGTGCTTTTTGAGAGTAAGAAACTGCGTGAACGTGACCTGCCTTCCTTTATAGAACGCTATTTAAAAAACCGTGGAGCCAGTATAGATCCCAAATCTACACAGATTATAGCAGACTCCATTGGTGCTGATCTGAGTCGTTTAACAGGTGAATTAGATAAAGTTCTGCTGAGTTTGCCAGAGGAAAACAAAAAGGTAACTCCCCAGGTCGTAGAAGACCAGATAGGGGTGAGCAAGGATTTTAATAGTTTTGAGCTTCGCGATGCCATCGTGAACCGAAATATCTACAAAGCTCATCAAATCATTAAGTATTTTGATGAAAATCCAAAAGCAGGAAGTATCTATTCCTTCCTTCCGATGCTCTTTAATTATTTCCAGAATTTGCTTCTTGCACATTATTGTCCTCAAAAGAACAGTCAGGAGGCCTTGGCTCAGTGGTTGGATATGAAATCTCCCTGGGGAGTGCGCGACTATATGACAGGTATGAAAAATTATAGTGGAATGAAAGTGTTTCAGATCATTTCCAAAATAAGAGAAATTGACGCCAAAAGTAAAGGCTTAGACAACCCTAATACCCCTCCAGGGGAACTAATGAAGGAGTTAATTTCTTTTACACTTCACTAAAATAGAGGCATTTCTGATGCCTCTTTTTTCTAGAATCAAATTTTTGCTGTACATAAAAAAATGCCCTCAAACCCCGATGGCAAAAGGGATTCTTGCCAAAAATACCCCCTTATATTTCGCGCATTTATTTTTTTGCGAATACTCGTCCAGATTTTAGTCAAAAACGCGAAAATTTTTTGTTTTCAAGTGGTAAAATTTGGAATTAACAAACTTTTTTATTTTGATTTGTTGATTTAAAAATCTAAAGCAATAAAACCACAAATTTAAATATGTAAAAGTAAACGAAAATTTAAGATTTACAAAGCAAAAGAGTTGCGTTAGGATTTAAATTCAAAAACCTAAAGCGAGCACTTTTATTTTGTATATTTATTTAAATCTAAACACAAGAAGTTTATATATATAATTTAAAATCAGATAGTTATATAATCTGATAAAAGAAATTTGTAAAGAATTCAAAGTTTATTGCCCACAACTTTGCATATACCCATTCGCGAGCCTTTTATAATCACGTATTACACCCTAAAACCCAGTTAGTTCAGTAAAATACCACAAGAATTACTTTGTTATGATTTATGTCTTTAAATTTGGGTTTGTAAAACTGAAGCATGAAATTAAAAGTTTGGAGTTTAAGATTTAAAATTCTAAATACACAATTTAAAATTTAGCAAATAAAATTTTCTTTAGATTTCTTGTATATCTCAAAAAAATGATTTACCTTTGTAAAATCATAAAAAATGGCTATTTTTGCCCTATTTTGACTACAATGGATATAAAAGACCGTATTAAACTCATTATGGAAGATCAGCATATGACCCAGCAGGTGTTTGCTGACTTCCTTCAGCAATCCCCAGCTACCCTTAGCAGCATCTTTAATGGCAGGACACGACCTACCTTAAATATTGTTGATTCTATAAAAGCGAAAATTCCTGACATCAGTATTGAATGGTTACTATATGGTATGGGTGAGATGTATATATCCCACCCTAGTGCATCGTCTGATGATATTTCTCAGGAATCTTCCGATGGTCAGGAACTGATGTTGAATTTCGATTCTCCTACTTCTGGTTCGTCAAATGGGCGTCAAATTGCATCTCCTGGTGTCAATTATCAGCAGGGTGTAAGAAATACACATCCGGAATTAGCACGTGAAGAACTTAAAATTATAGAGAAAGAACCACGTCGTGTGACAGAGATTCGCGTCTATTATGACGATCAGACTTATGAAACTTTTGTGCCTACTAAGAGGTGATCATTGACTTTCCGCATGGACTATTATGCGTACCTATAACTAATAATAGCGTGTGGTGAAAAAGTAATTTGGTTGCTTCCTAAAAGGCATAAAATCTCTACCATCGAAGAAATGCTCCGATGCCAAATGCCTGATGAATTTCAGGTGTAAGGCATTTTATGTGAGATTCATCTAGGGTGCCTGCTCGTGTTTGCTGGCACGTAAGGTGTTGACTTTTAGGAAGGTATGATAATACGGGAAGAGAAATTCCTTGTTTTGAAATCCCTTGTGTATTGATTTGAATTCGCATATTAAACCTATTTCCTACCATCGGTTCTTCCGATAGTAGGCAGAGGTTGTTTTGTATGCAAAGCACCATAAAAATGATGCTGAATATAGTGAGAATAATAATTTTATCCATCGATTTTGCAAAAATAGTCATTATTTTTGTAATCTCCAAGTTTTTCAACAGATTATTTTTCATTTGCCTTCCACAATTTCAAGAAATGCGGCAAACATTTGCAGAAGAGCCGGAAAGTTTATACCTTTGCAGCGCTGTAAACGATTGATTATGAAGAAATACATTCTTGACTTGATAGTTCGCTCTGTTGAACAACTCAGTCCCAAGCATGTCCTGTTGCATTTGACACATGAACAAACGCTTCCTCCAATGCAACCAGGACAATTTGTTGAAGTGCGTGTTGATGGTTCTCCCACTACCTTTCTACGTCGTCCTATCTCCATTAATTATGTAGATACGCAACACAATGAACTATGGCTGATGGTTGCTATGATAGGTGATGGTACTCGTCAGTTAGGACGATTGCGGGTTGGTGACACTCTAAATTGTGTACTTCCGTTGGGCAATACATTTACAATGCCAGAAAACCGGGAAGAGAAAGTGCTGCTTGTTGGCGGAGGAGTTGGTATGGCTCCCATGCTCTATCTGGGTTCTGCATTACATGCCCAGGGCATTCAGCCCACGTTTCTATTAGGAGGCCGCACGGCACAGGATATATTGGAGCTTGAAATATTTAATAGGTACGGGCGCGTGTGCGTAACAACAGAGGACGGTTCCTTGGGTGAGCAAGGCTTTGTTACCAATCATTCTGTGCTCAACGAACATTTTGACCGTATCTGTACTTGTGGTCCTAAGCCTATGATGAAGGCAGTGGCCCATTTTGCCCAGGAGCATAATATCACCTGCGAGGTTTCTTTGGAGAATATGATGGCTTGTGGATTGGGAGCTTGTCTCTGTTGTGTGGAGAAAGTGAAGGCAGAAAACCAAGATGTCCTAGAATCAAACCACTCATCTCTCAGCACAAATGTATGTGTCTGTAAAGAAGGCCCGATATTTAACGTAAAACGATTGTTATGGCAGATTTAAGAGTTCATTTGGGCAATTTGTCCTTGAAGAATCCAGTGATGACGGCTTCTGGAACGTTTGGCTATGGCCTAGAGTTCGCAGATTTTATCCCCCTCGATGGGCTGGGAGGTATCATCGTTAAAGGAACAACATTGAAGCCTCGTGAGGGGAACGATTATCCTCGTATGGCAGAAACGTCCCAGGGTATGCTTAACTGTGTAGGTTTGCAGAATAAGGGAGTTGACTATTTCTGTGAACATATCTATCCTCAGATAAAGGATATTGATACGAATATGATTGTCAATGTCAGTGGTTCTTCCCCTGACGACTATGCAGAGTGTGCTGCGCGTATCGACATGCTGGATAATATCCCTGCCATCGAATTGAATATCTCATGTCCTAATGTGAAGGATGGTGGTATGGCCTTTGGTGTTACCTGCGCTGGTGCCGAGAGTGTTGTGAAGGCTGTTCGTGAGCGTTATCATAAGACATTGATAGTTAAACTATCACCTAATGTTACTAATATAGCAGATATTGCCCGTTCGTGCGAAGCTCAAGGGGCAGACAGTGTGTCGCTCATCAATACGCTGATGGGTATGGCTATCGATATTGAGAAACGTAAGCCATTGCTGAGCATTAATACTGGTGGACTCAGTGGCCCTTGTGTCAAACCTGTGGCATTGCGTATGGTTTGGCAGGTTGCCAAGGCGGTTAAAATCCCTGTTGTGGGTCTAGGAGGCATTTCCAGCGCAGAAGATGCTATTGAATTTTTGATGGCAGGAGCTTCCGCTATAGAGATTGGTACTGCCAATTTCTTGGATCCGGCAATTACGATTAAAGTACGTGATGGAATTTCAGACTGGCTTGACAAACATGGTTGTCAGGATGTCCATGAGATTATAGGGTGTTTGTAAAATTTGAGAGCGGCCAATTAGCCGCTCTCAACCAACACAAAAACTAAACTAGACTTAACTAAAGCATATTAGGATTTTCCCAAACCCTTAATAGCACTTGCAAAGATAGTATAAATCCTTTAAACAAACAAGTATTTTTTTGTTTTTTTTGAAAATAAATGCTTTTTTACTACATTTTCACTGCTTTATTTAACAAAAACGCATCCAAAATCGTCATTGCAGCCATAGATTCGACAATGGGTATAGCGCGTGGCAGTACACAAGGGTCGTGCCTACCTTTAGCAGTCAGCACCGTCTCTTGTCCATTTTTATCCACAGTTTTTTGCTCCCGCAGTAGGGTGGCTACAGGTTTAAAGGCTATCCGGCAGTAAATGTCTTGTCCATTGGAAATGCCACCCTGTATGCCCCCGCTATGGTTCGTCAGTGTGGTGATTCTCCCGTTTTCGTTTACAAAGATATCATTCTGCTCCGAGCCGCGAGTTGTTATACTCTCAAATCCCTCACCATATTCAAACCCTTTGACTGCATTAATGCTCAGCATGGCAGCGCCTAGCATGGCATGTAATTTCCCAAACTCAGGCTCACCCAATCCCGCAGGACAACCTTTAATGACACAAGTGATTACTCCTCCAATGGTATCGCCTTCAGCTTTTACCTCTTCAATCAGCTTAATCATATCTTCGGCTTTCTTGCTGTCGGGACAACGGACAATGTTCGTTTCTGTTTTCGATAGGTCGTAAATCCTGTAATCGCGGTCCAGAGCTATATGTCCAACCTGTGAAGTGTAAGCAGTAATGCTTACTCCAATCTCTTTTAAAACCAGTTTGGCTAAAGCACCGGCTACGCAGCGGCTGATGGTGACGCGCGCCGACGATCGCCCTCCACCACGATGGTCGCGCGTACCATATTTATATGTATATGTGTAGTCAGCGTGAGAAGGACGGTAAAGATCCTGCATATTGTCATAATCATTCGAATGCTGGTTGGTGTTGTGTACCAAGAAGCCAATAGGGCATCCTGTCGATTTCCCCTCATATACGCCACTCAGCAGTTCCACTTGGTCAGCTTCTTTGCGACCTGTCGTAATATGGCTTTGTCCTGGTTTTCGCCTGTCTAATTCCTTTTGGATAAATTCAATATCTATTGGAATACCGGCAGGCATACCGTCTATGACACCTCCAATGGCGTCACCATGGCTCTCACCAAATGTTGTAAGCCTGAATATGTTGCCAAACGTGTTCATCATCAGTTTCCACAATTGCAGTCTCCGCCACAGTCGTGACAGTTTCCGCCACATCCGCCGCAACCGCCCGTCATGTGCTTAATCAGGTGTTGAATCTCCTCGGCAGTTGCATCGCGGTTTTCCAGTACCTTACCTTCAAAATACAGGGTTTCTCCAGCAAGAGGGTGGTTCAGGTCCACCTTTACTTTATCTTCGCCCACTTCCAGTACGCGACCATAGAAATGGTTTCCTTCCTCGTTTTGCAGGGGAATAACAGCGTCAACATAGATGTGCTCATGGTCAAAACGCCCGTCTATGCAAAACATCTCACGATCCAGGTCAAGCACCCGTGCGTCTATGTATTCACCGTATGCTTCCTCTTTCTCTAATGAGAAACTGAAATCCTGTCCCTGCTCTACATTAGCAAGATTCTTCTCGAAAGCGTCCAGTGCAATGCCGAAACCAGTTATCATTTGGAAAGGCTTTCCCTCCTGGGTCTCTTCCATTAGTTCTTTTCCTTCTTCACCATCAACATACAGACGGTAAGAAATAGAGATGAATTTGTTCTTATTCTCCATTTGTTTCTTTGTTCAGTTTAATTATTCGACTGCAAAATTACGAATTAGTGATTGAATAACCAAATAATTAAAATAATAATTCAAATTGACCTTTGTCAATGAAATCGCACATTCTTTGACAGACGTCAAGAATTAGGGCTGTGTGCGCAAACAATTTGCAAAAATGTTTGGTTCGTATTTCATTTTGCCGTAACTTTGCATCGTCAATCAGATAAAAAGGTTGATGTAAGGATAACAAAAAGTATTAATTAAAAGATTAAGAAAGGGTAACAAAAATGAAAAGAATGATTCTTACAATTGTAGCAATGCTTAGTATGACTATGACATTTGCTGAGAATGAGAACATGAATGCTTTGAACACTACCGAGGCTTATGATATGACGGTTAACATGAAAAAGCTCAGTCAGGCTCTCGGTCTGTCAAAGGACCAGATTGAAGGTGTGGAGGAAGTTCACAAGACCTTTAGTGCAGAAATGGTTTTTGCGGCACAGTATGGTAAGGAAGAGCGTACAAAGATGATGGAGAAAGCCATCAACAAGGATCTTGCTTACATGAACTACATGCTGAACAGGGATCAGTACCGTAAGTATGTGATGCTTCTCAATGTAACACTGAGTAACCGTGGTTTGAAATAATAAGACAAAAATTTAACAGACAAATGAAAGTCATCGCCCTTTTGGACGATGGCTTTTTTGATTTCTATTATTCGTTTTTCATACATTTTCGTGCAAACATAGTGCTAATAATATAAAAATTCGTATCTTTGCAGTCGAATAACCTTAATAGGTTACTACATATTTAGAATTTAATGGAAAAAACAGATACAGCATCCACTTGGGTGGTCATTCGTACTTTCAACAATAAGGAGATGGAGGTTAGCTCATTTTTGACTAAGAACCATCTTCGTCATTTCATTCCGATGTTCTACACTGAGAAACTTAAGAAAGGCGAAGAAAAGCCACAAATGGTGTTAGTACCGGTAGTTCGTAATTATATATTTCTGGAGAAAACCCTTGAGGAAAAGGACCTTCGCACTAAGTTGTCAGAATGCTATTATCCATTAACACTCATGACTGATAGAAGTTCGGGAAAACTTTCCGAGATATCTGATCGTGAAATGATTGAATTCCGCTTGCTTTGCGATCCTGACTATTCCAAGACTCCTAAGGAATTTGTTGAAACAGATGATAGCAAAGCTATTCCAGGGAAGGATGTCATGGTGGTTCATGGACAGTTCGCCGGTATTCGGGGGAGGCTGTTGAAGAAGAACCAGAAATACTGGTTTGTGAAAACCGTTGGAGGAATCAGTGTCATGCTGCGCATCTCCCGCTGGTATTGCAAAGTACTGTAGCGAAATGACGGTATAAATCTTTAATTTTTCTGCAAAACATACGGCTATTCAAGAATTTTTTTACTATCTTTGTACCCGATATAGTATGCATTTTCAGGGAATCTACGGGATTTGTTCCCTCGTGTAGAGTGGTAATTTGTTGAACTATACCCTTTTAGGCGAATCTTGAACCAGTCCATTTGTTTTGTAAATGGGGAGGGTAGAGTATGCTTATAGGTGAAGTTAAACAAATTTATCCCTCTCAATTTCTCTGGAATCTATAATGAACGCAATGCAATAGAAGTAAGTAGGAACAAATTCATCAGCTTTTGAAAAATGATGAAAAATTATAAGATTGTATCAGATTGCAAATTATTGAATCTGCCTAAGATAGGAGATGAGAGAGGTAATTTGTCAATCATTGAGCAATTGAAGCAGATTCCCTTCGAAATAAAACGGGTGCATTGGATATATGATGTGCCTGGTGGTTTGGATCGGGGAAGTCATGCTTATAAACAGACAGAGGAGTTTATCGTGGCTCTTTCTGGCAGTTTTGACGTAGAGATAGATGATGGAGAAAACAAACAGGTTTTTCCGCTGAACCGTTCCTATTACGGTCTATATGTCCCCAACGGCATGTGGCGCACCATGACCAATTTCTCTACCAACTCATTGGCATTAGTTCTCTCTTCAACGGATTATGATGAGCAGGATTATGTATCAGATTATGAAGAATATAAACTATGGAGAAAGGACGATAGCCGAATTCCAACTGCTTTTGATGCCAAGACTTCCATTAAGGTGAATGCTCCAAACAATAGCATTGTTGATTCTGGAGGAAGAAGTGTATTTGACTGTTCGCTATGCGAATTGAATAAGATGCATGATAAGGAGGGTAATTTGACATATATGTATGAGAACGTACATGTACCTTTTCCTATTAATCGTGTGTTTTATTCATACGATATTCCTGGTGGTGAAGATCGTGGAGCTCATGCCCATAAGAAATGCCATCAGTTCTTGATAGCAGCCAGTGGTAGCTTTGAGGTGGCATTGGATGATGGTACTAACAAACGTACTGTACTGCTGAACCGTCCATTCTGGGGACTGCATGTTCCTCCGGGCATTTGGGCTTCGGAACAAGGGTTCTCATCAGGAAGTATCTGTTTGGTATTGGCTTCTGAGGGTTATTCCGAGGATGACTATATACGAACTTATGATGACTATTTGAATTTTATTCAAAATAAATAGTGGTTAAGCTTTTAGATCTACAAGCCATCACCATGATGCACGGTGATGAAATCAAGGCTGCAGTCAATCGAGTCATAGAGTCAGGCTGGTTCTTGCAAGGCAAGGAAAACCAGCAATTTGAATCTGATTATGCTCATTATATTGGAACTTCACATTGTATAGCTGTAGCCAATGGCTTGGATGCCTTGAGACTGATTCTTCGAGGCTACAAGGAAATGGGGATTATGCAGAATGGCGATGAGATAATCGTTCCTGCGAACACGTATATAGCTACCATTCTTGCCATCACGGACAATCATCTTATACCTGTATTAGTAGAACCAACTTTTGATAATCTTGAGATAGATATTGACCAGATAGAGAAGCATATCACTCCCAAGACCAAAGGAGTGATGATTGTCCATCTTTATGGACGCATAGCCTATAACGACCGACTGAGAGAAATCTGCCAAAGACATCATCTGAAGCTGATGGAGGATTGTGCACAAAGTCACGGATGCGGCTTCATGGTTCAGGGTTCAGGGTTCACGAGGACGGGAGCGCTGGGAGATGCTGCAGCTCATTCTTTTTATCCAGGCAAGAATCTTGGGGCATTGGGTGACGCAGGTGCAGTGACCACCAATGATGAGGAATTGGCTTCTGTCATCCGTGCACTCGCCAATTATGGCAGTCAGAAGAAATATGAGTTTAAATATGTTGGAATGAATAGTCGTATGGCAGAGACAGATGCTGCCGTACTGGATGTCAAACTTAAGTATCTGGATGAAGACAATAGAAAGCGCCAGCAGTTGGCAGCTTATTACTATGCGAATATCAAAAATCCGTTGATTACCTTGCCTAAACGGATTGATGATGAAAACAACGTGTATCACCAGTTCCCCATTTTCTGCGAAAAGCGTGACGTGCTGCAACAATATTTGGGCGAGAATGGTGTTCAGACACTGATTCATTACCCAATACCCCCCCACAAGCAGGAGTGTTATAAGGCATGGAACCATCGTAGCTATCCTGTTACAGAGCGAATTCATGCCCAGGAACTATCCATACCAATGAATCAGGTAATAACCGTCCAAGAGGCAGAGACGATAGTACGGATGCTCAATACGTTTAGTTGAGAAATATAATAAGCCAATAGGGTAAGTTAAACAATAGATTTAAGTATAATGAAGAACATCAAAAACCTCTTATTATTGCTGGTGACCGCCGTGTTTATCGGTTGCGGTACCACAAAAACAGTGCCTATTACGGGCAGACAGCAAAATTTGCTGGTGAGTGACGGTCAGGTGTTGAGTCTTTCAACTCAGCAGTATCAGGAATTCATGAAGACAGCCAAACTTTCCACCAATAGCCAGAACACAGCGATGGTAAAGAGGGTTGGTGAGCGTCTGGCAAATGCCGTGACCAACTATCTGAAAGCCAACGGAATGGCTGAGGATGTGCAGTATTACAAGTGGCAGTTCAACCTGGTGCAGAACAATCAGGTGAATGCCTGGTGTATGCCTGGTGGTTTGATTTGTGTTTATGAGGGCTTGTTGCCTGTAACGCAGGATGAGTCTTCGCTGGCTATTGTTTTAGGACACGAGATTGCGCATGCTGTAGCTCGTCATTCTGCTGAACAGATGAGCACCCAGATGAAACAGCAATATGGTCTTCAAATCGGTTCAGCTGTAGCTGGTGCTGTGGGAGTTGGGGCCACCGCTCAGTCAATTGGTCAATGGGCTTTGTCGCAACAGTTTAATTTCAAGAACCTGAAATATTCGCGCAATCATGAGAGTGAGGCCGACCATCTTGGACTGATTTTTGCTGCTATGGCAGGCTATGACCCACAAGTTGCTGTCAGTTTCTGGCAGCGTATGGCTGCTAAGAGTGGTAACAGTCAGAAGTCGGATATCTACAGCGATCACCCCAGCGATGCTACGCGTATCAAGCAGATCCAGGCATGGATGCCTGAGGCCTTGAGATATTATAAAGGTGGAACAGGTAAAACCTTTAAAGTCGGCAAGACCAGCACCACACCCCAAACAACCAAAACCATACACATCAAATCTAAATAGCTTATTTTTTTGAAAGGTCGAGCTGACAAAATATTACCACAAACGAGAAATTTCTTTCAAATTGTTTGGTGAATTCATGAAAAAGTTATACTTTTGCAGACGATAAACAAAAAATCAAGATAATGAACATGTTTAATGCTTACTTTTACGGTTTTTATTTTTACTTTGCAGCAACCTGTGGAGCGGAAGACCGTATGTAAGAAATAGACAATGAAGAAATAAACAGAATACAGTCCCGCTTCACAGAAAAGTGAAAGCGGGATTTTTATTAGAATTATGAAGAGAATAGCTATTCAAGGACTGATAGGGTCGTTCCACGACATCGCAGCACACCTTTATTTTGAAGGTGAGCAGATACAATTGATTTGTTGTGCAACCTTTGAAGAAGTATTTGCGCAGATTAAGCAGGATCCCACGGTGATAGGCATGACAGCCATCGAGAATACCATAGCAGGTTCCCTGTTGCATAACTACGAGCTTCTCCGTGAGTCGGAGACAACCATCGTAGGCGAGCACAAGTTGCACATTTCCCATTGTATCTGTTGTCTGCCTGACGATGATTGGGATACCATTACCGAGGTACATTCTCATCCTGTCGCTCTCATGCAATGCCGCCAGTTCCTGGCTCAGCATCCGCTGTTGAAGAATGTGGAGGCAGAAGATACGGCTGGTGCTGCCAAGATGATTAGCGAGGAACATCATGAGCATTGGGCAGCAATCTGCAGTTCGGCAGCAGCAAAGCTTTATGGTATGAAGATATTGGAAGACCATATTGAGGATAATAAGCACAACTTCACGCGCTTCCTGGTGGTGTCCAATCCCAACAAGGCTGATATGCTGCGTCCGCTGACGGAAGCTAATAAGTCGAGTGTGGTGTTCTCTTTGCCTCACGAAGAGGGTTCGCTGAGTCATGTGTTGGCCATTCTGTCGTTCTACAAGATTAACCTGACAAAGATTCAGTCGTTGCCTATTATCGGACGAGAATGGGAGTATTTGTTTTATGTAGATCTGATGTATGACGATTTGACGCGATACCGTCAGTCTATAGATGCAATTATCCCATTGACAAAGGACTTCAAGATATTAGGAGAATATAAAGACGGTCGGCAGACCAACTAAAGGAAGGCTGGTGCCAGATATTCCTGAATTCCCAGATTCCTTAGAATAAATTAGGATAAAATAGAAAAGAGATTATGATACAACCAGCAGAAAGATTAAGCTTAGTACAAGAGTACTATTTCAGTCGCAAGCTGAAAGAGGTGGCTCAGCTGAATGCCGAGGGCAAGGACATTATCTCCTTAGCCATTGGCAGTCCAGATATGCCCCCGTCTCAGCAAACCATTAATAAGTTGTGTGAGGTTGCCCAACAGCCTAATGCCCACGGTTATCAGCCTACGATGGGAACACCCGAACTCCGTGAGGCGATGGCAGGATTCTACAAGCGGTGGTATGATGTTGCCCTCGATGCCAAGAGTGAGGTGTTGCCCCTGATTGGTTCGAAAGAGGGCATCTTGCATGTCACACTGGCTTTCGTCAATCCTGGCGATGAGGTGCTGGTGCCCAATCCTGGCTATCCTACTTATACCTCTTTGAGCAAGATTCTGGGAGCCAAGATTGTGAACTATGACCTGCGTGAGGACAATGGCTGGCAGCCTGATTTTGACGAACTGGAGAAGAAGGACCTCTCTAAGGTGAAACTGATGTGGACCAACTATCCCAATATGCCTACTGGTGGCAGGGCTCAGCGTAAGACCTACGAGCGTCTTGTACGTTTCGCTCAGGATCATAATATTGTCGTGGTCAATGATAATCCTTATAGTTTCATCCTCAGCGAGGAGCACCTGAGCATCCTGCGGGTACCTGGTGCCAAGGACTGCTGCATTGAGTTCAATTCGATGTCGAAGAGCCATAACATGCCAGGATGGCGTGTGGGTCTCTGTGCTTCGAATGCCCAGTTCATCCAGTGGATTCTCAAGGTACAGTCGAACATAGAGAGTGGAACCTTCCGTGGTATCCAACTTGCTGCTGCTGAGGCCTATAAGAACGATGAGGCTTGGCATCGCGAGTTCAATATTGAGACATACGCCCGTCGTCGCCAATGGGCTGAGAAGATTATGGATGTGTTAGGCTGTACCTACGACAAGAGTCAGGTGGGCATGTTCCTTTGGGGAAAGATTCCCGCACAAATAAAGAATGTGGAAGACCTGACGGAACGGGTGTTGCACGAAGCCCGTGTCTTCATCACTCCTGGCTTCATCTTCGGAAGCAATGGTGAACGTTACATCCGCATCTCACTTTGCGCCAAAGAGGACAAAATCAAAGAAGCGCTGCTAAGGATAAAGATGGTTTTTCCCTAAGGATTGGTTTTATTCAAAGGAAAAGTAATACTCCGTAGAATTATAATTAAATGCTATATGGAATTAGAATTAGAGAAACTGAATTTACCGAGTGACAACGAACGCCCCTTCGTCATTGCAGGACCCTGTAGTGCAGAGACCGAGGAGCAAGTGATGAATACAGCCCGCCAGTTGGCCATGAAGGGTTGCCATAATTTCCGTGCCGGTGTGTGGAAACCACGCACGAAACCCGGTGGCTTCGAGGGTAATGGTGAGAAAGCCCTGCCCTGGATGAAACAGGTGAAGGAAGAAACCCACATGCTGATTTCTACTGAGGTTGCTACCCCCGAGCATATCGATCTCGCCTTGAAATATGATATGGATATTCTGTGGATTGGTGCCCGCACCACAGCTAATCCCTTTGCCATGCAGGCTTTGGCTGACGCCTTGAAGGGTGTAGATGTCCCTGTGTTTGTCAAGAACCCCGTCAATCCTGATTTGGAACTGTGGATTGGTGCTATGGAGCGTCTGAACCAGGCTGGTGTGAAACGTCTTGGTGCCATCCATCGCGGTTTCTCCAGTTTCGAGCAGAAGATATATCGCAATGCCCCGATGTGGCAAATTCCCATTGAGCTACATCGCCGTATTCCGGAACTGCCTATTATCTGTGACCCTTCGCATATCGGCGGACGTAGGGAGTTGATAGCCCCTTTGTGTCAGCAGGCTATGGACCTTGGTTTCGACGGTTTGATTGTTGAGAGCCACTGCGACCCCGACAAGGCTTGGAGTGATGCTAAACAGCAGGTGACTCCTGATGTCCTTGACTACATCCTCTCGCTACTGATTATCCGCGATGAGCATGTGACGACAGAGGGTATTCAGCAGTTGCGTAAGCAGATTGACGAACTCGACAACCAGCTGATGGAATTGTTGGCCAAGCGCATGAACGTTTGTCGGCAGATAGGTGAGTACAAGAAGGAGCATAATATGACCGTGCTGCAGGCTTCCCGCTACAACGAGATTCTGGAGAAGCGCGGTGTGCAGGGATCACTCACCGGTATGGCTCCCGAGTTTGTTGCCAAGGTGTTCGAGAGTATCCACGAAGAGTCCGTTCGTCAGCAGATTGAAATCGTCAACAAATAACATCCTTTATTCCTATATTCCTTAGAATATGAAGATACTTGTATTAGGAGCAGGCAAGATGGGCTCATTTTTCATCGACCTGCTGAGCTTTGACCACGAGGTGGCTGTCTATGAGCGGGATGCCAAACGCATGCGCTTCACCTATAACTGTCAGCGCTTCACTACCTTCGAGGAAATCAAGGCGTTCAAGCCAGAGTTGCTGATTAATGCCGTCACCCTGAAATATACCATCCCCGTGTTCGAACAGGTGATGCCTTATTTACCAGAGGACTGCATTATCAGCGATATCGCCTCCGTCAAAACCGACTTGAAAGAGTTCTATGAGCAGTCGGGTCGGCGTTATGTTTCCACACACCCCATGTTCGGACCAACCTTTGCCAATCTGCAGCAGCTCTCCGAAGAGAATGCCATCATCATCAGCGAAGGCGACTATATGGGGCGTATCTTCTTCAAGGACCTCTATCAGAAGTTAGGACTCAACATCTACGAATATACCTTCGAGGAGCACGATAAGACGGTAGCGTACTCGTTGAGTATTCCTTTTGTCTCCACTTTTGTCTTTGCTGCTGTCATGAAGCATCAAGATGCCCCTGGAACTACTTTCAAGCGTCACATGCGTATTGCTAAGGGAGTGTTGAACGAGGATGACTACCTGTTACAGGAAATCCTGTTCAACCCCTATACCCATGACCAGGTGGCACAGATTCGTACGGAATTGAAAGAGCTCTTGGAGATTATCGACAACAGGGATGCTGAGGGTATGAAGGGCTATCTGACGAAGATTAGGAATAATGTGAAGCGTGACATTGAAATCAAGAAGTGACTTCAATGTCACGCTCATCATGGTCAACAATTGCGGCAACGCAGGAGTCTGACCATACATTTTCTGCCGTCTCAATCATGTCAATGATGGTATAGATGGGCAAAATGATGCCTAAAATAGCTATGGGAGCCCCAATGCCAGACATCAGAGATAGGGTGAGGAAATAGCATCCCATGGGTACTCCGGCATTCCCGACAGCAGAAATGACGGAAATGAAAATCCATGATAGGATAGTTACCGAAGTGATGGGCGTTCCTCCGTTTTGCATCACAAAGAGAGAGGTGACGAGAATAAAGGCAGCACAACCGTTCATGTTGATGGTCGTACAGATGGGTAGCACAAAGCGTGCTACCTTTTTTTGTATCCCCAAGCGTCTCTCTGCTGTTTCCATGGTGACAGGTAGGGTAGCAGCACTACTCTTCGTAAATAGTGCCATCAGTACAGCCGGTATCATTTTTTTCAGCACGTGAATGGGATTTAGTCCTCTGGCTAAGAGGAACAATGGTAATACCACAAAGAACTGGATTGCATTACCTCCTAACACTACGAGCACATATTTCCCTATAGAATCAGCTACGATACCTGTGGATAGTTGGGCTGACAGTTGGGCAGAAAAAGCTACAATACCCAAAGGAAGTGCCCAAATCAGTCCATGAATAAGTAAGAATAGAAGTTCTTGGAGTCCAAGCAGTCCTTTTACAACAACAGACTTGTTTTCCGATTCTGGTAAATGGGATAAACCGAATCCAATAGCAAAAGCCAAAAGTAATAGTGAGAGTACGTTTCCTTCAAGGAATGGTTTTACGACATTGTTGGGAATGATACTCACAATATGGTCGAAATAGGTTGTCTCAGGGGTGATGGCTGCTGTTTGCGTAATTTGAGCAGGTAGATTGCCTGGTGCAATCAGTACAAAGAGAATGGCCCCTACTGTTGCAGCAGAAAAGGTTGTCAGTAAAGTGTAGGTCATTGTACGTCCAAAAATCTTTCCCGAACCCTTTGTTCCGAAAGTCGCAAAGGTGGTTATGACGGCGAGCACGATGGTGGGAACGGCCAGCAATTGGAATAGTCTGGTATAGATGATTGCCAGAAATTCCATGAGCGCATTGAGCCAGTCCTGTCCGAGCACTCCTAATATGGCACCCACGATGAGTGCTCCAATCCAAATCAATGTTCTTTTCATTGCTGCAAAATTACATAATATTTTAAAAAATCGGGTGCAAAGCCATTAAAACTTTGCAACCCGAACAAAGAATAATTAGAGCAAAATTATTTTTTGTGTGTCTGTCTCCAGGTGTGCGTGTAGTCAATAACGGCACGTAGCTTCTCCCAGTCGGTGTCTCCAGGTACTGTGCAGTCTGCACCCAGAATGAAGTTAGGAGCCGCGTTCTCCAACACTTTGTCAACCTCAGCCTTAGCCTCTTCGATACTTCCTTTGGCAATCACGCCCAGTCTCTCCAGACCACCGAAGATCGGCCGTCCGAAACGTTTCTGAGCCTCTTTGAGATTGAGGGTAGAGCCGTCAGCGAATTTCAGGGGTACATTGATGATGCTGGCGGGGTAGTCAGCAAATTCATACAAGGCTTCAGCGTCCTGGTAAGGAGTGCCATAGTCGCAGATGTGCAGAATGTTGATGATGCCAATCTCTGCAGCAACCTCAGATACATGCTTGTCCCATGGGCGAACATATAAATTTATCTGTAAGATGATGGAAGTATTAGACGAAACCGACCTGCAGATATTGAAAGCCCTGCAGAAAAATGCCAAGTTGACCACCAAAGAGTTGGCAGACATCGTGCATCTGAGTGCCACACCCGTCTTTGAAAGACAACGCCGGTTGGAGCGGCAAGGCTATATCAGGAAATACATCGCCGTGCTCGATCCCGATAAGTTGGATCGGGGGTTGCTGGTGTTCTGTAAAGTCAAGTTGAAGCAGATTAATCACGAGATAGCCGATGCCTTCATACGTCGCATCATGCGCATACCAGACGTCATAGAGTGCTACAACACCTCAGGCACTTACGACTACCTCTTGAAAGTGCGCGTCCGTGACATGAAGAAATATCAGGAGTTTGTCCTTACGAAACTGGGTGAGATAGAGAGCGTTGCCTCCATAGAAAGCACCTTCGTCATGAGTGAGGTCAAGCAGACCTATGGCATTAGCATCGATTAGTCCGGCCCTTTGCTACGCCAATCTTTTCAGCATTTCCAAGAGTACCTTCCAGATGTCTTCTATCGTCGAAAGCTCTATGCGCTCGCTGGTGGAGTGGGGCTCCACGATGCGAGGTCCGATGCTCGCCATCTGTATGTCAGGATAGTGTTGTACGAAGAAGCCAGCCTCCAGTACAAAGTGCATAGCCACCATACGTGGACGCCAGCCCAGCACATCATTGAAAGTGTCTGAGGTCAGGCGCAGGAAGTCCGATTCCTGGTCCTCCTGCCAGGCAGGTGCCGACATGATGGTCTCACTCTTTGCACCACAGGCCTCAAAGACGTTGGCGATGTCCTTGCTCAGTTCCTCCATCTCGCTGTCTATGAAACTGCGTGTGTGGGTGGAAACGAAGATGTGGTCAGCCTCTGTTACGATACGCCCCACGTTGTTCGAAGTCTCCACCGTATCTTTCATCACCTCGCTCATCTTCACCACACCCTGTGGAATCTGCTCCAGACACGTCAGCAGGGCTTCCAGAGCCTCGGGGTTGATGACCGTTTCTTGGGGCTCGCACTTCTCTATGGTGCAATGCATGTTGGGATCGTTGTCACCATATTCCTCGCGCAACCATTCGTTCATCATCTCCTGCTGCTGTTTCACAAATTCAGCGCCCTCGCCAGAGGGAATGGTAAGAATGATTTCAGCCGATGAGGCTATCGAGGCATTGGCTTCACCGATGTTGATAGAAGCCACGTCATATTCAAACTCATTGTAAATAGTGGCCATCACAGCCCATGCAGGTACTACCGCACTACAACGGCCCTTGTTGATGTCAACACCCGAGTGACCACCCAGTCCACCCTCAAAGCGAATGCGATACCAGCGACGCTTGCCTCCTGGTGCCGCTTTGCGTTTTACGGGAATGCGATGGAACTGCAGACAGGCACCTGCTGCTCCTGTGGTGATAGTGTCGTAGTCCTCAGAATCCAGATTGATGACCTTCCTGCCTTTCAGGAAGTCCTTGCTCAACTGCGATGCGCCCGACATACCGTCTTCCTCGTTCGTGGTAGTCATCACCTCCAGAGCTGGATGTACGATGCTGTCGTCCTCCAATACAGCCAGTGCCATTGATAGTCCGATGCCGTTGTCTGCACCCAGCGAGGTACCTCGCGCCTTCATCCATCCGTTCTCCACAAACGCCTCGATAGGGTCGGAGAGGGGGTCTTTCATACCCACGCAAACCATATCCATGTGGTTCAGCAATACGATGGGTTCTGCCCCCTCATGTCCTGGTGTGGCAGGCTTGCTAATCACCACGCAGTTCTCCTTGTCGCGCTTATAGGGTAATTGCAATCGTTCTGCAAACTGGCATAAATAGTCAGCCATCCGTTCTTCGTGGTGTGAAGGACGTGGAATTTGGTTCAGTTCCTTGAATATCTGGAATACACGTTCTGTTGTAGGCATAGTCTTCATGATTTTTTTGTTATTATGTTTGTCTTCTTGCATTCAGTTCGGAGGTCTTCGAGAGCTTTATATTCAGCCGGATCATATTTTACGATAGGAGCGATAGTCATTCTGGCAGCATTGCCAAGTCTTTTCTCAAGAAGTTTATACTCTGTGTATTGGGAAAGGATCAGCTCCTTCATCTCGTCAGTCAAGGGAAGATCGCGCTCCAGACCTGATTCCCGGACCATTACCCGACTTCTGGATGCTACAGATAGTTCAACATGCAATTGTACATAACAGATAATATCGAAATAATCCTCTGGTGGGAAAACGTCTTTGACCGACTCGAGGAATTTACCAGTAGGGGTGTTGTCCAGATGTCCATTCTTGATGGATTCAAGCAGGCTTAGCTGTTTGTCGAGCCCTGTGTCAAGCCAGCGGTGGATCATATCTACATCGTAGTAATAAGTCCACGTCAGAAGACCGCCCAAGGTGCCGAATACGAAAATGAACTGCACCAGCGGCATGAATTGGAAGGCATTGTGGAACACGTGCAGCACAGGTGCTTCCAATAACAGAAATACAGACATTCCAATATCGCTCTTTTTGAGGCCTAATCGAGAACGGTAACGTTCAATGATACGAACTGCCAGCATGAGTCCGGCAGCGACGATGGCACTGCAGCCCATGTGGACAAGGGCTACCTCCAAACCTCGGAACAGTACGGTTCCAAGGCCCATTCCATCGCCCAGCAGCAGGTAGAAGATGTTCTCCAGGATGGAGAACCCACCACCTACGGCAGCACCACAGATGACACTGTCAATGAAGAACACGATTTTCTTCCGGGTGGCTAACCAAAGGAGTGGGATGGCCTTCACGATCTCTTCCATCACAGGATTGAGGAAATCTGACTGGTTATCGGTGAGAATCGGCCCTGTCAACTGAAACAGACCGAAACAGACCAATGCCGCCACCATACCGCACAACACCTGCAAGAAGAGGTTCTTGATGCTGATGAGTGAGAAATGGTCAATCTTATAGACTACAAAGATGTAGATGACAACAGGGAGTAGGGCAGCGACAAATAACATTACAACAATTTTAGTGAGATCATAAATTCATTGTTTCCACGTTTTCCACCATCGAATCCTGCTGGTGCAAACAGATGGCCGTAACCAATAGACAGTGTTGTCTTGAGATAATTCAGGAACACCAGTTCGGTAGTCACCTGAATACCAGTGCTGTAGTACATCTTGTGGGATGCGTGGGGATTCCATGCGGAGAGACCTGTTCCGAAGAGCGAGCACTGGATCCACGTCGGATAGCAGAACAGCGCACCAAAGTTGTTGAGGCGGAGCGGACGCAGGTTGAGCTCTGCCGTCGCCTTTGCAAAGGAGTGCGCCGGGATGGCATCAATAGTGGCACCAGGCATTGCCAAAGTCGTACGATATTGGAAGGCATTCCTATTATCAACATAGTTATTGCGGAAACCACCGAAATAGGTAGTGCCAAACACAGACTCTTCATCTCCGAAGTTGTGACCAGCTGCCGTACGGAGCCAGAACGAGGTATTTCTGTCAAAGGGCACCAGTGTGCCGAAGTTACCTGTAGCTTCTATAGAGGGATAAACCCGTCCGCCAGCCAGATAGCCGTAGCCTTCAACGCCCAGTTCGTAGCCCTGCTCCTTCATCACACCACCCAACGAGGTGCGGGTCTTTGCCCACTTTCCGTAAACCGATGCCGTCTGCATCGACCTGACATCCTGTACCTCAATCTCCTGATACAAGGGCAGCGCATCCATGTCGCCGTAGGCAGCGACAGAGAAGCCCCATGATTTGTTATACGGCGAGATCAACGTGTTGGTATAGTCGTAGGCCAGCTGCACCACATAACCCTTACGGCTTTTCCGCATCGGACCGAAGAGGTCGTAGAAGTCCGTATGGTTCCAGGCAGCCTTGAGGTTCCAGAAGTAGTATTTCCAATCGAAGTCAATGTGGAATTTGTTCTTCCAGGCGTTGTTGCTCCAAGGAGAGAGACCGACTGACAGTTTCATGCTGTTCAGTCCTACGGGGTCGTTCACGTTAAAGCGATAGCCTAACACGGGAGTCATCTTGTTCCAGGCTTTGGTGTCGGTGAAGCCGCTGATGATAGGGTAGGCTCCTGCGAACCTCATCTCTTTAAAGACATTGTAGGAGGTGATGTTGTTATATACATCGCCAAAGTTCTTCCTAGGCAGCGAGTCTCTGAGCAGACCAACCTGTTCCATCGCCTCCTTGTTGTTCTCGTAGGCGAGCTGACCATAGAGGTTCACAGCATTGGCATCCTTCACCACCTCACGGGAGAGCAGTACGGGTTGCAGTCCGTCGCGCTTGAATTGGAGCGCCAGCAGCTGACCAGGCGTAATCTCCAATGGTGCAAAGAGGCCGATGTCGGTATTGGTGAGCATCTCCATCTCGCGTGTCTCTATGTTAATCTGCCAGAGGTTGGAGACACCAGTATAGTAAGAACTGCCTATCAGATACTTGTCGTCGAGCGAGAAGCGGAACTGTCCTAAGTTGCTGTCTTTCCAGGTTATCAGCTTCACGGGTTTGAAGATAGCCTTTGCCAGTTCTTCTGTATTGAACAGCAAAAGTGTGTGCTCGCCGTTGTCGCCTTGGCTGGTGAACGACAGCCATTTGCCGTCGTGACTGATATCAGAGTCAAACACGCTCACGCCAAATGGGAAGGCATAGATCACTTCTGGATTCTCCAAATCGCGGTCCATGCGCACAATCGACTGTGTACCACCGTTGGAGAACAGGCCGTAGAGACAGTCGTGGGTGTTGTCATACACGATATTTCCGATGCGCTGGTACTTCTTTTTCTTCACCACCTTCTTCTGCTGGATGTCATAGATTTCCAAGCCACGCATCTTCGAATTGTTCGTTGTATAGATGAGGCGCTGGCCCTTACGGTCGAGGGCAACGAAAGCAGGGTCATAGAGCTGGATGCCGTAGATGTCGTTCAGCCGCTTCTGCTCGCCTGTCTGCAGGTCAATCTCCGTCATGTGTGCAAAGTCGCCTGGGGCATTCATGGCGGCGTATGCCTTCTGGGTGGTTGGGTCATAGACGAATGGCGACACGGAACCTAACGGTTCTTTGGTCAGCGGCTTGGTCTTTGTGATGGGATATTGGCGGATGGCGGCGAGGTTCTCTTCCTGATGCTTCTTCTCGTCCTCCTTCCAGTCATTCCATACTTTTCTGAGCGACTGTCCATAGACCTTCTTGAACTGTTTGCCGAAGAAGGTGCGACTGTCTGCCGTCCTGTTATAGAACTGGATCATCTTCTCGTAGCCGTAGGTCTTGGTGAGGTAGTTCACGAAACGGGTACCATAGAGATAGGCATTGGCGCCCACTTGGAAGTCCTTTGTGGAGCCTTCCGTTTCCAGACCCACCACCGAGTAGAGCTTGTCACCCCCGTCGATGATACTGCGGAAATACATCTCGTCGTAGCCTCCTAAGGCGCGTCCGACACCACCGCCGAGCCAGGTCTCCATGAAACAGGCGATACCCTCGTGATACCAACGGGGCGAATACCAACGGGGCACGCTCAGATAGCTCCATAGGGCGGAGATGGGCTGTTTGTTGTCGGTGTCCACCTTCGTACCAAAGAAGCGGCGCCAGTTGCGGTCGCTACGATTATACTTGTCTGTCATGACGATGTGCGTATATTCGTGCTTGAACAACTGACTGTACCTTTCACCTGAAGGGTTGATGTAATACGACATGTTCAACGGAGCCATGCCGATTTGTATAAAAGAACGCGGTAATGGCGATGCTCCGCCGTTACCGTCGTCCTCCCAGTCTGTCAATAAAAGTAGGGGCGCTTCTGGCTGATAGATGGAATCACTGGTCCATATCTGCTCATGAAGCGCTTTGCCGTTCTGGTACATGCGTATCATGTGAGGGATGTAGCGTGACAGGTTCTTGTCAAAGAACACCAGCGTGGCTTCGTCCGTCTTATACTGGTAATAGGTCTGGTTCTGCCCCCTAGATATACAGGGAATCATCGACAATAGAATGACAGCAATCCAGTTACGCATATACACCACCGTGATTATGGATCAATTTTTGGGCCTTTTTTGTTCAGCATTACACTATTGTTTGCTGCTGCTGTCTGACTGATTACGTTGCCAATCATCAATGCATTGTGGGGATTGATCTTACGGCCAGCAAGAACCTCCTTCATCCTAAAGCCAGCAAGAATTTCCTTCTGAGCAAGGAGAACCGAACTGATTTCACTTTCGAGAACCTTTGGCCGAATTTTGCCTCCAATCGTGTTGGGAAGCTTAAAAGCCTGAGCCAACTCGCAACTTCGCAGCAAAGCCAAACGCTCAGCAATACCGAAATTAGCTATGGCAGCAAGAGCCTTTTCGCCACTAAGCAGGTTGCCCTTCTTGGCCAAAGCCTCAGCACTTGCCTTGTCACCCTCAAGGGCAGCAGTCATCTGCTGGTAATCCAACCACTGGTCGCGGACCAGTTTCAATTTGTCATCACCCTGGGCTGTCTCCAAATACTTGTCGGTGGTCTCAATGAAACGGTTGGCCAAGTTGTTCTGCTTCTGCAGCGTCATGTAAGCCAGTGAGGCGTTGATGGAGGACTGGGCCAAGTCGGGACACTCCTCACCACTCAGGGCGGCATTCAGGTTGTCGGCTGACTCTGCCAGCGAACTGGCAACGTTGTCCACCAACTCACGCTGGGCGTTCATATCCTTGAGCACCTCGGCAAATGCGGGGATGTTGCCTGCTACCTCATTTGACATGTCAACCAGCGTGGCGAACTGGGCTGCGCGTGTCTGCATCACCACCTGGGCTGCCACAATACCATCCTTAAATGCTGAATCGGTCTTAATGAGCTCTTCCATATTAGAAAGATCCTTAGAAGCTTGTTCACGAGAGAATTTAGCAGCCTTGGCGATATCTCCATCGGCCTCGTTGAGATTTACAGGCCAATCAACATAATAAGAGGTAATCAACCCAATGATGCATATGGCAGCCAACGAGTACAGGATACTTTTCTTTTTCATACGCTTAAATTTTTAAGTTTTTGTTATTTTCTTTGATGTAATATGTCATCTATAATGACATTTATTCTGCAAATATACATTGTTTTTTTCAACTTTCCAAATTTTTTGGAGTTTTTTGCACATAAACCAATTTCCCTTTCCTTTTGCTGTCATAAAGACGTGAATGAAAATACAGAGATTCCTAATGTTTTATTTTGAAAAATATTACAATTAGCCTACATGCCTACATGAAAATGTCGATAATCCATTTGCTTATTATACTTTCCGAAGTTTTCAAGCCTACACAAAGCCTACATAAAGCCTACATGAATCCTACATGAATCCTACATGTTTTTGTAAGCGTATCCGCTTTGACGCCTTGCAGGCTATAAGTTCTTCCATTTGTCAGGCAGCAAGGCTCTGTATTCCCTGATGTCTGTATTAGGTTGCATCA
>CACXSA010000044.1 GCA_902770195.1 uncultured Prevotellaceae bacterium
ACGCCAACAGATTGTTACCCAACTGATGCAGCGTGGTGTGACCATCGAACAGATACGCCGTATCCAAAAGAAGTACCAGAAACAGATTAAGAACGGTTCTCTTGGAGCAGAGGATATTACCCCTGGATCCAAGAGCGTGAAGTCAAGGATGCGTGAGGCCAACGGCGAACTGCGTGAAGAGCAGGCGAAGAAAGACAAGCAGAATGCTTCGCAGTTCCGCATCAAAGACAGCAAGATGGAGTCCTACAAGAAGAAGCAGAAGCGTACCTACAACGAAGACGACAAGGACTTCGTAGAAATGGACGAGGCCATGGATTTCATGATGCCCGACTCGCTGAAATACTTCATGGAAGAGAAAGAGAGTAAGCGAAAGATATTCGGTCACGACGTGTTCAACAACAAGAACCTCACTTTCGAAAGCAGTATGAATCTGGCAACTCCACAGAACTACCGTCTGGGACCTGGCGATGCCGTCAACGTAGATATCTGGGGAGCATCTCAGGAAAGCATTACAGAAACTATCTCGCCAGACGGAACCATTACCATCGAAGACATCGGTGTCATCCAACTGGGTGGTCTCTCTGTCAGTCAGGCCAAAGCGCGCCTGAAGAAAGTATTAGGTCCGAGGTTTCAGGGATCACAGATTGACCTGACCTTAGGCCAGACAAGAACCATTACGGTTAACATCATGGGTGAGGTGAAAGTACCAGGAACCTATACCATGTCGGCTTTTGCCACTGTCTATAATGCCCTTTATATGGCAGGAGGTCCCAATAAAATTGGTACGCTGCGTAATGTAAAAGTGTTCCGTCGTGGAAAGCAGATTAGCAATGTTGACGTATATGACTTCTTGCTCAACGGAAAACTAACAGGCGATGTACGTTTGCAAGACAACGATGTCATCACTGTTGGTCCCTACGAAGCCTTGGTAAACATTACGGGTAAGGTAAAGCGCCCCATGTTCTACGAAATGAAAAAGACGGAGAGTGCCGCTACCCTACTCCGCTATGCAGGAGGTTTTACGGGAGACGCTTATACAAAGGCTATCCGCATCAACCGCAAGGCAGGCAACCAATATTCAGTATTCAGTGTCGGCGAGTTCGACATGAGTCAATTCAAGCTGATGGATGAGGACTCTGTCAGTGTTGACTCGACGCTCAACCGCTATCAGAACATGGTGGAAATCAAGGGGGCCGTATTCCGCCCAGGCATGTATCATGTTGGTGGAACCATCAACACTGTCAAGGCACTGGTAGAGGCTGCTGCCGGACTAAAGGAAGGGGCTATCTCACAACATGCCGTCATGCACCGCATGAGAGCAGACCGTACCCTTGAAGTGCTGAGCGTTGATGTTCGTGGCATTCTGGAAGGAACCTCTCCAGACGTTCCTCTTCACAATGAAGACGTGCTTTACATCGCCAGCCGCGAAGAGAAAGTACAGAAGCAGACGGTAACCATCAATGGCGAAGTTCTTTACCCAGGTGTCTATAAATATGCAGCCAATGAGAGTATAGAAGACCTCATCCTGCAGGCTGGTGGTCCTACTGATGCAGCATCACTCGTTAAAGTAGATGTTTCCCGTCGCGTCAGCAATCCGCAAGCAACAGAGGCAGGCGACCAGATAGCCCAGACCTTCAGCTTCAAATTGACCCCCGACTTCAACATTGCCGACCAGCCCGACTTCAGACTGATGCCGTTTGACGAAGTCTATGTACGCCGCAGTCCTAACTACACAGAGCAGCAGAACGTCACCATAGAAGGTGAAGTACAGTTTGAAGGCACCTATACCCTATCTAGTAAAGGTCAGCGATTGAGTGATGTCATCAAACAGTCTGGTGGACTGACCAACCGAGCTTACCCCGAGGGCACCAAACTTCTCCGTCTGATGACTCCCGAAGAGCGTGAACAGATGGAAGTCGTGCTACGCACTGCCCAGCGTAACTCTGGACGTGACTCCATTGATGTCAAAAAACTGATGACCAATGCCAACTACCCCGTAGGTATTGAGCTCGACAAAGCATTGAAGAATCCTGGTTCCGAGGACGACCCTATTCTGCGTGAAGGCGACCGTATCGTCGTTCCCCGCTACGATGGCTCCGTCAAGATCAATGGTGAGGTACTCTATCCCAACACCGTCTATTTCAAGGAAGGGAAAGACACCAACTATTATATCGAACAGGCAGGAGGCACCACCTCTAGTGCCAAGAAGAGCAAGACCATCATCATCTACATGAATGGTATGGTGGCCCGTGCCGACCGAAAGCACAAGCCACGCCCTGGTTGCCAAATCGTTGTACCCACCAAGAAACAGCGCCGTGGCCTGGGCCTGCAGGAGTGGCTGAGTATAGGAACCAGCACCGCCTCATTAGGTACGATGATTGCCACTATTGCTAACTTGACGAAGAAGTAAGAAAATATGGAAGATAAGAAAGAACTGAAGGTGATAGACCTACGAAAAATAGCAAAATTAATATGGAGCAACAAACGGCTGTTCTCTAAAACCATAACCTTTGCTTTTGTACTGGCATGTATATACATATTCAGCCTTCCAAGATTTTACACAACAAACACGAAGCTTGCCCCAGAAATGGAAAGTACACTCGGCAAGGGGTCGATAAGCTCCATTGCCTCATCCCTCGGCTTTGATATTGGAGAGCTGCAAACGACTGATGCTATCACGCCATTGCTCTATCCTGACCTAATGGAAGACAATGGCTTTATCACTAATCTATTTCAAATTAAAGTCAAAAGCAAAGACGGAAAAATAAACACCACGTACTATAACTATCTGAAGAATTTCCAGAAAGCGTCTTGGTGGTCAACTATTTTCGGTTCTAAAAAGGAAGAGGCAAGAATATCCTCTATCGATGCCTACAATCTTTCCAAAAGAGATGACGAAATTGTATCAAGCATAAGAGATAATATTTCACTTCAAGTAAATTCAAAAAGCGGAGTTATCTCTATATCTGTTCAAGACCAAGACCCTTTCATCTGCAAATGCCTAACCGATTCGGTTAGGGATAAACTGCAAGAATACATCACGAATTATCGCACCAATAAGGCACGGACTGATTACAACTATTACAAAGAACTGACGCTCAACGCAAAGAGAGAGTACGAAAAAGTTCGTCGGCAATACGCCAACATGGCTGACGCAAGTACTAATGTGAAGCTGAGAAGTGTAGAGTTGAAGATGGAAGATGTGGAGAACGACATGCAGCTGAAGTTTAACACCTATACCAATCTTAACAATCAATTACAGGCTGCAAAAGCGAAAGTGCAGGAGCGTACGCCCGCATTTACCATTTTGAAGGGTGCTGCTGTTCCCATTAAACCAGCAGGACCAAAACGCATGATTTTTGTTGCTGTCATGACTCTATTAACATTCCTAGGAACGATTGTTTGGATTATCCGTAAAGAAATTTCTGAGGTATTTGCATAATGGGGGCAAGTCTTTACACACGTCTGGGTATTCTTTTTAAGAAGGTCACTGGCATCAAGGACATATCCTTAATGCGTAAGAACCTTCACAAAAGAATCGGAATGTTCTTTTACAAAAAGAAATATTCCACCAGCGACATCATTGATGCACTTGCAAGAATGGGCGTCAAACCCGGAAGTGTCGTTTGCATCCATTCTTCAATGAAGGAATTTTACAACTATCAAGGCACGGCATTGGAATTGATAGAAGCACTTTGCAAGTACCTCACTACTGAAGGTACACTGATGATGCCTGCCATGCCTTTCACTAACCTCAGACAAGTGAATCTTGATGAATACATATTCAATCCAAAGACAGACAAGACAGCAGCAGGCTATTTAGCAGAAACTTTCAGGCAATTTCCCGATGTTCACCGAAGTATCAACATACAGCATTCTGTCTGTGCATGGGGTAAGCATGCCGTATGGTTAATAAAAGACCACCACAAGGGGCTCAACTGCTGGGATGAATATTCTCCATATTACAGAATGACGCAGTTGAATGGAATCAATGTTAATATAGGGATGCCAAAATTCTTCATTGGCACCTTCGACCATTGTGTTGAAGCAATACTGTACAAGGAGCATCCATATTGGCAACAATTCCTTGATAAACTGCAAACATTCAGATACTATGACGAAGACGGGGAAATCCGACAGTACACCTGTTACACAGGTGACATTGACAGTCGGTCAAGAGAGAGCAGACTTACACGACATTTCAGTAGCGACATACACAAACAAGAAAAGATATCTAACCTACTGATAAACGTTTTTTATGCAGCTCCATGTTTAGAGAAAATGTTGGAACTGGGGCGCAGGGGAATCACAATGTATTACGTTCCGTCTCCAAAAAAATATAAGTTTTGAAAAGTAGAATAAAAGCCATACTAGCCTCACCACTTGTGTGGAACAGCGCAAAGATTTCTGGCAGCAACGTCATCATGTATATGTTGCCGCTGATTGTCACACCCATTCTTACACGCCTTTACACACCAGAAGCGTTTGGCGAATGGGGAGTTTTCTCTTCGTTTGTCGCTATTGTCAACATCGGATTATTCCTTGGTTTTGAGAACGTAATCATACAAGCAAAAGAAGAAGAAGTGCCTCATATTCTCAAGATATGTGTCATTACAAGCATCTGCGTAATTGCTGGTATCGCACTCTTTTTCCTTGGAGGATTAAAAGATGAAGTAACCTTTTTTACAGACTTCCCCGTACCATATATTCTCTTCATATACCTATTACTATATGCTGCTTATACCATATTTTACAACCTTGCAAATAGGTATGAGCAGTATTATGCCTTATCTTTCTCGAACATCATTCAAGGAGGTGGACAAGCGCTATTTCGCATCATACTGGCTTTCGTTTGTCTGACAACCATCAATGGGCTCATTTTGGGCACAACTATAGCTTTGGGACTCACAGCCTTTTTCATCTTCTTCATACTTGTAAGGGAAAAACTGTTAAAGCACTTTTCAAAATACAACATCTTAATAACTAAGCAACTTATCAGCAAATACAGAAACTTTCCCCTTTACGACGCTCCAGCCTCTCTTCTATCATTTGCGGCATTTAACCTGCCCATCATCATTCTATCTTTCTTTTTTAGCAGAACTGACATAGGGTGTTTCTCTATCATTTTGCAACTCCTGCTTATGCCCATGTCACTTGTTGGTTCTGCCATGGGTAAAGTGTATTATCAAAGAATAAGTAGTAACACTGATACAGCCATTGCCACAACTGAAGAAATGCTAAAAATACTGGCTGTTATTTCCATTTTACCACTGCTTTTCATTGCTTGTGGTGGAGATAAACTTATAACTCTCTTCTTAGGTTCTCAATGGGACTCTGCCGGCAACGTTGCCTTATGCCTTGCTTTATGGTCATTCCCTACTATTCTCACACAACCGGTTCTCCCCCTGTTTCGAGTCAAGAACAAGCAGCGCACACTTCTTTTTTTTGACACACTATACTTCATTTCCAGCATTGGAAGCATTCTATTGACATGCTCGTTTGTACATAACATGTTGCTCACGCTGACCATATATGCAACATGCTGCTTTGTGGTAAAGTTTGCGTTATTTATCCACATACTCTATCTTGGTAAAATTAGCATTAAGCAGTTTAAGAATCATATTCTTCTTTGGGGGCTATCCATTATCATTCTTATTGTCAGACTAACTGAACTCACATGACCATGAAGAATATCCTGCATATACTTTTGGACGCTAATAGTCTTACCAGCAAGTTTTTGTGTGTAATCATTTATATATTCATATATGATTATATCTACGAGGAATATATTTATGAGATATTTGGCTATATGGGGAGTGTCGATTATATCCCTATGAGTTTGCCAGAACGATTCTCTTGGATACTACTTTCGCTTCTTCCCATAATGTTTTATCACCGCATTGAGGAAATATCAACATTTCTTTCACTCTTTATTTATATTTTTGTTTATATACCATTAGTTCATGCCCTTTTCGTCACATTTGGCATTTCGTCATTCGAGAAATATGCCTATGCATGCATCTTATGTTTTTATTTCATTTTATATTTTCAGATTAGCAGAGTGCCTCTATTGAAAGGAGTTGAGATTCGACCTTTCTGTCCTTTCCTTGTCATCGAATTAATCACACTGGTATTAACACTGCTGTTTGTCGCCATGCGAGCTGGTTCAATGCATTTCGTCAATATTTTCACACAAATAGATATGCTATATGAACTACGAGAACAAAATTCCGGACAAGTAGAAGAAAGGAGCCTAATTCTATATGTACAAGGGTGGCTCTCTGGCGCTTTTTTTCCTTTTTTATTGGTTTGGTATCTTAAATACAAGTCTTATATAAAATCTGGTCTCGTCTTATTCGGATATCTTCTGTTATTTATGGTGGATATGCAAAAAATCACCTTCCTATTGCCTGTTATTCTCATAATGTTCTTTTACCTCATTAAGTGGAAAGAAGAAACCATATGCAACAGATTGCATTCCATTATGTTTTGGGCATTAATTATATTTTCTTCATTATTGATGGCTGTGAGCGATTCTGACAACAAAGTCCTTTTCGCCATTGTTTCTATTGTATTGCTACGAACCGTCTGTGTAACTGGTTGGCTGACGCAAATGTATCTGCATTTCTTCCAAGAGAACCCGTTCACATACTACACTCATATAAATATTGTTAACGCTATTACCAATGCATATCCTTACGACGTCCCTCTCGGAATGGCCGTAGCATATAACTCGCAAAATGCCAACGCAACCTTTTTCCTGACAGAAGGAATTGCATCTTGGGGAATTATCGGAGTGGCTATCACTGGCGGTATTTTCCTCTTCATTCTATATCTAATAAATTCTATCACTAGCAAGTATCATAAAAGCGACATATTCGTGCTTTTCATACCATCACTTGCAAGCATGTTAAATGCATCAATATTCTCTACACTGCTCACTGGAGGACTATTTATTCTCATCATCCTTCTTGCATGGTGCAACCCAATGGGAGAATTAAAGACCGCTTAAAACGTTATCAAACTATAGACAAACTTTATTATCTACACAATAAAACAGCATTGTAAAACGTTTATTAAAAAAACAGTTATATGACAACAGAAGACATTAAAATCTGTGTAATAGGTTTGGGCTATGTTGGACTTCCGCTTGCACGACTATTCTCTACCAAGTATAAGACAATCGGGTTTGACATGAACCAAAAACGTGTAGATGCGCTTATGCAAGGGCATGATGCCACTCTTGAAATCAGTGACGATTTACTGCAAGCCGCATTAAATAATGGTTTCAAATGCACTACAAACTTAGATGATATTAAACAATGTAATTTTTATATCATTGCAGTACCGACACCTGTCGATGAGAACAACCATCCAGACCTACGCCCATTATGGGGAGCAAGTGAAACGGTAGGTAAAGTAATCTCAAAGGATGACATTGTGGTCTATGAAAGTACTGTCTATCCGGGGGTCACCGAAGAAGAATGCCTACCTGTAGTAGAACGCGTCAGCGGACTTAAGTTTAATATAGACTTCTTTGCCGGTTATTCTCCAGAAAGAATCAATCCTGGAGACAAATTTCACACAGTTGAAAAAATCAAAAAAGTAACTTCTGGTAGTACACCAGAAATAGCAGATTTGGTAGATACCGTCTACAACTCAGTATTGGTGAACGGCACACATAAAGCTCCAAGCATAAAAGTAGCTGAAGCATCTAAGATTATTGAGAATTCCCAGCGCGATGTCAATATCGCCTTTATGAACGAATTAGCAAAGATTTTCAATGCAATGGGCATTGATACACATGACGTCATAGAAGCAGCATCATCCAAATGGAATTTCATCAAGCTTAGTCCAGGCTTGGTCGGTGGGCATTGCATCAGTGTTGACCCATACTACCTTATACAAAAAGCTCAAGTCTATGGTGTACTACCACGAATCATGTCTAATGCCCGACGACTTAATGACAGTATGGGCGACTATGTTGCCAACCAAGTCATTAAGCTGATGAACAAAAAAGGCATTCTTGTAAAAGATGCAAAAATTCTCCTTCTTGGCATTACTTTTAAAGAAAACTGTCCTGACATTCGTAACACCAAAGTTGTTGACATATTCCATACACTCAAAGAATATACAAATAACATAACGATTTATGATCCATGGGCTGATACAGAAAGAGTAAAAAAAGAATACAACATTAGTATTACTACCAAGGGACTTATGGAGTTAAAACATCAATTTGACGTAGCAGTTCTCTGTGTTGCACACCATGAATTCAAAGAATACAACATCCGAGAATTTTTGAGTAATACAAACAGAGGTGTCGTTTATGATGTTAAAGGTTTCTTAAATAGAACGATGATTGATGAGAGATTATAAGAATATTTGTGTAATTACCAATATTGGGACTCACTATCGCCTCCCTATATATACAAAAATGGCAGAAGAGCTTCCATGCGAATTCTATTTAGGAGACCATGTGGAAACCCCTATCAAGACTTTTGAGTATCATCAGTTAAAAGGATTCCAAAAAACTCTCAGAAATATTTTCTTTCATCATTTCTATTGGCAGTGTGGGAGTATCAGCCTGATTTTCAAGTCCTATCACTATTACATTCTTGATGGCGAGCCCTATTGCCTCTCATCATGGTTTATATTGTTGCTATCAAAACTGACTAAAAAAGAAACAATAGCATGGACACATGGATGGTATGGGCGTGAATCATCTGTTAAAAGAGTTATCAAAAAGTTTTTTTATACTCTTCATAGTAAATTATTGGTATATAGCGAATACGCAATCCATCTTATGCAGCAAGAGGGCATCCCACTCAAGAAGTTATATTGTATTGCCAACTCTATGGACTCAGATTACGAAAAAGCGCTAAGGGCAGAACTTACATTTACTTCCATTTATAAAGACCACTTCCATAATTCATTTCCAACTATCATCTACTGTGGTAGAATTCAAAAATGGAAAAAATTGGAAATGTTGATTGACTGTGTTAAACTGCTAAAGGAAGAGGGCATACACATTAATGTCGTGATGGTAGGCAAAGACGTTGAGGACGTGAACTTACCATCATATGCTAAGACATTGGGCATTGAGCAACAAATATGGATGTATGGTCCTTGTTATGACGACAAAGTGCTGGGAGAACTATTCTATAATGCCCATGTCTGTGTATCACCTGGGAATGTTGGGCTTACGGCCATTCATTCATTAACTTTTGGCTGTCCAGTTATAACGCATGGCAATTTTCCCTATCAAGGTCCGGAGTTTGAATCCATCAGGCCTGGCATTACAGGTGATTTCTTTAAGCAAGGCGACACCACAAGCCTGAAAGATACAATACGCCGATGGATATCTGTATCTGCTGAGAATCGGGAGAAAATACGAGAGGCGGCCTATCAAGAAATTGACAGCAAGTGGAATATCCATCATCAACTAGAAATCATTAAGCAAGTCATTGAAAATGATTAGTACACAAATAAGAGCGTTCTTAAGAAGCTGGGTACTCGATTGTTTAGGTTCTTTCTCAAAGCCTGCTCCTGGTATCCATATTCTCAATGGGCACAGAATTCAAGAAGAACCCGAACCTGATACCTTCAGTCATTTGTTGAATGAATTAAGCCAATATGCAGAATTCATCAAAATCGAAGATGCCGTACAAGGCATTATCCATCACGAACAACCAGACAAGCCCCTTATTGCATTTACCTTCGATGACGGGTTTATGGAATGCTATGATTATTTTGCTCCTGTCTTAGAGGAATATGGGGTAAATGCCCTTTTCTTCGTCAACCCCAATTATGTAGAAGGAGACCCATATTATATTGACCATTTTAACAAGAATATTGTCATGACACCCAACAAACGCCCCATGCGATGGGAACAGCTGAAGGAATTATCAGAAAGAGGTCATATCATTGGGGCTCACACAATGGACCATTACATGATCAACACCGACAATAAAGAAACATTGAAACATCAGATTTGCGATTGCAAAAGAGCGATAGAAGCCAATATCGGGAAAGCATGCGACTATTTTGCGTTCCCTTATGGAAAGTTGACACATGCCAACCAATTATCTATCGACATTGCTTGTCAACAATATAAATATGTGTTCTCTCAGTCTGACTACAAACACTATTTCTCCTTCGGAAACAGAGTCATCAACAGGCGACATTTTGAGCCATTCTGGCCACATAGACATGTCTTCTATTTCCTCAGCTGTCACAAAACATACTAAATGCCCAAACTACTACAAATAAACATCACCGCCAACTGGGGATCTCACGGAAAGATCGCAGAAAATATCGGTACTCTGGTCATTGAAAATGGCTGGGAGAGCCATATCGCATACGGAAGATGGTACAATGAGAGCAAATCCCACCTCTACCACATTGGCAACATGACAGACGAATATATCCATGGGATAGCATCGCGCATTTTCGACAATCACGGACTCATGTCTGTTGGAGCGACAAAGAAACTGATAGACCATATTCAAGAGGTGAATCCTGACATTATCCATCTGCACAACATTCATGGCTATTATCTCAACTACCCACTGTTGTTTGAGTACCTGTCCCAATGTGGGAAACCCGTAGTATGGACGCTCCACGACTGTTGGGCGTTCACAGGACATTGTGCTCACTATATGTTTGCTAACTGCGAAAAATGGAAGTCTGAGTGTAACAACTGCCCCCTGCTCTCTAACTATCCCACAAGTGTGCTGTTTGACCGTTCCAAGAAAAATTATCTACAAAAGAAGCGGTCATTCCTATCTGTTGACAATCTGACCCTTGTACCTGTCAGCAAATGGTTGGAAGGCGAACTGCATCAGTCTTTTTTCAAGACAAAGCAAATTCATCTCATCCAAAACGGAATCAATACCCAACGATTCGCACCTGACAAGCAAGCTGAAAGCGTTATATCGAAATATAACATCCCACAAAATAAAAAACTTATTTTAGGAGTCGCCTCTAACTGGTATAGAAAAGGATTGGATGATTTCATTGCCTTAAGGGACTTACTGCCCAATGATTTCCATATCGTCATGGTGGGACTCAGCAAGAGAGACAAGAAAAAGATTCCATCATCAATCACTGGCATAGAACGCACAGAGAACATCGACGAGCTTGTGGCCTTATATTCAGCCAGCGATGTTTTCTTCAATCCTACGTGGGAGGATAATTTTCCCAGCACCAATCTTGAAGCTATGGCATGTGGCACTCCCGTCATCTGCTATCATACAGGAGGATGTCCGGAAACTATCACCCCAGAAACAGGGTTGGTCATTGATAGAGGTGATTTACTATCTGCAGCAACAGCCATCAAACAAGTCTGCATATTAGGAAAAGAACATTATGAGAGCAATTGCAGAAAAGAAATCACTTCAAAATTTGCCCAAAATATGATGCTCACAAAATATATGATTTTATACCAATCATTACTCAATATATAAATATGTAACCATGTAATTGGGTTTTTCAATTCTTTTTGGAGATTCACCAGTGTTCTAACTGATATTAAAAGAACCTGACCTCGAATATTTTATAAAGGAACTTCATGCTAATCATCAGTGGATTGGTGTAGATACCATTCTCACGACAGCCGCGAACATCATCGCGAATCAGTTGCAAGCGGCTTCTCACATTACGTGTGCTGGCACCACCAGTTCGCATTGTCACGAAATCCATGGGCAGATACTTGGTCTGTATCTTGTGTACCATAAACAGGCGCACCATCATTTCATAGTCTGAACCGATAGCATAGTCGGTCTTGTAGAGCCCTGCTTTCTCATAGACGCTGCGACGGCAATAGAACGACGGATGGGCTGGCATAAATCCGAAACGGAGCCACATCGGACGAAAGAGCTTTGAACTATAATAGCGCACGCACATTCCCGGTTTTCCATCACGAACGAAATGGATATCTCCATACACAGCATCCAGCGACTGATCATCAAAAACCGCCACCATGCGCTCTATGACATCAGAACACGTGAAATAGTCATCAGAGTTCAAAATACCAATTACATCACCTGTTGCCATCCTGATGCCTTTATTCATCGCATCATAGATACCTTTATCTTTTTCAGATATCCATCTCATCCGATTACCAAACAAAGGTTCGTATTGACGTATAAGTTGCTGAGTTCCGTCTATTGAAGCACCATCAACAATAATGAATTCTATATCGGCATAGGTTTGTGCCAATACAGACTTTATGGTATCTTCCAGTGTCTTTACACTGTTATAGGCAGCAGTAACAATTGATACTTTCACGTTTTTCATTTTAATAATAACGTAATATGAACAGATATATTGTACATAGTCACAGATTATATTTCTTTATGACAAACATTTAACACATCCATACATAAGCATTCCCTTGAAAGTAGTGTTAGTTTTCCCATAAAACACTTGCATATCTCAAGCAAAAGTCATGCCTTTGTCATATCGTACTCCAACATTGGCCCTACATTCCTTCGATGTTCCCAAGGACTAACTCCTATTTTTGTCCGATTGAACTACGATTGATATACGTTTGTTGTCCGTTCATGAATCGGACAACAATCGGACAACAATCGAACAACAATCGGACAACAAACGGACAACAGTGGGAGGAAGAGTGAAGGAAGGGTTTGGCAAAGTTGGAGATAATATGGAGTGTGATATGACAGGAATTAGAGTAGAATTAGGGTAGAATTAGCATACAATTAGAAAACAATGAAATATGAAAAGGAAAAGAACAGGAAAGGGACTGATGATGGTAAGCTGATTGCGTCTTTCTATGGCTGAGGCGAGAATAATAGAAAAAACAATGTGAGAGAACACAATAATGCGCAAAAATGGTAGTTATATAGTATATATAATGATAATAGTTTATGACGATATATCTACTTATTGCTTTTTTATTGAGTATGATTTGTGGGCTAGTCTTCACGCCCCTCATCTTGGATTTCTGTAAGCGGAAAAAACTCTACGACATACCCAACGAGCGGAAAGTGCATAAGAATGCCGTTCCTCGGTTAGGTGGTCTCTCTTTTTTTCCAAGCATGATGATGGCATTCGTCATCGTACTGGTTTTCTTCTCATTCAACAGGCAAGGTGACATCCCCATAAAGACGTGGAGCATGAGCTTCATTACAGGACTGGCCATCATCTATTTGATAGGCATTATTGACGACTTGATAGGACTGAATGCCAGCAGTAAATTCATGGCACAGATAGCAACAGCCTGTCTGCTGCCGATTTCCGGACTGTACATCAACAACCTCTATGGACTTTTTGGTATCTATGAACTTCCTTATGTTGTAGGCATTCTGCTGACCATTTTCATCATTGTTTTTATAGACAATGCCATCAATCTCATAGACGGCATCGACGGACTGGCAGGCAGTCTGTCGCTGTTGGCTTTAGGTGGTTTCCTTGCATACTTCGTACACAACGATGTATTCGTACATACCTACAACATTTTAGTAGCTGGTATGATGGGAGCATTGGTCACTTTCCTATACTTTAACATTTTTGGGCGGACTGAGCGAAACACAAAGATTTTCATGGGCGATTCCGGCTCGTTGTCTTTAGGATTCACATTAGGATTTCTCTCGATAAAATGTATGATGAACAACATCGCTGTATGGCCAGAACGGTCTGATGCCCTATTGGTGCCCATATCGCTGTTGTTTGTGCCTACAGCTGACGTCGTAAGGGTCACCTTACATCGACTGCGCCATTGTAGCCCTCTGTTTCTTGCAGACAAGAACCACATCCACCACAAGCTCATGAGAGCGGGGTTGTCACAGCATCAGGCGTTAGCTGCCATTCTGGTGATGGCTATTGCCGTCATCTTGCTGAACTGGCTACTCTTCCCTACTCTGAACACATTGTGGATAGTGGCTATTGACACTGCCATTTACTGTCTGATCAACGTATGCATCAACCAATGGATAGACAGCAATTATTTGAAACGGGCTTTCGATGTGGTCCTCTCGTGTATGTGCCTCATCTTGTTTTCACCCTTGATACTCATTTGTTATCTCATTATCAAGATAGGAGGGGGACCCGCTATCTACAAGCAAGAACGTATCGGCAAGGGAGGTCGGCCCTTCTATATCTACAAATTCCGAAGCATGACGGTTGATGCAGAGAAAGAGGGCGAGGAACTGCTGCAATTGGACAACGACCCACGACAGACAAGAATCGGACGCATCCTTCGCAGTCACCATCTGGATGAACTGCCTCAGTTATGGAACGTCCTTTGTGGCGACATGTCCTTTGTCGGACCTCGTCCGGAACGCAAATACTACATCGACCAAATCATGGAACGTGATTCTCGCTATGAAAAACTTTATGCCTTACGTCCAGGTGTCACTTCCTATGCCACGCTGAAAAACGGCTATACGGATACCATCGACAAAATGCTGGTACGCCTGGAAATGGATTTATACTATCTGGAGCATCAATCATTATGGACTGATATGAAAATCTTAATGAAAACTTTTGGAAACATCGCATCTGGACGGATTTTCTGTATAGCCTTCGCAATCCTATGTGCAAACAATCTTCAAGCACAGGATTCGCTACAGACTCGCATTACCTACGACCTGACAACGGAAGCTGCCGTAGGAACGGGCGACTTTACAGCCTACCAGTTAACTACCAATCGTCATCATGTGCTTGCCACCCGTCCCAACACGGCTTATCTGCGAGGTGCCGTCAACGTAGAGCATGCGTTCAATGAAAACTGGAAATTGTCAGGTGCTATCGATGCCATCGGTTCCCTGCATGCTGACCACAAAGCCTATCTGCAGCAGTGTTATGCCAACCTGAGTTGGAAACAGTTCTTCCTGGAGGTGGGTAGCAGGGAGCAAGAAATGGTGGTACGCGACAACCTGCTCTCTGTAGGTTCGTTTGTCAATGGCATTAATGCCAAGCCTATTCCTCAGATACACATCGGAACCAAAGGCTTTTGGAATGTACCTTTCACAAAAGGCTGGGTACAGATAAACATTGACTTCGGCTACGGAAAATTTCTGGATAACAGCTATCGGGAGAAACAGTATTTTGATCATCAAGATGTAAGTTACCAATATGCCACAGGCGCCTACTATCATCATAAGCACCTCTATATCCGAAGCAATCCCGAGAAGCCTGTATTCATAACCGTAGGTATTAATCATGTTGCACAGTTTGGTGGCACCAATTATGACTATCGAACAGGAACCTTGGTTTCCAAGAGTAAGCCAGCTAACTTCAAGGCGTTTTGGAAGATTTTACTGCCATTGGGTGACAGCCATTATTTCGAGAACGAGTCAATGGAAGACTGGGTATATGGCAATCACCTCGGCTTGTTAACTTACCAGATTGGATGGAATATCAACAAGAACCATCAGGTGCAGGCCTATCTGGACAATCCTTTCGAAGATGGTTCTGGTATGCGTAAGGGCAACGGATGGGACGGACTATGGGGATTGCAGTATAGCAACAAAACAGCCGGCAGGCAGTATGTGCGCGGTGCTGTCTTTGAATATTTCCAAAGCACCAACCAGTCAGGTCCCTTGCATTGGGACAGTGGTGATTATCCGGAACCTATCCGTAGCCAGATTACCGACTTAGTGACGGGTAATGACAATTATTACAACCACTCGTTCTATGGTAGTTATGCTCACTACGGCATGACGCCAGGCATTGCCCTGATTACATCTCCCATCTATAATAAGAATGGTTTCAATGAGTTTAGCAACAATCGTGTCAAGGCATGGCATCTGGGTGTCAATGGCGAGTTGACAGACCATCTGTCCTATCTCGTAAAAGGCTCTTATCAGGAAGGATGGGGCACCTATATTGCTCCTGCACCTCAAAAGCTACACTCTTTCGATGCCCTGTTCCAAGGCAACTACACACTAGGTCCTTGGCAGTTCTCTGCAGCCTACGCCTTCGATGCTGGTAACATCTATGGTCACAACAACACGTTCAACTTTAAAATAGGTTATCATGGCAAGATTCTTTAAATATTTTCTCTTTTCACTTTTCACTATTCACTTTTCACTTCTTTTCTCCTCTTGTCAAGAAGGAAGTGAGGCCGGCGATTTGCTAGGCCAGTGGCGTATGGATAATACCGATTCCAAATACATCAGTTTCTCTGGTTCACTTGTTTGGATCAAGGATCTCAATATGGGTGCTGTTAACGGAAATTTCCAACACACAGGCGACAGTTTGTTTATTCAATGTTATTCGGAAAAGGCAGAGAAAAAAGACACCACACTCCTTGAAGAATCATTTGGTTTCAAACCCTTTAATAATATCAGGGTAAAAATAGCTGCCTTAGATAACGACCAACTCGTCATTACCAAAGGCAGCCAAACATGGAGTTTCCACAAATACTGATTTATTTCTTAATGCGGTAGATACGGAACGACATGGCAGGAAGCTGGTCGTTGATGACCGACTGTTTCTTACTTGTCTCAACTGCTACACTACCCTTCTGAGGCGTGATGAGTTCAGGCTGCTGGATGCTATTCTCGTCATCCAGACCTTGATGGCTCAGGGTAAGCGTCTGTGCCGTTTCTGCACCAGTCATATCTTTCAGGTTCAACGTGATGGGCTGTGCACTCTTCGATGTGTTGACCACCTTGACAATGACCTCGCTGGCATCCTTGTCAAAAGCTGCTGATGCAAAAAGTCCGTTCTGACCTTCCTGATTAGCTACGGGCTGGGGCTTTCCCTTCTTCGTCTTGGCTGGTGTGGTGAGCGACAGCACATGGGTACCCTTGTTGGTGGCATACATCTGCTGAACATAGTAGCTTACGGTCTTGAACATCTGAGTCTGGTCATACCAAATCTGGTCAGGACGCCACTGCCATCCATCGACATGGGCAAAGAGCGGAGCGGGCGTCGTCATGTGTACAATGTCGGCATTACGCTCAAAGCCCGTCATGTGACCAGCCTCCAAGATTGCAGCCTCGTAGTGGTTCCACTTTTTGCCCTTTCCATGACAAGCATACTCACCGGCAAACACTTTCGGGCCCTTGCGGTCGTAAGAGTCGTAGCGCAGGCCGTGACTCAGGAACCATGCCTCGTTACGATAGTAATGCTCGTCGTAGAGATCTACCTTCAGTTCCTTCATACGGGGCTGTAGCAGGTCGAAATCCCATCCCTCAGAGTTAGGGCCAGTGGTACCAATCAGCTTCAATGTCGGGTATTTAGCACGCAGCGCATCGCTAAACTTCTTCAGTCGTTCGGTAAACACAGGGCCAAAACCGCCATGAGCCTCATCGTAGTCCCACTGCTCGTTACCAACACCCAGGAACTTCAGGTTGAAGGGTGCGGGATGCCCCATGTCGGCACGTACCTTACCCCACTTCGTGGTTACATCACCATTGGCAAACTCCACGAGGTCAAGGGCATCCTGGATATAGGAATCCAGATCATCAAGGGCAACATGTACGCCCGGCTTGGTAGGATCGGGGTTCTGGAACTGACAGCTCAGTCCGCACGAGATGACGGGCAATGGTTCGGCACCGATATCCTCAGCCAACTGGAAGAACTCAAAGAAGCCCAGTCCATACGACTGATAATAGTCTGGATAGTAGCGGAAGTCGAAGGTATGCTCCCAACGGTTCTGATTCAACGGACGGTTTTCTACAGGACCTACAGAATTTTTCCACTGATAACGGGTTGCCAGATCGGTACCCTCTACGATGCATCCGCCAGGGAAGCGGAAGATGCCTGGGTGCAGGTCTTCCAAAGCCTGTGCCAGGTCGCGACGCATTCCATTCTCACGGTTTTTATAGGTGTTGACAGGGAACAACGACACATGCTCCAGACACACCTTATTAGCACTGTTCAGGAAGATGCGCAGTTTGGCATGCTTCAGTGTTTTCGTAGCGGTCAGCGTAACGGTGTATTTCTTCCATTCCTTGGAGGTGATATTCAATTTCTGCTCGGCAAACTCCTGATGCTCATCCATCGAATTCTCCTGAATAAGTTGAACGCGGATGGCAGAGTTACCCTTAGGAGCCTTGGCCCATACGGAGAAGCGGTACTGTTCACCTTTCTTCACGCCAATGCCGAAGTAGCCCTCGTTCACCAGACCAGTGCGACGGTCACGGTGTCCTGGGTCACTCAGTTCCACATAGTGCGGACAACGCTCAAAGGGTCCGTCATCCTCCACATCGACACGTCCAAAGGCCTGCCAGCCCATCAAGTGCTGAGGGAACTCGAAGGAGCGGTTCTTCACCAGTTCACCATACAATCCGCCGTCAGCAGCATAGTTGATGTCCTCGAAAAAAATACCATACATGGTCGATTGGATTGGGGCACCTAATTTCTTGGTACTTACATCCAAGGTCATTTGTGCCATAGCGACAAGGGATATTCCCATGACGACAGCCAACGATAAAAATCTTTTCTTCATTTTTTTAGTTTTTATATTGTTATACATGTTTATTACATTATTCTTCCCAACGGAAAACAGCCCCATTGCGACGGGCAGGGTCTGCACCTGTATAGTCCATGGAATAAGGACTGCCCGTAGTAGGACTCTTGCCGACATACCGGTGGGTACGCATCGACATGAGCATAAACTCATGGTTGAGGTAGTCCTGCCACATAAACACCTCGGCTTTCGAAGCATCAGTGGTCAGACGGACATCACCGGCAAGACCATAGCCGGCACAGAAGACATAACGACCATCCTCGCACTGGAGAATAACCTGTCCCTGTCCTTTATCAATGATACGAAAACGTGTTAACTTGGAATTGTCCTTGGCATAGGTGTCATGCAACGTCCTTATGATTGAAAGCAAAGAGGGCGTGGCGCGAGCCTTGGAAGGAGATAAGCTGATAGCTTAAAGGCATCTCGCGTCCCATCTGCTGGAAGTCAGTTCCGTTGAGCGACCACTCGTAGTGAGCACTATCCTTGTCGAAATTGCCAACCATACGGAGCCAGATTTTTCCGTCTGTTAATTCGACAGGTACATCGATGGTATCGTTGGTCAACTGTTCAAAACATCGTAAAGTAAGTGCTTTTCCGTCCTTGACAATGCCTATCCACGAGCAGGGCACATTGATATTGCCCAGTCCTGCCACATCGCCATCTTTCAAACCCTTGGTATATAGTTCGACGGTAGTGATGCTGGTAGGTCCAATGACGCGCTGCGTCAGTGTGTTGCGTGCCCACATCAGTTGTTCGGCAGGCATCGACTGCAGGCGCAGACGTCCTTTCTTCAGGCTCCACTGAGTGTCATCGGGATTGTGGTTCCACTGCCAAATAGGTTTCAAGGAGGTGAGAGAATAGTTGAAGTCGTCTGAGCGCTGATAGGGAGCATAGGGTTTCGTCTGTTCCTGTGACACAGCAACAGACCGAACATTTGGTTTGAGCCAGGTACGTGGTGCACGCCCGAGGTTACCTTCCAGTCCCAACACGGGCCATCCGTCTTTCCATGTAATCGGTGCCAGCGTCACCGTACGACCGATGGAATGGAAGTCCATCATCAGCAAAGCCCACCACTGACCGCTCTGGTCTTCGACAATGCCTCCCTGA
>CACXSA010000045.1 GCA_902770195.1 uncultured Prevotellaceae bacterium
TACGAGCCATCAGGGGGTGGTTCAAGTAGAACCCGATCTCAGGATGATCGCTATAATAGTTTGCCATAATTTCTTATTTGTTTTCTTGATTCTTCTTATATATTCTTCCTCCTATTCTTGCACTTAAAACAACGCTACCAATATAAGCACAGAGGTTTATTATACCAGCGGTTCTAAAATGGTCTATTGTAACCAAATAATAGGCTACACAGAGTAGCGCAATCATGCAGACGATGAGGAAGTAATCTAAAGCTTTCATCTTATTTTGAGTTCTGCTTATAATATTTGATCAGCTTTGGTACAACCTCTTCAACGGTACCAACAATCACGTAGTCTGCAATCTTGTTGATAGGAGCATCGGGATCGCTGTTAACAGAGATGATGATACCAGAATCCTGCATACCAGCGATGTGCTGAATCTGTCCAGAGATACCACAGGCGATGTACACCTTGGGGTGAACGGTAACACCTGTCTGACCAATCTGACGGTCGTGGTCGAGCCAGCCTGCATCAACAGCAGCACGAGAACCGCCAACCTCACCATGCAGCACCTTAGCCAACTGGAACAGCATGTCGAAGTTCTCCTTCGAACCCATACCGTAACCACCGGCTACGACGATGGGCGCACCCTTCAGGTTGTGCTTGGCAGCCTCTACGTGGTGGTCGAGCACCTTGACAACGAAAGCCTCGGGGCTTACATACTTGCTTACCTCGGGGTAAACAACCTCGTTCTTAGCCTTACCCTCGAACAGAGCCTTCTGCATCACGCCAGAGCGGACAGTAGCCATCTGTGGACGGTGGTCGGGGTTCACAATGGTTGCTACGATGTTACCACCGAAGGCAGGACGAATCTGATAGAGCAGATTTTCATATACCTTATTATTCTTCTTATCCTCGAAAGGACCAATCTCCAGTTCTGTGCAGTCGGCTGTCAGACCAGATGTCAGCGATGATGATACACGTGGACCGAGGTCGCGACCGATAACTGTAGCTCCCATCAGACAGATCTGAGGTTGCTCCTCCTTGAAGAGGTTGACCAGAATATCAGTGTGGGGAGCAGAGGTATAAGGGAATAAATCCTTGGCATCGAACACAAACAGTTTATCGACACCGTAAGGCAGAATCTGATCCTCTACTTTGCCCTTGATGTCCGTACCGGCAACAACGGCGTGGAGCTCCACCTTCAGTTCATTGGCGAGCTTGCGACCCTTGGTCAGCAACTCCTGAGATACTTCCTGTACCTGAGTACCTTCTATTTCGCAATATACAAATACGTTGTTCATAATTTCAATTCATAATTCATAATACATAATGCATAATTTCTCATGTTCGGCACAGCCTAATTATGAATTATGCATTAAGCATTATGCATTGTGTTAGCCAATGATTTTCTCTTCTAACAATTCTTTGATCATACCCTCGATATCAGCATCAGAAGCCGTCAAAGTCTTCGACTCCTTAGCCTGGAACACAATGTTCTTGATGGTCTTCACTTTCGTGGGTGAGCCACTGAGACCACATTGGTTCACATCGCCATCAACGTCTGCTACGCTCCACTGGTTTAAATTCAGTTCTGGGCGCTCCTCGTACAGATAGTCGTATGGTGTACCCTCGGCAGGACGCTCCATCGGACAGGTAGCGCGCTTGTACTTCATCACCAGCTTAGCATTCTGTGGGCGACAGGGAGCAGCGCTTCCGTTAACGGTAATCACTACGGGCAGCGGAGCCTCTACAGTCTCCACACCGCCGTCGATCACACGCTTGATGGTAGCCTTACCATCCTTCACTGAAAGAACCTCCTCAGCGTATGTTACCTGGTTTAGTCCCAGTTTCTGAGCTACCTGAGGACCTACTTGAGCGGTATCGCCGTCGATAGCCTGGCGACCACCGATTACAATATCAACATCGCCAATCTTCTTGATGGCTGTAGCCAATGCGTAAGAGGTTGCGAGGGTGTCGGCACCTGCAAACAGACGGTCGGTAAGCAACCAACCAGTGTCAGCACCACGATATAGTCCTTGACGAATAATTTCACCTGCACGTGGAGGACCCATCGTGAGGATTCCTACTGTTGAGCCTGGGTTCTGCTCCTTCAGACGAAGAGCCTGCTCCAGCGCATTCAAATCTTCTGGGTTGAAGATGGCGGGCAAGGCTGCACGGTTCACTGTACCTTCAGCAGTCATGGCGTCCTTACCCACGTTTCGGGTGTCTGGCACTTGCTTGGCCAGCACAACAATCTTTAAAGCCATATTTATTAATAATGTGAATGAAATTTCAAAATCGGCTGCAAAGGTACTATTTTTTACGCATACAGCCAAACAAAATGCACAAAAACCGCCTCCATGTGCACAAAGCATGACTTTTGTGCAATAATTATTTCTGTTATGGGTTTATTGTCGTCTATGCCCGAGATTATGGGGAATTAACTATTTTTTGCAACTAAAATTTGGATAAAATGATAAGTGGTTCGGAGAATTTTTGTACCTTTGCACTCGAATCGGATTTTCCAAAACGGAAAACTTTTTTCGGTTCGGAAATCAAAAAGTTGTCCAAAAAGGAAAACTTTAACCTAGCTTTGAGAGCAATAACTAAATAAAAAAGAATAGGGAAAAACAATGGAGATGAAGAATTTCACCATTACGAAACGAGACGGTTCGAAAGATCAATTCTCGTTAGACAAAATCATGAACGCTATTGTTAAGGCGTTCGAAAGTGTTAACGTTCCAGCCGATCTTGGAACGATATCGAAAATCCTTAGCCATCTGAATATAAAGGATGATATCACGGTTGAGGACATCCAAAATCAGGTCGAGGAGGCACTGATGAGTGAAGGCTTTTATAAGGTGGCCAAATCATTTATGCTTTATCGTCAGGCTCACACCGAAGATCGTGAGACGTTACAAAAATTGCAGTTCCTGACAGAGTATATGGAATCTGCCAATGCTGCGACTAGTTCTAAATTTGATGCAAATGCCAATGTGGAACACAAGAATATTGCGACACTGATTGGTGAGTTGCCAAAGTCAAACTTTATCCGTTTGAATCGTCGACTCTTGACCGAGCGTATAAAAAAGATGTATGGCAAGGAATTGGCAGACGAATACATAGATAAACTTACTCACCATTTTATATATAAGAACGATGAGACATCATTGGCAAACTATTGTGCATCTATCACGATGTATCCTTGGCTGATTAGTGGTACTACTGCTATAGGAGGCAATTCGACGGCTCCCACTAATCTGAAGTCGTTTGCAGGTGGCTTTATTAATATGGTATTTATGGTTAGCTCAATGCTGGCCGGTGCTTGTGCTACACCTGAGTTCTTGATGTATATGAACTACTTTATTGGTATGGAATATGGTAAGGACTATTGGCAACATCCAGAGCAGCAAGCTGACATGAGTCTTAAGAAACGTACCATTGACAAGGTGATAACGGACTATTTTGAACAGATTGTCTATTCGCTGAACCAACCAACCGGTGCGCGTAACTATCAGGCCGTCTTCTGGAATGTAGCCTATTACGACAGATACTATTTTGAGAGCATCTTTGGTGAGTTCTATTTCCCTGATGGCTCACAGCCCGACTGGGAAGGTCTCTCTTGGTTGCAGAAGCGTTTTATGAAATGGTTTAATCAAGAGCGTACAAAGACATTGCTGACCTTCCCTGTTGAGACGATGGCTCTATTGGTTGACGAGAATGGCGAGTGCAAAGATAAAGAGTGGGGCGATTTCACAGCAGAGATGTATTCTGAAGGTCACTCTTTCTTTACCTATATGAGTGACAATGCCGACTCTCTGAGTTCATGTTGCCGCCTTCGCAATGAGATTACTGATAATGGTTTCAGTTATACTTTAGGAGCTGGTGGTGTGTCAACAGGTTCCAAGTCAGTACTTACTATCAATCTGAACCGTTGTGTGCAATACGCTGTTAATCACAAAATCGACTATCTGGAGTATCTTTCTCAAATCATCGACCTCTGCCATAAGGTACAGTTGGCCTATAATGAGAATCTGAAGGACTTGCAGTCACATGGCATGTTGCCTCTGTTCGATGCCGGCTATATCAATATTGCTCGTCAGTACCTGACTATCGGCATCAATGGACTTGTTGAGGCTGCAGAGTTCATGGGTCTTAAGATTACACCTAATGAGGAATACAAGAAGTTTGTGCAGAGCATTCTCGGATTGATAGAGAAGTACAATAAACAGTACCGCTCGAAGGATATCATGTTTAACTGCGAGATGATTCCCGCAGAAAACGTGGGTGTGAAGCATGCGAAGTGGGATCGCGAGGATGGCTATTTCGTACCCCGTGACTGTTATAACTCTTATTTCTATGTTGTCGAGGATGATTCGCTGAGCGTTATTGATAAGTTCAAGTTACATGGTGCTCCCTATATCGAGCATTTGACGGGAGGTTCTGCTCTGCATATGAATCTGGATGAGCACCTTTCCAAACAGCAATATCAGCATTTGCTGAAGGTGGCTGCGCAAGAAGGATGTAACTATTTTACATTCAATATCCCCAATACTGTTTGCAACAATTGCGGCCATATTGATAAGCGTTATCTGCAAGAGTGTCCTCATTGTCACTCTAAGGATGTGGATTATATGACCCGCATCATTGGCTATCTGAAACGAGTTAGCAATTTCTCACAGCCTCGTCAGGAAGAGGCGTCACGTCGCTATTACGCTCATGCAGAGTAAGTTATGCTGAAGTACGTCAATACTGGCATTGTGTTCCAAGAGATACCCGATGAGACAACGTTGGCTATTAATATATCCAATTGTCCATGCCACTGTCCTGGTTGTCATAGCCATTACCTGTGGGAAGATGTCGGGCTTCCCTTGGACACTGATGCTATTGATCAGTTTATAGACCAATATGGAACCGACATCACCTGTGTATCATTTATGGGGGGTGATGCTGATCCGAAGGCTGTTAATGCGTTGGCTCAGTATATTCATGAGTATTATCCACAGTTTCATGTGGCGTGGTACAGTGGGCGATTGCGCATTCCTCCGACGGTGTGTAAGGCAGACTTTGATTACATTAAGGTAGGCCCTTATATCAAACATCTGGGACCGTTAAAATCGCCTACTACCAATCAGCGCCTCTATCGTCAGTTGGATGATGGAAGTTTTGAAGATATTACCTATCGCTTTTGGCGCAAGCAAGTAGGTAGGTTGGCATAGAGCATTAATAACGGTTTTTATCCGAATGAGCCAAATAAACCCAATTCATGGGTTTATTTGGTTCTTTTATATGTCCTGTATCCGTAGGAGATAATGACCAGGAAACAGAAGAGTGGCAGTATGAACGAAATGTTTACAGCTGGCATGCCTAAAAGGGTTTGCTGGTCAATGATTGTAGCTTGTAGCGGAGGAAGTACGCTTCCGCCTAGAATCGCCATAATCAGACCTGCTGCACCAAATTTGGCATCGTCTCCTAATCCTTGAAGAGCAATACCGTAGATGGTAGGGAACATGAGTGACATACAAGCTGAGATGACAACCAAACAATAGAGCCCCCAGCGTCCATCAATGAAGATGACTCCTATTGTCAGTATTGTTCCTACGGTAGCCAGAATGCCCAATAAAGCTCCAGCATTGATGTATTTAAGAAAGTAGGTACATATAAACCTGCTAGTTACGAAAATCGCCATTGCAATGATATTATATCGTTGCGACATCACCTCTGCGTCAATCTCCGACATACCTTCGTTCATCAGTACGCGTGTACCATATTGAATAATGAATGTCCAGCACATAATCTGAACACCTACATAGAAGAACTGAGCTATCACTCCTTCGCGATAGTAGTCGATTCTACAGATGCGTTTTAGGGTAGCTAAAGGATGAACATCATGATTTTTATCCGCATTATGTGGCATCTTCGTGAAATAAATCACCAGGAACATAAGTGCTATCACCGCTCCTATGATGAGGTAAGGCGTAATCAGCACACTCAGATCGCTGTCACGCATGGCAGCAAAGTCTGTATCGCTCAGTAGGGCTCGCTCCTCCGTAGATGCTGGGTTCAGTTTGGCTTGGATAAAGTTCATAGCGACATACATGCCACACAGCGATCCCATAGGATTGAAACACTGTGCCAGGTTGAGTCTGCGGGTACTGGTTTCTTCTGAGCCCATAGACAAAATGTAGGGGTTGCAACTGGTTTCCAGGAAGGATAATCCACAGGTGAGGATAAAGTAAGCTACAAGGAAAGGGTAATACATTCCTGTCATAGATGCAGGAAGGAACAATAAGGCTCCTACAGCATATAGTCCCAAACCCATCAAAACTCCTGCCTTATAAGAATATTTCCGGATAAACATTGCTGCAGGGAAGGCCATTGCGAAGTAGCCTCCATAGAAAGCCACTTGTACCAATGCTCCATCTGTGACACTCATACGGAAAATCTTGGAGAACGCCTTTACCATCGGATTCGTGATATCGTTTGCGAATCCCCACAAAGCAAAACATGAGGTAACAAGAATGAATGGGATGATATAGCTCACTCCGTCTTTTGATAGGATAGATGAATCGTTTACTTTATTCATGAGTTTAATAGATTAGTAATAATTCAAAAGTGCTGCAAATGTAGTAAATAAAATTGAAAGTCTTATATCATTTGCATTATTTAACCTAAACAGATTAAAATGAGGACATCTCCTTTTGAAACGGGGATGTCCTCTTGTGTATCTCGTATCTTAACGAGTTATTTTGCGTCCATTACCTGCTTGGCAATCTGGTTCTCTGGATCTATAGTCAGCATTTTAGCAGCATATTCCTTAGCCGTAGCCTTGTCATCCTTTTGGATGAAATAGTAGGAGATGAGATAGTGGTAACTCTCCTTTAGACGAGCTTTTTCTGTGGCATCCAACTCAGTCTTAGGACCGATAAGTTCAACGAGCTTCTCGTAGTAGGGCTTAGCCAGACCCTTTGACTGGTCGGGATCCATCTGACCGTTCACACGTGCACGCATGAAGGTAGCATACTCAACGGCATTCTCGTACTTCAGGGCAAGGTCTGCATAAGTCTCATCAGCCATCTTGAAAGCTTCTGCCTGTGCGTCAGCATTCAGGGTAGCACCATGTTGCATGTGCAGACTAGCAAGTGCGGCAAGGTCGTTAGCTGTTGGCTTATCCATGCTTGCCAGATAGTCCTTATAATGCTTGATAGCATTGGGGAAATCTTCCATATCACGATAAGCGTCAGAGAGTTGTTTTACAACACCGGCACGCTTAGCCTTGTTATCCATATCCTCCTGCTTCAGAGCCAGTTCATACATCTCGATAGCTTTCTGAGGCTGCTTGGCGCCAATCAATGCATTTCCATAGTAGGTGTAGTCGTAGTAAGAGAACTTAGCAGAGTCAGACTTGTTGAACAGTGCGTCGGCATACATCAGTGCGTCGTCAAACTTCTTCAGCTCTGTGCTGTTGAAGAAAGCGAGGCGGTTAAATGCAGCGTGGCGAGGATTCTTGCTGAGGCCGAACTTGGCAACTTCAAGAGCCTTTTCATATTTCTGCTTGAAGAAAGCAGACATAGCATAGTCGCTAAGGTCGCGCTCTTCCATCTTACTTTTGTCAGCCTTATCGTAAGCATCCAGTGCTTTGTCGAACTCGTTAGACATGTAATAGATACGTCCAGCAAGTGCATCTACTGCTATGTCTGGGCGTTGCTGACGAAGCTCGTTTAGTTTGGCAACAGCTCCACTGGGGCTGATTTTACGATATACATTAGCATACTTGTAGTAAGCATCAGGATTCTTCGGATCAACATAGATTGCCTGCTCATACTGTGCTGCTGCACCACCACCATTGTCAGAAATTGCCTCGATGTCACCTAACAGCAGGAAAGCAGGTGCACATTTGTTCTTGCTAGCTTGCAGAGCGTAGTTGGCATATTCCTTAGCATTTGCTGTGTCCTTTACTGCCAGGAACTCACGTCCGAAAGCTACCAGATTTTCGGCATTCTTCTTGTTAGCCTTGTAGTAGGCCTTCATCTGCTTGTCGAGATCGGCGGGTTTGCTACTAATGATTTTCTTTACGGCATCGACGTCGGCCTTAGAACCGTCCTGTGCCTGGGCTGCTGTGCTGAAACCTGCCAGCAGTGCAGCGGTGAATAGATATTTGATTGCTTTCATAATTCTATTGTTTTGAATTAAACTCTGTGCTTTTTCTTTTTTATGACGTATGAATTTTTAAAAAGTTTCCGTTTTTATTCTTTATTCACATATACAGGTCTGACATTTGTTGCTGCCTGGATGGGTAGCAGACCAGACTTCTGGATGATGAGCTGGCCTTTGGGCAGACGGCAGAAATGTGCAAAATTAGAGGGTAATCCGCTTCTAGGCTCGTTTAGCAAAGCATAGATAGTGCGTATAAGCGGATAATTACCATTGTATATATAGTATTGGTAAGGTCTCCAGCTGTTACTTGCTGTTGCTGAGTCAAGTTTGCTGACCTTCATGACTGTTATATTCTTCTTAAAGGTGACATTTGTGGTGTCACGGCTGTCGTTAAGCCAGTTGGAACCGATAATTCCGAGGGCATTCTCGTGACGTTCCACATAGTCTATCACGGCTGCACTCTTTTCTACAGCTCCGATATTGGGTGCTGCGAATTCTTTTCCTCCCAGGAGGGAGTCCACGCACCAGCGTACCGTGCTGGATAGGGGATTGTCAAAGACAACGTCGATGTTACCAAGTTTTGATTTGGGGTAGAGCTCTTTCCACTGGATGACCTCACCCTTGAGGATGCGTTTAAAATCCTTGACGGTAATGCAGGTGTCAGGGTTTGTGTTATTGACAATGATGGCCAGACCATCATAGGCAATAGGTATTGTCCTGGGCAGATACTTTCGGTCAATCAGGTTTTGTCGCTCCTTGGCTGTGAAGTCACGTGTGGTGAATGCTAACCACGTCTTAAGTGCCATCAGTTCTTTGACGGCATCTTGTTCGTTGGTGTACTTGGCTTCAAGGGTGTCGAGGATGCTTTTGTATAGGAATACGTCAAGCGCCTCGTTAAGGATAGGGCTGAAACTCTCGTCGGCAGCAAAGTATCGGGCGGCTTTGAGATAATCCTGCTCTGCTTTAGTATTTTTAGGCTTGTTCCCACAAGAGAGGAACAAGCCTAAAATAAGAGTTAATCCAATAATTATATTGAATGTGTTTCTGTTCATTTTGTTATTGCAGTCTGAAGGTTACAGGTACGGTGTACTTTACACGTACAGCCGAACCGTTCTGCTTACCAGGAATCCACTTCGGCATGCTCTTTACAACGCGGACGGCCTCCTTGTCAAGTGACGGGTCAACTGACTTGATGACACGTACATCGGTGATTGAACCATCACGCTCAACCACGAAAGTACATACTACGCGGCCCTGAACACCATTTTCCTCGGCTACTACCGGGTATTTGATGTTGCTGCTCAGGTACTGCATCAGTGCGCTAGGACCACCGGGGAATGAAGGCATCTGTTCAACAACGTCGAATACCTTGGTTTCTTCTTCCTTCGGAGGTTCGGGCTGTGCGATAACTTCCTTAGCCTTCAGCACTTCACCTGCGGCCTCGTCGTTACCTTTCACATCGAATGCACCGATAGCGGTATTGGTCTTGTTCAGCTCTTCCTGAGATTTCAGCTCCTCTTCGGGCTTCACCTCGCTATCCTTCTTGATAACGGGAGGAACGAACTTTACAGAACTCTTAACCTTTTCTACTTCAATTTTCTCAATTTTCGGTTCTTCTTTCTTCTCAACCTTTGCCTCTTTCTTCTCAGCCAGCTTAGCAAGTTCTACATCGGCCTCAATGGCAACGTCCTGTTTCATGGCGTTTTCCACGACACCTTTGATGGCTACGAAGGCAGCAATAGCTACTCCGATGGCAAACATAACGAGAATAGCCATCACGTTACGTTTACCAGTGTTCTTTCGCAGTTGATAAGCACCGTATGCATGGTTTTTGCCCTCGAATACGAGGTCAACCCATCCATTGTCTATAAGATCTATTTTTGCCATAGTTCTTTCTACGTTTTAAAGGTTAGACATTGACTTACTTAACACCTGCTTTGGTAATCAATTCCTGATCCTCGGGACCAATCTTGTCAATGACGTACTTATCAATACTGCAAATGAGCATCTCGTCAAGAGCAGCAATCATGTTCTCATAGGTTGCTGTGTCCAATGGGCGGATAATTACCGTCATTGTAGGCACTTTCTCACCATTGGGCAGCTCACCCTTCTTCAGCTTAGAAAGTTCAGCCTGATACTGCTCGTCAGTCATCTTGCTGTTATAAGCAGTCTTCTTGGCATCCAGCTCTTTCTTAGCTACCATGATTTTTGCAATTGGGTTTACACCTTCCTCTGTGGTGTGGTTAATCAGGACGTCGCGGATACCCTTGGCACCATAGGTGGTCTTCTTTACGCAAGAAGGATCCTCATAGTTGGGAAGTCCGGCAATGTACCAAACCTGATCGTTTGCACCCAGATAGAGGGTAATGGTATGAGAGGCTTTCGTTACCGACTTATCTTCTTCAGCTACGTTCTGGTCGTTACTGGGCATCGTCAACTGCATAGCCTGGGGCTTTGCCAGAGTCGTACACAGCATGAAGAACGTAATCAACAGCATCATCATGTCCACCATCGGCGTGAAGTTCACGCGGGTATCCATTTTCTTCTGCTTACTCAAATTCTTTTTTGCCATAGCTTATTCCTCCGATGCAGTTTTTAGATTAGTAATCAACTGGTAACGGTTCTCGTTCATATCCTGGAGCTCAGACATCATAGCCTTCACCATCTTGTATGGAGTCTTAGAGTCGCACTTGATGGCGAGACGGATGTCGGGGTTAGCGTCGCGAGCGGCGGCAACCCACTCCTGGAATTCGCTCTTACCTCCATTGATGCTATCAGTGGGGATGCCGAGCTTCTGGATGGCCTCGCCCATCTTCTCGGGCTCAAGGCTGAGGTATGCAGCAAGTGACGACATGGGCGCACCAGCCATAGCATCTTCCAGGAAGTGCTTTTGCTGAGTGGGATTCAGGGTGATACCGAACTTATCGGTCATCGTCTCCATCATCATCTTCATGTGGTTCTTGTTTTCCGTACCGAGGAAAATCCTGCCTTCTGGACTTACCAGAATGTTCAAGACATCGCTCTCCGGAATCTTAACCTCTGACACTGAGTTAGGCGCAGTGACTTGAATAGGCTCTGGCGTCAAGAATGTTGAAGTCAACATGAAGAAGCACAGAAGCAGCGTCATCACGTCTGACATAGGTGTCATGTCAATCCAGATGTCTTTTTTCTGTATCTTAATTTTAGCCATTCTAAAACGGTTTTTAGGGTTTTAAACGCGAATGGACTGAAAATTAAGCCTCAGTGTGGTTAGAGTCGTATGTAGCTGCGATAGTGTAACCAATCTCGTCGAGGGCGTAAGTCAGCTTGTCGATCTTGTTAGAGAAGAAGTTGTAAACAACGGTAGCAACCCAAGAAGTCAAAATACCAGAAGCTGTGTTTACAAGAGCCTCAGAAATACCGGCAGACAGAGCCATAGAGTCAGCACCACCACCAGCAGACAGGGCCTGGAACGAACCGATCATACCAAGCACAGTACCGAACAGAGCGGTCAGTGTACCGAGAGATACGATAGTAGCAACCATAGGCATGTTCATCTGGAGAGTAGGCATCTCGAGCTGAGTAGCCTCCTCGTGAGCCTGCTGGATCTTAGCAATCTTAGCAGCCTTCTTCAGAGTGCTGTCGCCTTCAACGGTCTGATACATGTTGATAGAAGCCATAACGACATTAGCTACAGAACCCTGCATCTTGTCGCAGAGAGCGCGAGCCTCGTCAAACTTCTGAGAGCGGATAGCATCCTTCACCTGAGCAGTGAACTTAGCGAGGTTCATCTTACCAGAAGCGGTGCGGATAGCGAAGAAGCGCTCGAAGCCAAGGCAGATAACGGTGAAGAGAAGAGTCAGGATCAGACCTACAACAAAACCTCCCTTATATACAGTACCCAGCAGGTTAGCGGGATGGCCAGAGCGATCGCCACCGATGAAGTTGTCGGGGTCACCCATGATGAAGTACCAAACACCATAACCTAAGCAAGCGCAAATTACGAGAATAATCCATGCTGCTTTCATACCTTGGAAGCCCGAATTCTTTTTGGCTGGGGCTGCAGCCTTTGTTGTTGTTGCCATAAATTAAATTTTTTTTTAGTTATTAAATGAATAAGTTTGTTATATGTTTCTACTGCGAATCGTTTGGCAAAGATAGTAATTATCAAATTACTTTCCGCCTAATTAAGAACTTTTAACTTGATATTTCTCAATTTTTATCGTAGAGCGCCCAATGCTTCTTTGATACGTCGCATTGCTTCCACGATATTTTCATCGCTGGTGGCATAGCTCATACGGAAGCATTCTGGGTCGCCAAAGGCATCTCCTCCGACGGTGGCTACGTGTCCTTTTTCCAGGAGATAGAGAGCCAAGTCGGTGCTGTTGGCAATAACTTTGTCGCCATCTTTCTTTCCGTAGAAGCTACTGCATTTGGGGAACAGGTAGAAGGCTCCTTCGGGAACGTTCACTTCCAGTCCGGGAATATCCTTGGCCAACTTGACAATAAGGTTTCTGCGACGCTCAAAGGCCTTGCGCATCTCTTCTACACACTCCTGACTGGAGGTATAGGCGAACTCGGCAGCTTTCTGGCTGACCGAGCAGGGACCGCTAGTGTATTGCCCTTGCAGTTTGTTGCATCCTTTAACAATCCATTCGGGAGCTGCTATATAGCCAATGCGCCACCCCGTCATAGCGTATGCCTTGCTGACGCCGTTGACGATGATGGATCGCTCCTTCATGCCTGGGAACTGGGCAATGCTTTCATGTCTTCCCACATAGTTGATATGCTCATAGATTTCGTCGGCAAGGACAAAGAGGTCTTCGTGGCTGAGAATCACCTTGGTAAGTCCTTCCAGTTCCTCTTTTGAATAGACGCTTCCTGTAGGGTTGCTGGGCGAGCAAAGTATCAGCAGACGGGTCTTGGGAGTAATGGCAGCTTCCAACTGTTCCGGAGTCATCTTGAAATTCTGGTCGAATCCGGCTTCTACAATGACGGGTTTTCCGCCTGCCAGCAGGACCATCTGCGGATAGCTTACCCAATATGGTGCGGGGATGATTACTTCATCACCTGGGTTGATTAGAGCCATTACGGTGTTGCAGACGCTTTGCTTGGCGCCGTTCGACACCAGAATCTCTGCCGGTGTGTAGTGCAGATGGTTCTCGCGCTCCAGTTTGCGGGCAATAGCCTGACGCAGGTCTGGGTATCCGGGCACGGGCGAGTAGCGTGAGTAGTTCTCATCAATCGCCAGTTTTGCAGCCTGTTTGATGTGGTCGGGAGTATTGAAGTCCGGTTCTCCGACGCTCATGTTGATAACGTCGATACCTTGAGCTTTCATTTCAGAACTTTTCTGCGACATTGCCAGTGTTGCTGACGGTGCCAGTCTTTGTAAACGGTCAGATAATTGTGCCATGTTCTTTTAGGTCGTAAAAACTTTAGCTGCAAAAGTAATCATTTTCTTCTTTTTAACGAAAGAAAAGTGCTGTTTTTTTGCTTTTTAATGTTAAAAAGATATCTTTTTGCCTTTTATTTCAGATGAAGAGTATGCCCCATGCGGTTCTTTTTGGTTTCCAGATAGCGCAAGTTGTACTCGTTGGGTGTTGTCTCGATGGGTACGTTTTCCGCGATTTCCAGTCCAAAAGCTTCCAGTCCGACACGTTTGACGGGGTTGTTGGTCATCAGGCGCATTTTCTGTACTCCCAGCTGACGCAGGATCTGTGCACCGCATCCGTAGTCGCGCTCGTCGGGCTTGAAACCGAGATGTATGTTGGCATCTACCGTGTCCAGTCCTTCCTCCTGCAACTTGTATGCAGCTATCTTGTTCATCAGTCCGATGCCGCGTCCTTCTTGCTGCATATAAACAATGACGCCGCGTCCTTCCTTTTCTATCATCTGCATGGATTTGTGTAGCTGCTCCCCACAGTCGCAACGCTTGGAACCCAGGATGTCGCCGGTCATGCATGATGAGTGGACGCGTACCAAGACAGGCTCGTCTTTTTCCCATTCTCCCTTGATGAGTGCCATGTGTTCCAGTCCGTTGCTCTTCTGGCGGAAGGGTATCAGCCGGAAGTGACCGTACTCGGTAGGCATATCCACTTCCTCGCCTTTCTCTACCAGGCTTTCCTTCTTCAGCCGGTAGGCTATCATGTCCTTGATGGTGATAATCTTCATGTCGTGCTTCTTGGCAAACTCCATGAGCTGTGGCATTCGTGCCATCGTACCGTCGTCATTCATGATTTCTATGAGCGCACCGGCAGGGTAGAGTCCCGACAGTTTGCAAAGGTCGATGGCGGCCTCTGTATGACCGGAACGGCGCAGCACTCCATTGTCCTGGGCGTAAAGAGGATTGATATGTCCTGGGCGTCCGAATGTGCGGGCTGTTGACGTGGGGTCGGCAAGTGCACGGATAGTGGCTGCACGGTCGTGTGCCGATACCCCCGTGGTGCATCCCTCTATCTTGTCGATGGTCACCGTGAAGGGAGTTCCCAGCAGCGAGGTGTTGTCTTGTACCTGGTGGGGCAACTCCAGTTCTATACTCCTGCTGATGGTAACGGGTGCGCAAAGCACGCCACGTGCATTCTTCAGCATGAAGTTCACCATCTCAGGTGTTATCTTCTCTGCAGCACATATCAGGTCGCCTTCGTTCTCGCGGTCTTCATCGTCCACCACAATCACGAACTTGCCAGCCTTGAAGTCTGCCAGAGCTTCTTCGATAGTATTGAGTTTGAATGTCTCCATAATTTCCATATACCTTATTTATATATATTATGTAAAAATCTCCATATTTATATATATTATGTAATAATCTCCATCTCGGACTTGACGTCACCCAGGTCAATGACTCTCGGTATGAGTTTCTCATTGATGCGGAGGATATGCTGTAAGTCTTTATATAGCCTGAAGCGGAAGCGCAGCATGCGGATGTAGAAGAAGATGCCTGTAGGCAGGAAGAGTCCCGTTATGACGTTCAGCCACTTGCGTTGGAAGGGGCGCGTGTGTGCATGAGTGGCGATAATGGGATATTGGTTCAGCTTCATCAGCACGTAATTGTTGGTAGTGTATGAAAGGTCTTCGATAGCCACCTCCAGCACGTTGTTGATATGCTCTATCTCGTGATCGTCGCCAGGGCGGAAGAATACCTTGATAGGACTGGGCCAGCGCAGCAACTTGTGCTCTTCCGAATACCGCACCACTTCCAGGCTGATGTTCTTCAGCATCTCGGCATCTGCCAGATACTTCGGGTCTTCTATGATCACCTCCTTGCGAGTGATATGTCTCTTTACGCGCAGACCCAGTGCCCGCATGGTCAAGTCTTTGTACAGGTCGATATTGAACACCACCGAGTCGTTGTTCGCCTTGTAGGTGAAGAACACGGCCAGGGGTGTAAGTACGGCGGTTCCCAGGAACTTTCCGAAGAGCACCGTCCAGTTGTCGTCGCGTGCCATTCGGAATCCCGTCATGTCCAGAATATAGAAGATGATGAATACCAGCACGGATATGATGACAGGCACACCCAGTCCTCCCTTACGGATAATGGCACCCAGCGGTGCTCCGATAAAGAAGAAGATAAGGCACGACAGCGAGAGTGTGAACTTGTTGATGGCTTCCATCTCGTGCATGCGTTCCTCTCTGTTCAGATAGAAGGAATATTCCGATTTGAAATCCAGGCTGCTCAGCGTCATCTGTGCCTCGTTGGCAGCCTGCTTGAGCACTCCCTGCTTCTGCTCACCCTCCAGTTTTGCATACGCCGAGTCGATATTAAAAGTTTTCTTGGCCAGCTCTTTCACCACTTTGATGGAATCGTCCTTTTTCAGAATTGGTCTGATGAAGTTGGTGGCCAGTGCTTCGTGATAGTATGCGTGACCTACCGAGTCGTTGAACTCGCGGATGGAGTCCAGGTCATGAAGAATCCTGGACAACCCTTTGGAGCGGGCATCGCTGCTGATACCACTGGCCTCCGTCATGTTGAAGTCACCGTCGAAGTCGAGTAGGATAGTCTTGGTGGAGAATGTCTCGCGGCGATAGGGCACATTGGCTGAGACGTTCAATCCCGACTGGCGCATGTTTTCAAACCATTCACCGCTATACAGTGTCAACAGCAAGTGCTTCTTCTCCGCAGTAGCCTGAATGCGCCCGGAGTCAGCCAGGATAACGGCAGCGTCCTCATAGCCTCCGTTCATGCGGTATATCATGATGCCGTAGAGCATACCCGTGTTCATGTCCTTCTTCTGCACGTAGAGGTTGGAATTGGGAATGCCGTCGTAGAAGATGCCTTCAGGAATTTCCACCTCCGGATTCTTCTGCTTCATCGAAATCAGCAACTGCTGGAACGAGATGAAGGCACGAGGACCAATCACCTCCTGGAAGTAGAAGGACATACAGGCTATGGCTGTCACGATGACTATCAGCGAGCGCATCGACTGCATCAGCGAGATACCCGCCGCCTTGACAGCTGTCAGCTCGGAGCTTTCGCCCAGGTTTCCGAAAGAAATCAGCGACGACAACAGGATTGCCAGCGGGAAGGCTTGTGGCATCAGCATCAGTCCCATGTACCAGAAAAACTGTGCCAGCACCTCCATGGACAGTCCCTTGCCTATCAGTTCGTCCACATATCGCCACAGGAACTGCATCATCAACACAAATTGGCAGATGAAGAATGTGGCAATGAACAGCAGCCCGAACTGCTTGGTAATAAATATGTCTAACTTCTTTATTCGAAACATAAATCGGGCACAAAGGTACAATAATTAAATGAGAAATGAGTAATGAGTAATGAGAAATTTTACATTTCAGCAATTACATCTTCATTCTTAGACTTAAAGGTACTAATCGCAAAGCGCTTATACCTTCAGGTGTAAGAAAGCGACTTCTTCGATTACTCATTTGCAAGGCACTATAGACCACTGACGCGGTGCAGGCGTTCCATATTGTCGTCCCAGATGCCGCGCAGGTCGGATTCTTCGTCTTCGTCAGCAGCAAAGTCCGTGATGAGCAGGCTCAGCTGACCGGTAAGGTCGCTTACCTCTATGCGCATTTCCCAAAAGGCTTCCGGAGTGTCCTCATGGTAGTCCCATAACAAGCGTATGTGGTCGTATTTTTCTACTTCGAGTATTTTGGATTGCTTGGTGTCGCGCTCCGTCCAGGGGTGACCCCAAGTGAAAGTCATTGTCTCGTTGTCCTCTGTGACTTTATCTGCCAGCCATTTTTGCAGCCCTGCAGCGTTACTAATCATGTCCCATACGATTTTCGGCGATTTCGTCGAGAGAGGGTATTCGATGGTTAGTTTTCTCATTGTTTCCATTTTAGTTAGGTTAGATTATTTGTATTACGGCGCAAAAGTACAAAAAAAAATCGAAGCACAAAGATTTTTCGTGAAAAAGTTTTGGTGTTTCGGAAAATAGTTGTACCTTTGCATCCGCTTACAAGCAAGATGGCGGGGTAGCTCAGCTGGTTAGAGCGTCGGATTCATAATCCGGAGGTCGAGGGTTCGGGTCCCCCTCCCGCTACAAAGAAAGGTTGCTAATTCATCGATTAGCAACCTTTTTTTTGTTCTACTGGATAGTCTAAAGGATTTTTCCGGATAGCCTAAAGGATTTTTCCGAGTAGTCTAAAGGATTTCTCCAGTTGTCCTAAAGGAACTCTCTTATTTCAGCTGTTCCAGTGCGCGGCACAGTTGGTCGGGGCATGAAGTACTCTTCGTCCCGCATTTTATGCCATTCAGCTTACTAATCACGTCATCCACGTGTTGTCCTTTCACCAGCTGGCATATTCCCTGCAGGTTTCCGTTGCATCCGCCCAGGAAAGACACTTGCTGGATGATGTTGTTCTCATCTACGGTCACGTCGATCAGTTTCGAGCATGTGCCCTGCGTTTCGTATTGTACATGTTTTGTTTCCATAATCCTTATTTTGTTTTTTTTTCATTTGCAAAATTACAAAATACCGTGTGAAAAGCCAAAAAGATTTCGGGTATTCTATAAATTCCGTCCGGAAAACCTATAAATCTTGGCAGAATCCTTTCGGTTTGATATTTTTTTTTCATTATTAGGCGCGGATGTTATTTTTGGCGCGGATGTTATTTTAGGCACGGATGGCCACGGATGGCCACGGAATAATATATTTTTGCGCTGATGATTTTAAAAGTCCGTGTCCATCCGTGTCCATCCGTGCCTAATTAAAAAAACGTGTCCATCCGTGCCTAAATAAAAAAAATCCGTGCCTAAAAACAAGAACGGGGAGCGCTGTGCTCCCCGTTCCGTTTATATTACCATCCGCGACTTAGAATTCGTCACCCCCTTCAGTGCCACCGCTTCCCCCGCCGTTATCGCCGGAGTTATCACCACCGCCACTTGGAGGCGTGTCCGTTCCCGGCGTGTCAGTTCCGCTACCACTTGGTGTATCAGGCGTTGTTGGCGTTGTTCCGCCACCGCT
>CACXSA010000046.1 GCA_902770195.1 uncultured Prevotellaceae bacterium
CTTGCCGTCGGTCATGCGGAATAGCAGGCGGGCCTCGGTGTCGTCTATAGAGTTGTCATAAACATACACGCGGTCGGCAATGGCTGCCACGCGCTTGCAGTTGAGTATCGACTTCTGATAGCGCGAGATGATCTTGGGAATCGGCACGTCGTGACCGCCCTCCATTACTCGCTGAGCAATACGTAATGCGTTGATAGTGGGGTGGCTGGTGGACACGAAAAACAAGCGAATGAAATAGCCTGCTTCATGAGCGCGACGGATGAAGTCCACTTTGCCGTCACTGGAGAGCACCGTCTCGAAGATGAGGCTCTGACCGTTTTTCAGACACGCTTCACGCTGCTCCTCGCAGTATTGTGCTGCCTGTAGCACAGCCTGGGGCGAGTTCCAGTCGCCGAATCGGTCCTGCGCCACCTGGTCGGGATTGACGTAGAGTGCATCTTCAAGCCATTCGTGACGAAGAATCTTCGAGGTAATCGTGGTCTTGCCCGACCCGTTTGGGCCGGCAATAACGATGAGTACTGGACGGTGTTTATCTGTTAACATGATGCTGCTATCTTTTCAGATTCACGTTTCAGTTGTCCGAAGAAACGTGCCGTTGCTTCTGCTCTCTTCTGCCTTGCCTCTTCAGCGGCCTCACGCATCAGTTGCGAGAGCACTTCGTCGGTAGGCTCCTCCATGCTTGTCAGTTTGTAGGTGTCGATGCTCATAATCTTCTTACGTTTGGTTCTGCGTGCAAAGATAGTGCAAATCGAGAGAAATGCCAAAGGAAAACTTGTTTTTCTTTGTATTTCCGAGATGCAGCCTATCTTGCATTCTACTCCCCGCCCTCAACAGGGAGGGGCAGGGGGAGGGTCTTTATTTCCGCCCTCCCTGCATTCTACTCCCCGCCCTGCTGAGGCCGGGGGAAAGGAAGCGCCGAGGCATCTTGGGGATGTCTCGGCGGAGGGGGTGAGGTGCGAGGGGCTACAGAAATCTGCTTACGAAGGCCTCTGGCGAGAGGATTTCCATCGCCGACGTGTCGGCATTGCGATAGTCTTTCAGATTGATAGTGACGAGGGCGTCGCATTTGTTCTGCAGGGCGCACTGGTACTGGAAGCTGTCCTCAATGTCGTCGAATGCCGGGTCGCTATTGCCAATGACCATGTGTTTGTGGCTGATGCCTGCTACGGTGACCATCGACAATATGATGTCGAGGGTCTGTCGCACCCGCAGCGTCTGCTCTGGGCGGTGGATGCCCTGCCGCTTCAGTTCCGTGCGGACGAGATAGACCAGCGTGTAGATGCAGCCTGCCGAGACGACGGCTTTCAGCCGCCCGTCCTCAATGGCGCTCAGCAGCTGGCTTACGGCCTCGTACTGCCGCCTGCGCTCGAAGTATTCGAGGAAGATGTTCGTGTCGAGGAAAACTTTCATGGCCTTCTACAGTTGGTACTTATCCTTCAGGTAGTCCTCGACGAGTTCATCCTTTGTGGCTTCCGTGCTGAAGATGCCGCAGAGCGCCTCATGGCGGTGCTTGCCTTTCTTTGCGGGTTTAGCCTGAGCAATGAGCTGTTCGGCGTAGGAGGTGAGCTGGCGCTCCAACAGGTCAATGCGATACGAACGGGGCACGTTGACGTGTACGTTGATGGTTCTTGTTTCCATAATACTCTTACGTTTGGTTCTGCGTGCAAAGATAGTGCTTTTCCGCGAGAACTCCAAGTTTCCCCTCAGAATTTTATTTCCGCCATCCCTGCATTCTACTCCCCGCCCTCAACAGGCCGGGGCAGGGGGCACGCTCGAAAAAACTCAAGAAAATCTTGGTTTTCTGCTCGCTAAATCGTAACTCTGAGGCTTGAAAATCTTGGTTTTCTGCTCGCTAAATCGTATCTTTGCACGCGGTTCATGAAAAAAGAAATGATGAAACAGTTTTTTTTATTAGCTATGATGCTCCTGTCGGCAGGAGCTTTCGCACAGAAAGCACAAGAGATCAACCTATGGCCTGACGGCCCGCGTACAAGTAATGGTGACCCTGAAGACCAGGCTAAGGTGTGGGTATATCTGCCCGATGCCAAGAAGGCTACGGGAAGAGCCGTGGTCTGCTGTCCAGGTGGCGGTTACCAGCATCTGGCCATGCAGCATGAGGGTCACGACTGGGCTCCGTTCTTCACCGGTCAGGGTATCGCCCTCATCGTGGTGAAGTACCGCATGCCTCACGGTCATTATACCGTTCCGCAGGAGGATGCCGACCAGGCTATGCGCCTGGTGCGCAGCAATGCGAAGGCATGGAATATCAACAAGGACGACGTGGGCATCATGGGCTTCTCGGCAGGCGGTCATCTGGCCTCTACCGTAGCCACCCATTCCACGGGCGATGCTGCCCCCAACTTCCAGATACTGTTCTATCCCGTCATCTCGATGGAGCAGGGCATCACCCATCAGGGCTCGCGCGATAATCTGCTGGGCAAGAAACCCAAGCGTAAGTTGCTGGCAGAATATTCCAACGAGCAGTGTGTCACCAAGCATACGCCACGTGCTTTCATAGCCCTGGCTAATGACGACCGCTCCGTGTCGCCCATTAACAGCATCAGCTATTACGAGGCCCTTTACAGTGAGAAGGTGCCCGCCTCGCTGCATATCTATCCCACGGGAGGTCACGGCTTCGGAATACGCCAGTCGTTTGCCAGTCATCTGGAAATGATGACGGAGCTGCGCTCATGGTTGCGGAGCTTCTGACCCTACCATAAGCCCGATGGCTATCCGCTATACCCATAAAGAAGAGCTGTGGAACTCCTGGTCGCATGCCAGTGGTATCGTGATGGGTGTTGTCTTCGGCATTATCTTCCTCTGGATTTCCTTCCGCGGTGACAATCCGTGGGCGCGACTGGGGGTATGCCTCTACCTGTTCGGCATGCTGGGCTCGTATGTGGCATCCACCATCTATCATGCGCTGCCCCGACGGTCGAAGTGGAAGGAGCGGTTGCGCCGTTGGGACCATGCCGCCATCTACTGGCACATTGCCGGCAGCTATTCGCCACTGACACTGGTGGCTCTGCGCAATGCGTCATCCGATTTCTCACTCTTCCCTCATCCCTCTTCCCTCTTCCCTCTTCCCTCTTCCCTCTCCCTTAACTGGGGCTGGACGCTGTTCACGTTCGTATGGGTGTGTGCCATCGCCGGAACCATCATCAGTTTCGTCCGACTGAAGGAACACTCCAATGTCGAGACATTCTGCTTCGTAGGCATGGGGCTGAGTGTGCTGGTGGCCTTCAAGCCGCTTATCGACACGGTATCAACGGCTGCCGTCGTATGGATTATTGCCGAGGGAGTGGCGTATATCACCGGTGCCGTGTTCTATTCGTTTAATAAGAAGAGATACATGCACTCCGTATTCCACTTCTTCGTCTTGCTGGGCTCGCTTTGTCATATCATTGCCGTGTGGGATGTGCTGATGGAATACGTGTAGGAGGGAAGAGGGAAGAAGGAAGAGGGGAGAGGGAAGAGGGAAGAATAATCTTGGTTTATTTGGTGGTTTGGTTGAAAAGTAGTAATTTTGCAGGCAAAATTCTTGCTCTGGCAAGCGTCCCTGCGGGCCGAGCGGCCAAATAGTAAATAGTAAATAGTAAATTGTCAAATTGTAAATTGTCAAATAGTAAATTAATATGGCTTATACACGAATGACTGCTGCCGAGGCTGCAGCACTGATTAAGAATGGCGAGCACATCGCCATGAGTGGCTTTACACCTGCCGGTGTGGCCAAGGCAACAACAAAGGAACTGGCCAAGCTTGCCATTGCCGAGCACGAGGCCGGTCGTGAGTTCAAGGTGGCTATCTTCACAGGAGCCTCTACCGGTCAGAGCACCGATGGTGACCTGGCTAATGCACAGGCTATCCTCTATCGTGCCCCCTACACCACCAATCCCGATTTCCGCAAGCATGTAAATGCCGGTGAGATACCCTACAACGACCTGCACCTGAGTCACATGGCACAGGAGTTGCGCTATGGCTTCTACGGTCCGCTGGACTGGGCCATCCTGGAGGTGTGCGACATCGAAGAGGTGGGCAACGACTATCATGTCTATCTGACCGCTGCCGGTGGTATCAGTCCTACGGCTGCCCGTCTGGCCAAGCACGTTATTCTGGAGCTTAACTCGTTCCATAACCCCAATGCCAAGTTCATCCACGACGTCTATGAGCCGCTGGATCCCCCTTACCGCAAGGCTATTCCCATTGAGCATGTCGGCGACCGCATCGGTCAGTCTTTCGTATCTATCCCCAAGGAGAAGGTGGTGGGTGTCGTAGAGTGTAACATTCCCGATGAGGCCCGTGCCTTCAAGGACAGCGACCCCGTAACCGACAGGATTGGTTTCCTGACAGCTGAGTTCCTGGTGGAAGAGATGCACAAGGGACGCATCCCCAAGGAGTTCCTGCCCCTGCAGAGTGGTGTGGGCTCAACAGCCAATGCCATCCTCGGCGCACTGGGTCAGGACAAGCACGTGCCCGACTTCAACATCTATACCGAGGTGCTGCAGGACAGCGTGGTAGCCATGATGCTGAACGGTCGTGTGAAAGATGCCTCCGCCTGCTCGCTCACCGTATCTAACGAGTGTCTGCTGCAGGTCTATGACAATATGGACTACTTCAAGAACCACCTGACATTGCGCCAGAGCGAGATTTCCAACTCGCCTGAGATTATCCGCCGCTTAGGTGTCATCGCCATCAATACCGCTATCGAGGCCGACCTCTATGGCAACGTGAACTCTACTCACATCAGCGGTGTGAAGATGATGAACGGTATCGGAGGTTCGGGTGACTTCATCCGCAACGCCTACCTCTCTATCTTCACCTGTCCTTCCGTGGCCAAGGGTGGCGTGATTTCTTCCATCGTACCTTTCGTAAGTCACCAGGACAGCTCAGAGCACGACGTGAACATCATCGTGACGGAGCAGGGTATTGCCGACCTCCGCGGAAAAGGACCCATCCAGCGTGCTGAGTGCATCATCGAGAACTGTGCACACCCCGACTATAAGCAGCTGCTGTGGGATTACCTGAAGATTGCCAAGATGGGTCAGACCCGTCATAACCTGCCGGCAGCATTTGCCATGCACGACACGCTGGCTCGCAAGGGCGACATGAAGCTCACCGATTTCGCGGAGTACGTTAAGTAGATTAAAGATTAAAGATTAAAGATTAAATTCACCGCTTCGCGGTTCAGAGAAGATTAAAAATTAAATTCACCGCTTCGCGGTTCAGGATTTAAATTATGGAATCGAAATTAGTTATTTATAATACGCTGACGCGCCAGATGGAGCGCTTCGAGCCGTTGCATGCCCCCAACGTAGGCATGTATGTCTGCGGTCCTACCGTTTATGGCGACCCCCATCTGGGACATGCGCGTCCTGCCATCACCTTCGACCTGCTGTTCCGCTACCTGAAGCATTTAGGCTATAAGGTTCGCTACGTCCGTAACATCACCGATGTGGGTCATCTGGAGCATGATGCCGACGAGGGTGAGGACAAGATAGCCAAGAAGGCCCGTCTGGAACAGCTGGAACCGATGGAGATTGCCCAGTACTATACCAACCGCTACCATCAGTATATGGATGCGCTGAACGTGCTGCGCCCAAGCATCGAGCCCCATGCCACCGGACATATCATCGAGCAGCAGCAGCTGGTGCAGCAGATTCTGGACAACGGCTTTGCCTACGAGTCGAATGGCTCCGTCTATTTCGACATCGAGGCTTACAACAAGAAGTTCAAGTACGGCATTCTCTCCGGCCGTTCTTTGGAGAATATCAAGGACGAGAGCCGTGAGCTGGCCGGTGTCGGCGAGAAGAAGAACCAGGCTGACTTCGCCCTGTGGAAGAAGGCACAGCCCGAGCACATCATGCGCTGGCCCTCCCCTTGGAGCGACGGTTTCCCCGGCTGGCACTGCGAGTGTACGGCGATGGGCAGGAAGTATCTGGGTGAGATGTTCGACATCCACGGCGGCGGCATGGACCTGGTGTTCCCCCACCATGAGTGCGAGATAGCACAGGCCCAGGCGTCGATGGGACATCCTGCCGTGAAATACTGGATGCACAACAACATGCTGACCATCAACGGCAAGAAGATGGGCAAGTCGTATAACAACTTCATCACGCTGGAGCAGTTCTTTACCGGCAACCATCCGTTGCTGGAGAAGGCCTATTCACCCATGACCATCCGCTTCTTCATCCTGTCAGCGCACTATCGCGGCACGGTGGATTTCTCGAACGAGGCACTGGTGGCTGCTGAGCGCGGACTGGAGAAGCTGACGAATGCCATTGCCGACATGGACCGTATCCAGCCGGCAAACAGCTGTGACGCTGAGACGGAGAAGATGGTGAAGACGTTGCGCCAGAAGTGCTACGACGCCATGAACGACGACCTCGCCACTCCGCAGGTCATCAGTCATCTCTTCGAGGCATGCACCACCATCAACAAGCTGGTGGATCACAAGGGCACTATCTGTGCCGACTGTCTGCAGGAACTGAAGGACACCATGCACCTCTTCGCCTTCGACATCCTCGGACTCTCAATGGTCAATGGTCAATGTTCAATGGTCAATGGAGGCAACGCCCGCGAGGAAGCTTTCGGAAAGGTGATGGACATGGTGCTGGAACTGCGCGCCAAGGCCAAGGCCGACAAGGACTGGGCTACCTCGGACAAGATTCGCGACGAGCTGGCTGCTGCCGGTTTTGAGGTGAAGGACACCAAGGACGGTGTGACGTGGAAACTTAATAAGTGAAAAGTGAAAAATTTGCTACCGCTCAATTAAGGGAAAATATTTTTTTCGGAACAAAAAAAGGAAGCCTACTCCAGCGAGTAGGCTTCTTTTGTCATATAAAGGGCTATTACATCGCGCCACATCTCGTCGGCAGGCATATAGACCAGTCCGCCATGAGGCTGGTCGGTGCCCCACGAGTTTTTCATAATATAGTAACGTTGCTGAAGGGAATCGTGCGCCATGCCTACGATGCACATGGCATGTCCGCGACTTTCCCAGCAGACGGGATGGCGATGCAGCAGTGCACGGTCGGTGTGTGCCTTGAGCGTGTCGAGTGGTATGTTCAGCAGGCGGTTGTGCTCCCAGTTGTCGGGCACAGGCACCTCTATCTTTTTGTAATAGGGTGAGTCCGGGCAGCAGGTCAGCGAGAGGTATTCGTCGGGGGCACACACGCTATGTGCGAACTCCAGTGGCGTGTATTTCGCTCCCAGCATGAAGACCCATTTCGGGGTGGACAGCTCTGGGGTGGCATCGTCGGGCAGTACGTCGTAGCCCACCATGCCATAGCGTGCCATCAGGTTCAGCGCCGTCTGACACATAGCGCGCTGTGGTTGTTCCTTGTTGGGCGAGGGATGGTGCTCCAGCATACGTCCGATATAGACGGGTGACAGGTTCACCGAGTCGCCCCGCAGGATGTGTTCCGTCTCGATGGTTGCCAGCATGGCATAGGCCCAGCAGAGTTCCGTTGCTCCCTGGTTCTTCACGGGTGTCATGGGCAACAGCACATCGTGGACATACTCCTTGGGCGGGCGGTTGCTGCATCCCATGAGCAGTGATGCCACAACCATGAATACAGCAGATTGTATCTTCATTCGGCGATGGTCGTTTGCAAAGGTACGCATAATATCCGGTTTACCGTACCATTTCGCCCGATTTCTTCGCCGAGGCGATTCCTTGGGGTGACAAACTCAATGACTGCCCGGTTTTACTTAAAACTCGACGGGCGAGTTCAATGACTTCCCAGTTGGCATTAAAACTCGGTGACTAAAGTTCGATTGCCCTCCACGAAGATGTAAAACTCGATGACTGGAGTTCAATTGCCTTCCACGAAGATTTAAAACTCGGTGACTGAAGTTCAATTGCCCTCCACGAAGATATAAAACTCGGTGACTGAAGTTCAATTGCCATCCACGAAGATTTAAAACTCGGTGACTGAAGTTCATTGTCTCCACACGGAGACTTAAAATCCGGCGGGCGATTTGTGGCAAAAATCCTTGGCGGTGTGGTGGAAAATGTGTAACTTTGCCCCAAAAACCAGAAATAGGAGGTAAGCGTATGTCGTATTATTCATGGTCAAGGCGACCGCCGAGGAAGTATCAGGGCCAGCCACAGTGGACAGTGGACGATTTGTACATCTCGCCCTTCACGGCGAAGCGGCGGTATGACGAGGACGGTGAGGCGCACTACGAACCGATAGCGCGCAACCTGAACCCGACGGGCGTGAAGGTGATGGACCACTTCCTGCGACGGCTGACGGAGGGCAAGGACGTGCAGATGGAGTTCTGCAAAATCTACGGACTGCGCACCGAGGACATCGACTCGCTCGTCTTTGTACTGACGGGCATGAAGGCGCAGGACTTCCGCACCGCCTACCTGCTGCGGTTGGCCGACGACTACCTGCGCTACACCGACATGACCATCAAGGAGGTGGCTCGTCGCACAGGACTCGGGTCGCACACCAATTTCTGCGTATTCATCCGCCGCGGACGCACACAGACTCCCAAGGAGCGACGCATGATACTGCGCCAGAAGCACGACGCCGGGCGCTTTAAGTTGTAATTTCTTCCAAAATTGCATGCGTATGTCACCGTTATTTCGTAATTTTGCACCCATGAATATGAAAGACTTTGAAATCATGGCACCTGTAGGCAGCCGTGAGTCGCTGATGGCAGCGTTTCAGGCTGGTGCCGGCAGCGTATATTTCGGCGTGGAGCAGTTGAACATGCGTTCGCACTCCGCCAACCACTTCACCATCGACGACCTGCGCGACATTGCCGCCCAGTGCCGGAAGCACGGCGTAAAATCGTACCTGACGGTGAACACCATCATCTACGGCGAGGACATTGCGCTGATGCACCAGATAGTGGATGCCGCCAAGGAGGCCGAGATATCTGCCATCATTGCCAGCGACGTGGCCGTCATGCAGTATTGCAGGCAGGTGGGGGTGGAAGTGCATCTCTCCACTCAGTTGAACATCTCGAACATCGAGGCACTGAAGTTCTATGCCCAGTTTGCCGATGTGGTGGTGCTGGCGCGTGAGTTGAACCTCGACCAGGTGGCTGAGATTTACCGTCAGATAGAGGAGCAGCACGTGTGCGGTCCCAGTGGTGAGCAGGTGCGTATCGAGATGTTCTGCCACGGAGCACTCTGCATGGCAATCAGTGGCAAGTGCTATATGAGTCTGGACAATACGGGGCGCTCAGCCAACCGTGGTGCCTGCATGCAGATATGTCGAAGTATATCATGTCGCCCAAGGACCTGAAGACCATCCGCTTCATCGACCGCATGATGAAGAGCGGTGTGCGCGTCTTTAAGATTGAAGGGCGTGCCCGTGGTCCCGAATATGTCTATACCGTCGTGAAATGCTACAAGGAGGCTATCCTGAGTGTATTGGACGATACGTTCACGGAGGAGAAAAAGGATGCTTGGGACGAGCGACTGGCCACCGTCTTCAACCGCGGATTCTGGGACGGCTACTACCAGGGACAGACGCTGGGCGAGTGGAACAAGAACTACGGGTCGAACGCTACGGAGCGCAAGCAGTACATCGGAAAGGGCCGAGGCTGACACGTTCTCCGTAGGCGACAAGATGCTGATAACAGGTCCTACAACGGGTGTGATGTATGTCACCGTTGACGAGATTCATGACGACGTGCAGGCCGTCCAGACTGCCCAACAGGGCACGCGCGTCAGTATCAAGGTGCCCGATAAGGTGCGCCCAAGCGACAAGCTGTTTAAAATTATTAGATTAGAAAATAAATCGTAAATAGTAAATAGTCAAATAGTAAATAGTCAAATTGTAAATTAGCATCATGACGATTAACGAGATACAAGACGAGATTATTGAGGAGTTCGCCGGTTTCGACGACTGGATGGACAAGTACCAGTTGCTGATAGACTTAGGCAACGACCAGGAGCCTCTTGACGAGAAATACAAGGTGGAGAGCAACCTGATAGACGGTTGTCAAAGCCGTGTGTGGCTGCAGGCCGACTATGCGGATGGAAATATTACCTTTACAGCGGAGAGCGATGCCTTGATAGTAAAGGGCATTGTGGCACTGCTGATCCGTGTGCTCAGCGGACATACCCCCGACGAGATTCTGAATGCAGACCTTTACTTCATCGAACAGATAGGTTTGAAGGAACACCTGTCGCCAACGCGCTCCAATGGTCTGCTGGCAATGGTGAAGCAGATGCGGATGTATGCCCTTGCTTTCAAGAGTAAAGAGCAATAAAATGCATCAATTTCGGTTTTTGTTTGCAACGTATTGAAATATTTCGTATATTTGCAGCATAAAACTTTAATAGGAGGGACTAAAATGGCAAACAATCATCCATCTTTGACACCGAGGTCAAAAGTTAACAGCCAGTGGCACGACGACTATTGGCTGCTGGTCATGCAGCTTTACCTGCGCAAGCCAGTAGGTGTAAAACCGATGTATAGTCGTGATGCCATTTTCTTATGCCTGGAGTTGCATATCCATCCGAAGCAACTGTTTGCACGCCAGTGTGAGATAGCTCATCTGGAGACTCCTCGCATAGAGCGTATCTGGGAGGAATATGGTCGTAACCCCAAGCGGTTGACAAGGGCTGTTAACCTGTTGCGCAACATGATAGGCTTCAATAGCAGTGGCGACTTCTACGAGGGTGTGGAGACCAAGGAGACCTTCGAGCCCGACTTCCGTCCGTTGGAGGGTGACGAGAGGCTGTTGCCTGTCTCGCTGGTGCTGATCCTCGACCTCTATTTCCACCTGACTCCTATCACGATGGTGAAGGAGACGCCAGAGGTGCGCGATATGGCCAACCTACTGAAAGTCCCCGCGTCGCTGGTGGTCGATGTGCTGAACATCTTCCAGGTCTGCGATCCTTATATGCGTCGCCATGAGGTGATTGTTCATCCGCTGCTGGAAGCATGTCAGCAGATATGGAAGCGCTATGGCAACATGGATTTACGTCAACTGGCTGCTTATGCCACGGAACTCAGGGCCTATTATTTGTGATAAACATTCAGCGTTATGAGGAACATGAAGATAGGATTGACGGTTATGGTGATGCTTGTAGGCATCATTCTGCAGACGGTGGCTCAAGACGTCAGGAAAGAACTGAAGGCTGACGTCAATCGGTCGGCAGGTATTTACTATGCCTTGCCCGTTTCAAAATCCTATCATGACACTCCTGCTCCCAAAGGCAAGCACCCCTACTATTTCAGTCACTACGGCTGTCCTGCCGCTTATTATCTCACAAAGTCCAATGAATACAAGAGCCCTCTGGATATTCTCGCCAAGGCTGACAGTCTGGGAAAGCTCACCAGCTTGGGACATGACGTACTGAAACGTATTGAACAGGTGTGGGAGGATGCCAGTCAACGTTCCGGTGAGGTGAAGGAGCGCGGCGCCTTGCTGATGAGAGAACAGATGAAGCAGCTGGTACAGCGGTTCCCCGAAATGTTTGCCCCTAACAGCTATATTGATACGCGCAGCATCGTGGAAAGCCGCAACATCCAGTCATGCAACGAGGCGATGGTGGAACTGGCCAGACACTGTAAGTCTAATAAGGCCTTTTTCTCCTCCCATCGTGACAGGAACTGGATGAATCCGCTGGATAACAAGCTCTCGTCCCAGCGTATGGACTCCCTGACGATGGTGTACTACAATAGGTTCTATGAGCTGAACACCAGTGATACCAGACTGATGGAGTCGCTCTTCTCCGACCAGAACTATGTCGTACAGAATATTGATGCAGCTGCCTTGAGCAGGGCTTTGTTCCGACTGGCAGGCAGTGTCCAGCAGACGAAGTTGGAGAAACAGCTCACGCTTTACGACCTGTTTACCCCGGAAGAGATCTACCGCCATTGGCGCCGGCAGAATGCGTGGAACTATATCAGCTATGGAAACTGTGCTTTGAATGGGGGAAAGCAACCCTACATCCAGCGTGAGACACTATGGAACATGCTGCACATGGGTGACAGTGTGCTGACTCTCGACCATCCCGTCGTCCATCTGCGTTACACCCATGAGAATGCCGTCATGTCGTTGGCCTGTCTGATGGAACTTGACGGGTGCGGTGTTGCCACCTCCAACCTGGACAGTCTGGAACATTATGGCTGGGTGAATTACCGTATCGCTCCCCTTGGAGGCAGGATAGAACTGATTCACTACCGTAGTGGACAGAACGACAAAGACCCTCTTGTGAAGGTGCTGCTCAATGGTCGTGAGGCACGATTGCCGATAGAGTCCGACTGTGCACCTTATTACCATTGGTATGATGTGAAGCGCTATTACCTGCGTAAGCTGTATCGTTATGAGAATGTCAGAAACAATGAGAAGGATCAAAAGAAATAAGGCTATGAGACGATTTGCTTTCCTGTTCACGCTTCTTTCCTTGCTCGTTATAGACACGGCGCAGGCACAACCTGTGTTGGAGATAATCAAGAAGGATGCGACATACGCCTCGTGCAACTATCGCCTCTATCCGGACAGCATACCCAACAACCTGACTCCTGCCCCTGCCGGCAAGCGTCCGTTCTATATCTCTCACTATGGCAGGCATGGCTCCCGATATATCAGTAACCGAAGGGGCTTCGACATTCCATATAGGATGATGCAGCATGCCAGAGCCGTTGATGAGTTGACGCCAGTAGGCAAGCACGTCCTCGAGGAAATGGACATGGTGATGAACGATACGGAGGGCCGATGGGGTGAGCTGACTCCCTTGGGTGGCAGACAATGTCGTCAGATTTCCCGGCGTATGGTGCAGCGCTTCCCTGAGGTGTTTGAAGGTGCTGCGCATGTACAGGCAAAAAGCACGAAGGCAGCGCGGTGTATGGCCTCGATGGGTTATGCCATGATGGAGATGGCTGAGCAGAATCCCCTGTTGCAGATTACCATGGAAGCTTCTGTGCGTGATATGAACTATCTGAACCATCAAGACCTCTGGTCGCGTTCGGAGTATATGACACCAGAGACCAAGAAGGCCTTCGATGAGTATGTCAACCCACGTATGGGTAACAGCCGGCTGATGGAGCAGATTTTCAAGAATCCCGATATTATCAAAGAGCTGGTTGACGAGTCGCACTTCAACTATTACCTCATGAAGATGGGGCTGTTCGTTCTACATACTCATCTGAGCGACCATACCTATCTGAAAAACCTCTTCTTGCCAGAGGAGCTGTACCGTATGTGGCAGGTGGATAATGCCCTTTGGTATGTTCAGCATGGTGCTTGTAAGCTGAACGGCGGACGCCAGCCTTTCACACAGCGTAACCTGCTGCGCAGACTTATCGCTGATGCTGACAGCTGTCTGCAACTTGCACAGCCCGGTGCCCAGTTGCGTTTTGGGCACGATACCGTGATAATGCCTCTGGTCTGTCTGATGGGTATCAATGGCTATGATCTCGCCACCGACAACTTCAACGACCTTGAGGCGAAGGGCTGGTGGTGTTCTTCTGTCTTCCCGATGGCTAGTAGTGTACAGCTGATATTCTACCGTAGCAATCCGAAGGACCAGGACGTACTGGTGAAGGTGCTCCTCAATGAGCAAGAGGCCAACCTGCCCATAGCCACAGACTGTGCACCCTATTATCACTGGAAGGACTTCCGCCGCTATTGCATAGAGAAGTCGGAGCAACAATAACAAGCGTATGGCACAGGAACAGATACAAGAACAAAGGTTGATCCAACAGCAGAAGTTGACGCAGAGCATTACGCAGCAGCAACTCCTGCAGGCGCAATTGACGGAGTTGCCCATAACACAGCTAGTGGAACGTGTCAATGCGGAGATGGACGACAATCCTGCCTTGGAAATATCTGCCGAAGAACCGGAATACGCCGAGTCCCCTGAGTTTCCTGAATCTTCCGATACCTCCGATTCTTATGAACAGGAGGAACGCCAGTCGGCCTTGGATGCCGCTTTCGAATCGCTGGGGCGTGACGATGAAGACCTGCCCGTCTATCAGGGAGGCTATTCCTCGCAGGAAGAGCGCGAAGAGATTGTCTATGGGCAGTCCGAATCCTTTTATGACCAGCTGAAGGAGCAGATGGATATGACAACCCTTACTGACGAAGAGAAGGGCGTGATGGAGTATCTGATAGGCTCGCTGGATGATGACGGACTTCTGCGCAAACCCCTCCACAGCATCTGTGACGAGCTGGCTATCTATCATCATATCGACATCACCGACGAACACCTGCTGCAGGTGCTTCGCAAGTTACAGGACTTCGATCCTGCCGGCATCGGTGCCCGTTCGCTGCAAGAATGCTTGTTGCTACAGATTGCCCGTCGAGAGCCTTCTAAGTTGAAAGACCTGATGCAGCAGACCATAGAAACCTATTTCGAGCTGTTTACCAAAAAGCATTGGGAGAAATTGCAGCAACAACTGCAACTCACCGACTTGCAGGCAGAAACTCTTATCAAAGAGCTGCGGAAACTGAATCCCAAGCCAGGGACATCGATGGGTGAAGAGGTGGGACGTTCCATCCAGCAGATTACGCCCGACTTTATCGTCGATACGCAGGAAGACGGTACGGTGACCTTCTCGCTGAACACGGGTGACATTCCTGAGTTACATGTATCCCAGTCGTTTACCGACACCCTCAAAGAGTATCAGGAAAACAAGGATAATATGAGTCGGCAGATGAAGGAAGCCCTGCTATATACAAAGAAAAAGGTGGATGCAGCACAGAACTTCATCGAGGCTATTCAGGTGCGGCGCCACACCTTGACCGTCACCATGAAAGCCATCATCCAATGGCAGCACCGTTTCTTCGAGGATGGTGACGAGGCATCTCTCCGTCCCATGATTCTGAAAGATATTGCGGAGAAGACGGGGTTAGACCTTAGCACGGTGTCGCGCGTGTCAAATTCAAAATATGCCCAGACTCGCTGGGGAACCTTCCCGTTGCGCTATTTCTTCAGCGACGGCTATACCACTGCCGCTGGTGAAGAGCTATCGACCCGTGAGATCAAGGCAGCCCTCCGCGACATCGTCGATACAGAAGATAAGCATGCCCCCCTCAGCGATGATGCGCTGCGGGAGGAATTAACAAAACGCGGATATCCCATTGCCCGCCGTACGGTGGCAAAATACCGCGAGGCATTGGGAATACCCATAGCGCGACTGCGTCGCTAATATTGTGAAGTATGAAGAGTGAAAGACAAATGATATTGATGGCGCGTCTCCTCAGTATGGTGTTCACGCCCTTCTACCTGCCCATCGTAGGGTTGGTAGTTCTCTTCTTTTTCAGTTATCTGAGCATGTTCCCATGGACCTACAAGCTCCATGTGCTGTTGATGACCTACCTCTTTACCATCTTGTTGCCTACGGTGTTGATTCACCTGTATCGTCGCTATCAGGGTTGGAACCTCATCGAGTTAGGACGGCGTGAGCGGCGTATGGTGCCCTACGTCATCTCCATCCTCTGTTATTTCACCTGCATCTATCTCATGGAGCGTCTGCACATGCCTCATTTCATGGGGTCAATCATCATTGCAGCCCTATTGGTGCAGATAGTATGCGCCATTACCAATATATGGTGGAAAATCTCTACCCATACGGCAGCCATCGGTGGTGTAGGAGGTGCCTTGTTTGCCTTTGCCGAGTATCTGGGCTTCAATCCTGTATGGTGGTTCTGTCTGGTATTTATCGTGGCAGGAATGCTGGGCACCAGTCGTATGATTCTGCGACAGCATAACCTGGCACAGGTAGTAACCGGCTTCTGGGTCGGCTTCGTTTGTGCTGCCGTTGCGATATTGTTTATTTAGATGGATGATGGATGATGGATGATGTGAGATGGATGATGGATGATGGATGATGGGTGATGGATGATGTGAGATGTAAGATGCGAGATGCGAGAGCCCAATTATGAATTATAAATTATGAATTAAAAAAATATGTTCCCAATTGTTAGTATTATCATGGGCAGCACCAGCGACCTGCCCGTTATGGAGAAAGCATGTAAGCTGCTGGATGAACTGCAGATACCCTTCGAGGTGAATGCATTGTCAGCCCACCGCACACCGGAGGCTGTAGAGACCTTTGCAAAAGGTGCCAAGGACCGTGGACTGAAAGTAATTATTGCCGCAGCCGGTATGGCAGCAGCACTGCCCGGTGTGATAGCAGCCTCCACCACCCTACCCGTCATTGGTGTGCCTATCAAGGGTATGTTGGACGGTCTGGATGCCATGCTCAGCATCATACAGATGCCCCCGGGCATTCCCGTAGCTACCGTCGGTGTCAATGGTGCTCAGAATGCAGCCATCCTCGCTGTTGAGATGCTGGCATTGAGCGATGAGGCTATTGCCCAGCGTTTGGCAGACTATAAGAGTGGTCTGAAGGCTAAGATAGAGAAGGCCAACAAAGACTTGGCAGAAGTGAAATACCAATTTAAGACCAATTAATACGATGAGTCCTATGAGACCTATAAGTGCTATGAGTCCGATACAAAGAAGGGTCACCACCGTCGCCCATGTCGGCAACATTGCCATTGGCGGCGACAATCCCATCCGCATCCAGTCAATGGCTACGGTCGATACCAACGACACCGAGGGTGGCGTCGCTCAGGCCAAGCGTATTATTGATGCCGGTGGTGAACTGGTTCGCTTTACCACCCAGGGAACGCGTGAGGCAGAGAATATGAAGAACATCTCTGCACGGTTGAAGGCTGACGGTTATATGACACCCCTGGTGGCCGACGTCCACTTCACGGCACATACTGCCGATGTGGCTGCTCAGTATTGTGAGAAGGTGCGCATCAACCCCGGCAACTATGTTGACCCAGGACGCACGTTCAAGCATCTGGAATATACCGATGAGGAATATGCTGCCGAACTGAAGAAGATAGAAGCCAAGCTCGTACCCTTTATCAATATCTGCAAGGAGCACCATACCGCCGTGCGCATCGGTGTGAACCACGGCTCACTCTCTGACCGTATCATGTCGCGCTATGGCGATACCCCCGATGGCATTGTCGAGAGCTGCATGGAGTTTCTGCGCATCTTCAGACGTGAACATTTCGATGATGTCGTCATCAGCATCAAGGCGTCCAACACCGTGGTGATGGTCACCACCGTGAGGTTGCTCGTCAAGACGATGGACCAGGAGGATATGCACTATCCCCTGCACCTGGGCGTTACGGAGGCCGGTGAGGGCGAGGACGGTCGTATCAAATCGGCAGTAGGCATCGGTGCCCTGCTGACCGAAGGCATTGGCGATACCATCCGCGTGTCTCTGTCGGAAGAGCCTGAGTGCGAGATTCCCGTTGCCCGTAAACTGGTGGATATGATTCCCGAATGTGCCCAACTACGTGCTGAGGCTGAGGCAAGCATCCACGACGATACCATTACCCTGACCCTCGATGCGCCCGATTGGGAAACACTGCAACTCAAGGCTTCTATGGCCGTAGGTGCCTTGCTCATCGACCGCAAGGCTACGAAGCTTGTGATAAATAGTGGTTCGCGATTCAGTCGCGAACAGTTGCTGACCCTTGCGGACGCCATTCTGCAGGCTGCCCGTATCAAGTTCACCAAGACCGAATACATCTCCTGCCCAGGCTGCGGTCGTACCCTGTATAACCTTCAGGAGACCATTGCCCGCATCAAGGCTGCCACCAGCCACTTGGTGGGCTTGAAGATAGGCATCATGGGTTGCATTGTCAATGGTCCCGGTGAGATGGCCGATGCCGACTACGGCTATGTCGGTGCAGGGCGCGGCAAGATATCGCTCTACAAGCAAAAGGTATGCGTGGCGAAGAACATTCCTGAGGAACAAGCCGTGGAGCGCCTCTTGCAACTCATAGCAGAAAACGAGCATTAGCGATTCGCTTTGAGTTTTTTGTGCTTTATAGCGGTAATTGGGAATAAAGTTGTAATTTTGCAGCGAATTTCATACTAACATATATTTATCATGGCAACAGTAGTATTACAAGTTCCAGATGAGAGCTTAGTTTCAAAAGTAAAGAGTGCATGCAAGATGCTTGTGGGCGTGACCTCTGTCAGGGTACAGAAATCAACTCCCAAGGTTGATGACATCACAAAGACTGCCCATTACAAAGAAGCTATGGACGATGTCAAGAACGGACGTGTTTATCACGCCAGTAGTGTCGATGATTTGTTTGATCAAATTCTTGGCTAATGTACAGCATTGACTATACTCATCGGTTCAAGAAAGATTTAAGAAAGTGTGCCAAGAGAGGCTTGGATATAGATGCCATTAAGCATGCAATTAGGATTCTCTCTGAAACAGGTACGCTTCCTGACGAGTATCGACCTCACCCATTGAAAGGCAATCATAAAGGGCAATGGGAGTGTCACATCCAGCCCAACTGGTTGATGACCTGGGAACAGAATGACAAACAGCTAACGCTTTTGTTCCTTGAAACTGGTACCCACGCAGATATTTTCGGCTGGTAATTACCTTTGTCACACCGTGCCTGTCCCGCTGTGCACACAAAGTGGTTTGACAGTCTGACAAAGTCTTCCCGCGACCCTTGGCAAGGGTTTGACAGTCTGACAAAGTCTTCCCAAGACCCTTGGCAAGGGTTTGACAGTCTGACAAAGTCTTCCCGCGACCCCCAGCGACGTTTTGACGCGGCGACAAAGTCTTCCCGCGACCCCCGGCGACGTTTTGACGCGGCGACAAAGTCTTCCCGCGACCCTCGGCGACGTTTTGACGCGGCGACAAAGTCTTCCCGCGACCCCCAGCAAGGGTTTGTAACGACTACAAAGTCATTTTAAATATTCTAACCTTACATTTTTAATTTTATAAACACAGCGGAACCGACCCCGATGTGTACACGGTCGGTAGCCAGCGAGTAAACTCGCACGGCTCTCCTTTTCCTAAGAAATAAGGTGGATCAAGTAATCAGGATACCTTTATTTATAGTGGCTTGCGATAGCAGCGGTGGCGACGGTGCTGGATGGCTTCCAGGTATTGCCACTGCGACAGCACGCCCTCGTTGCTTTCCATCTGCGGCCCGGTCACTGCCCACTGGAAATGGTAGCGCTGGAACCAGCGGATGAGGTCGTCGAAGATGAGGGCATTGGCTCCCTTGGCGCGGTATTCGGGCAGTACGCCGATTAACAGTAGGTCAACAATGGGGGTTTTGTGCCATTTGAGTACTCTCAGCATGTGCCACCATCCGAAGGGCAGGAAACGGCCGTCGCGGGTCTTCTGCATGGCGTGTGAGAACGAGGGGAAGGTGATGCCGAAGCCGATGAGTTTCTCGCCGTCCATGATGCCCGTTATCAGGTTGAGGTCGGCTATCTTGATATAGTCGTTCACCAGTTTGTTGATCTGGCGGTCGCTGAGTTGGCTGAAGCCATAGAGGTTCTGGTACGTCGCGTTGAGCAGGTTGAACAGCTGGCGGCCATAGCCTTGGTCGATGAGCTCTCTGCGGGTGAACTTATGGACATGAAGGCCGTAGCGATTGCGCACCATCTCGGTAATCTTCGCGAATTTCTCAGGCACCACCTCGGGCACTTTCACCTTCATCTCCACGTAGTCATTGTCTTTCTTGAAACCCTGCATCCGCTCCATGTGCTGCGGATAGTAGGCGTAGTTGTAGTTGACGTACATGGTCGATAACTGGTCGAAGCCTTCCACCAGCATTCCTTCGCGGTCGGTATCGATGAAGCCCAGCGGCCCCGCTATCTCGGTCATGCCCCGGCTGCGCCCCCACTCCTCCACAGCCTGGAGCAGTGCGGTGCTCACGCTGATGTCATCGATGAAGTCAAACCAGCCGAACCGTACCTGATGGCAGTTCCACCGCTCGTTGGCACGCCGGTTGATGATGGCAGCCACGCGCCCCACCATCTTGCCATCGCGGAAGGCCATGAAGTAGGCAGCCTCGCAGCATTCGAACGACGGGTTCTTGTCGCTCCGCAGCGTGTTCATCTCCTCCCTGAAGAGGTAGGGCACGGCGCAGTCGTTGCCACGATACAGGTCGTAGTAGAACTGAACGAACTGTTTCAGTTCCTTCCTGTTGGTCACCTGTCTGATTTCAATCGTGCTCATAGCTCATTTTCCTTTTCAGCATGCAAAAATACAAATAAGCGTTCAATGTGCCAAATTTTTTGTCTGTTTTGTTAAACGAAACAGAATTATATTCGTCTTACTAAAAGTTTATTATGAAACTTAAAAAACAAAACAATAATGAAAATGAAAAAGATGATTTTGATGGCTGTTGCCATGATGGTAACCGTCGCTATGAGTGCTCAGACGAGCAAAACAAGTAACAAAAAATGTGATATGAACGACAAGAATTGTGAAAAGGAGTGCTGCCAGAAGACGCGCAGCGCGAGCTTCCTCTATGAGAAAGACTTGAAATGGGAGGATGCAGAACCCGGTGTTCAGCGCCAGATTATGGGTTATGACGGTCAGCTGATGGTGGTGAAGGTGAAGTTTGAGAAGGGTGCTGTAGGCAAGGCCCACAAGCACTACCACACGCAGGCCACCTACGTGGCCAGTGGTAAGTTCGAGCTGACCATCGGTGGCGAGAAGAAGATTCTGGAGGCTGGCGACGGCTATTATGTAGCTCCCGACGTGCTGCACGGTTGTGTTTGCCTGGAGGCTGGTGTGCTGATTGACACCTTCAGTCCGATGCGTGCTGATTTCTTAGGCAAGAAATAACGGATGAAAAGGTTGTCCCTCTTACTCGTAATCCTCCTTGCCGTCCTCTCCGTGAGAGCTGGCGACAAGGAAGCTAAAGAGACCATGCGGCGTGCCACGCAATACATGATGGATGTGGCATCCTACAAGGGTGGCTTCGTATGGAGTTATCTGCCAGACTTCTCCCGTCAGTGGGGCGAGCTGGAAGCATGGCGCACGATGGTATGGCTCCAGTCGCCCAGTACGCCGGATGTCGGTCAGGTGTTGCTGGATGCCTATCATGCCACTGGTGATGAATACTACTACGAGAGTGCCTGCAAGGTGGCTCGTTGCATCATCCACGGACAGCATCCCTCAGGTGGATGGAACTATATGTTCGATTACGAGTCGGAGGAGACCACGAAGAAATGGTATGCCACCATCGGTCGGCAGGCATGGCGCCTGGAGGAGTTCCAGCATTATTACGGTAATGCGACCTTCGACGACGAGGCTACGACGCATTGTGCCGAGTTCCTGCTCCGCATCTATCTGGAGAAAAAGGCCCCGGAGTTCTATGCCCCCTTGCAAAAAGCCATCCAGTTCTTTCTGGACAGCCAATATGCCAATGGCAGTTGGCCACAGCGTTATCCGCTGATGTACGACCATCCATTTCGCGGGAAGGCCGACTACTCATCGTTTATTACCATCAACGACGATGTGATGCCCAGCAACATCGAGTTCCTCACCCGCTGCTATACGTCGTTGGGCATGAACGAGCTGAAGGAACCCATACTGAGGGCGATGCACTGTATGCGCGACCTGCAACAACCCCTACCCTTGGCAGGATGGGGCGACCAGTATTTCGTCGATAACCAAAAGCCGGCGCATGCCCGTTCCTACGAGCCCAGAGCCGTGAACACGGGCACTACGGTGGGTATGATACACCAGATGATCCACTTCTATAAGCAGACTGGTGACAAGAGTTTCCTGAAAGGCATACCCCGTGCCATCCAGTTCCTGGAAAGCGAGAAGTTGCCTGCTGAGTGGGTGTCACAATTAGGACGCCGTCCGTTAGGCGATGGCGACATCTTCATGCCGCGTTTCATAGACCCCGACACCCGCAAGCCGATGTATGTTCACCGGAAGGGCTCTAATGTTGTGAATGGCCAGTATTATACAGATAGTATTCCCGCTGCCACGATAGCTCATTATAGTTCCTTCATGACCACCAATCCCACGATGCTTCGTAAAGCACTGGAGGAGGCGGAGGCATTGGACCCGAAACAACTGAAGCAGCAGTCGCCATTGCGAAAGGCTACTACCAGTGGTCCGCAGGAATATTACTACCGCCCGTCTGCAGGTATGGGTCGTAGGATGCCTATGCCCAATGTTGACACGATCATTTCCTCGCTGGACGGTGAAGGTCGTTGGATAACGGTGTTCCACCAGATATCGAATCCCTATAAGCCGATACCCGCTGATATGGCAACAGACAGTGACGATCGCCAGTACGCCCAGACGATGGTTGGCGACGAGTACGACACCTCACCCTATTCCAATACCGACGTGAAAGGCATTTCCACCCGCACATATATCTGGAACATGGTGGCATTAATCAACAGCCTCCGCCATCAATAAGTGATGCACTATTTAGGTGAAATAATCTCTATAGGCGTGGCTTTCTCATGGACAGCCACCGCCTTGCTTTCTGAGTTTGGCAGCAAGCGCATGGGCAATCTGGTACTGAACGTCCTGCGCATGATGTTAGCACTGATGTTTGCCCTAATTATGTTTTGGGTAGTAACTGGTTCTCCGTTGCCCCTCAGTGGCTCGATGGAAGCCTATGGGTGGATGCTCCTCTCGGGACTGGTCGGTTATGTGATTGGCGACTATTGCCTTTTTCAATGCTATATCATTATCGGCTCGCGTTTCGGTCAGCTCTTCATGACGTTAGCTCCCCTGGCTGCTGCCTTTACCGCATGGATTTCCCTAGGAGAGCAGATGACAGCGATGAGCATACTCGCCATGCTGATCACCTTGGTAGGTATAGCCATCTCGGTATTAGGGCGCGGCGAGCATCATAGAGTGTCACTGAAACTTCCTCTTAACGGGGTGCTTTTTGCCATTGGGGCCGCCATCTGTCAGGGTGTGGGTTTGGTACTCAGCAAGATAGGCATGAACTATTACGAGGCAAGCATGGATGGGCAACAGGCTGCATGGCTGTTGCCGTTCTCTGCCAATTTCTTCCGCTGCATTGCCGGACTGATAGGTTTCACTTTATTATTATATTTTAGGGAAGGACTGCATCCCTTGCGTGAAGCCTTACACGACAAGGTGGATATAACTGCGGCAGCCACGACAACAATTTTCGGTCCTTTCGTAGGGGTAGGTTTCTCCTTGATGGCTGTTCAATATACGGGAGCAGGCATTGCCAGTACGCTGATGGCGCTCACACCTATTATTATTATTCTACCCTCCTATTGGCTCTTCCACCAGCCCATTACTCTCAAGGGTGTCATAGGTGCTCTCATCAGTGTTGTCGGCGTATCCCTCTTTTTCCTCTCCTGACAATAGCTCTTCCTCTCCTGACAGTCCTTTGATATATCGCCATAGCTGTCGATAGAAGGTATGCCGCGTCATGGTCTTCTGATTACCGATTATGATGAGTTTCATTCGGGCGCGAGTGATGGCTACATTCATGCGGCGCAAGTCGCGGAGAAAACCTATCTGTCCTTCGTCGTTACTACGCACCATCGAGATGACGATGACATCACGTTCCTGACCCTGAAAGCCATCCACGGTATTGATGCTGATAAGGCGACGGAACGGTTTGAAATATTCTCTTTTCATCAGCAACCGCCGTAGGTATTGCACCTGTGCACGGTAGGGCGATATGATTCCCACGTCGATGCGCTCATCCAGCAAACGCTGTTTTCCGATGCGCTCAAAATAATGCTGAACAGTATCGAGGGTCAACTCTGCCTCCGCCTTGTTGATACGCCCAAATGACTCGCCGACGAATTGTTCGTGGAAGTCTGTAATTTCCGTATCCTCCGTATTCTCCGTATTTCCTGTATTTCCCGAATCCCCGGTATTTCCCGAATCCCCGGTATTCACCCACTCTATCGGGATGTCCAAGTCCAGTATGCTCCGGTATTTCACCTCGGGAGCACTTTCCACCTGTCCGCCATAGAAATAATTGCTGGAGAAACGCATGATGTCATCGTTCATGCGGTATTGTATCTTCAGCAGGGTGACCGCCTCGGGGTGCACCTCCACGATACGCTCCATGAGTGTCTTGCCCAGTCCTGCCTTCAGCGCGGCAATGCTCTTGACGGTAGGAGGAAGCTGGCAATGGTCACCGGCAAGGATTACACGACTGACACGGCGCATGGGAATCCAACAGGCGGCTTCCAGGGCTTGCGCTGCCTCGTCGATGAACAGCGTACCGAACTTCTGACCATCCAACAGGCGGTTGGCTGAACCTACAAGGGTAGAAGCAATAACGCGCGCTTCACCGAACAGGTCGCTGTTGATGCGAATCTCTAATTCCGTGGCACGACTCCTTAGGCTCTCCAACTTCTGGTGGTACTTTTCATCTCCCCTTTTACGATGAGCTCGCAGGTCACGGAGAGCTTTTCGGATAGCCCATAGCTGGGGATAGTCGGGGTGAGCCTCAAAGCGCCGCTCATAGGTAAACGACAGCATCTTGTCGTTGACTCTAGTAGGATTGCCAAGGCGCAACACGTTGATACCTCTGTCAACGAGTTTTTCAGAAATCCAGTCAACAGCCATATTGCTTTGTGCGCACACCAGCACCTGATTCTCGCGCATCAGCGTTTCGCGGATAGCCTCCACCAGGGTTGTTGTTTTTCCCGTTCCAGGAGGACCGTGTACGATAGCCACATCCTTGGCACGAAGCACTTTGTTCACGGCTTCTTCCTGCGTGCGGTTCAGATACGGGAAGTGCATGGAAGGAAAGACAAACGTCTCCGGTTTCTGTCGCGAATAGAAAAGGTCGCGGAGGTAACCCAGTCTGCCCTTTCCCTTAATGGCTCGGTCAAGAGCCTCCATCATCAGTCGGTAAGAGGTCTCGTCGAAGGAGAGTTGCACACCCAGGTTTTGGGCATTCTGCAAATCGAGGATGTTCGCATTGTCCGGCACGGTAACCACCATTCGGTCACCATCTGCATAGCTTACCGTTGCTGTAAAGCGGAAATAGGAAATCTTGGAATGGTCTGTGTTAACGGAGAAGAACTGGACTGGTCTGCCAAACTCAAAGCAGTGCTCTATGTCTGTATCCGTGTTGCGTACCACTTCAATGGCCAATTGGTTCAGCGAGTTGTAATAGCTCTTGCTTACCTTCACGGGCCACCAGGCATCACCACGCTTTACTTTCCGCTCAATGCCCACCTGTTCGGTTTGCTGACGGAAAGCCTCCTTTTCAGAATTATACTCCAGCTGCAACAGAAGGCGTTGCTGCTGGAGTGCTTGAATGGGTGATACCTGTAAATCCATCTTTGTAATGGTTATCCTATGTATTTCAGAATAATCTCCAGGGCTTCTTCCTCAGTATGCCCGTCCATCGTGATTACCAGATCGTAGTTACGGGTGTCGTATCTTGATGTACCCGTATATTCTTTGACGTAGTTCTCGCGCCCTTTATCTACCTGTTCGATAATCTCACGGGCTTCCTCTGGTGTGATGTCACGTTTACTCAGCAGCCTGTCAATGCGGTACTGCATGGAAGCTTGGATGAGGATGCTCAGATGATTGGGATGGTCGCGGAACACGTGGAAACCGCTACGTCCCGCAATGATGCAAGAGCCATCCTCCGCCATTCCCTTCAGTATCTCCGTCTCCGTCTCGAAGATGTCGTCAGTAAACAGGAAGTCCGGCATCGCACCCATATTCCCAACATACTGCGGTGTCACGTAGTTAGGCATAATCATCATGCTACGCTTGAAGTCAGCCCACCAGTTGTGCTGCTGCCCCTTCAGTCGCTCTATTTCCTCCACAGTCAGTTTGTACTGATCTGTCAACTGTTGGATAAGCGCCTTGTCATAGAAAGGTACTTGGAGTGCTTTACCCAGTTTTTCACCAATGGTTCTGCCTCCAGAACCTAATTCGCGATTAATGGTAATGACAAATTTCTCATTTTTTTTCATACTGATCTATTTTAAAATATATTTGCGTCCGTTCTGAATATACAGTCCTTTGGCAGCCTTTAGGATACGGCGACCTTGCAAGTCGAAGATGGGTGCATTCTTATCTGTGCCTTCTTTCACATTGACAATCTCATAGATGCCAGTGGTGCCATCGCTATAAGCGAAATGGAAAATGCGTTCCAAACTGATTCCTTCTTCCGTAGCCTTTACCTTCACTGTGAATAGCTTGTTTGCAGCGGGAGAAGGTGTAACAGTCATGACTCCATTGTTTTCTGTAGCAGAAACACCTTCGGCAGATGTAATAGCATAGGCTGGGGACGAATATCCAGCAAAGTAGTCTTTGAGTGTTATCTGTTTCTCACCTTCAATGATGAAGTTAGGCACAGCTATCCAGTTGAGGAATTCTTCCAGATCGGTATAGTAGTCACCATCTCGGTCATCATTGTTGTTGGCGGCATTGGGATTGGTTCCTGTTAGTTCCTCAAACCAATTGGGAATACCATCTTGGTCTGTGTCCCAGTTGGAATCCCGCTGAGCATTGACAATGCCCAGTTTCACCAGGTCAAAGCCTTCGCAGCCAGCATCCTCTTCGGAGTCGATAAGGCCAGGTCTTCCGCTACGGCTACCCTTGGTACTTGTCGTTCCTGCTATTGTCTCACTGACCATACGCTGGTCATGCAGGTCGAAGAACGGTTGTGTACAGCCAACGTCTGAGAGTACATTCTTGAAGGCTGCTTGTGCTGTCTCCATATTACCCTCTGGGTTCATGAAACTGAAAGGAACAGTAGGTAGTGGGTCCCAGTCAACGACCTGTCCTCCTGAAGTGCTGTATTTGTAGGTGGTTCCTTTTTTGTCTTCTGTCAGTGCTCCATTATTCTTCTCCTGACGTATATTTCCATGCACATAAACACTTTGTGTGCCAGAGCCTGTTCCTTCCAGTTGCAGGTTCATGAGTGTCGAGGTGCTGTTGGCCCCCATTTTGTAGAAGTTATTGCAGAAGTTCATTTCATGAGTTCCGCCGTCCGTGGCTCTACCACCCCAATTATATACTACATTATTGTAAATGTCATGATGACCGTCATAGCTTCCTTTGCCATCCAGTCCGCCGGAGATACTCCAGTTGCGTCCCTCGCAGTGAGCCAATAGGTTGTGGTGATAAGTACCAGGCTGTCCTCCCATCTCTCCACCACCAATGGTAGCGGCGTAGCCGTGCTTGTCGCCTACACCGTAGTTCGGATGACCTGCTTGGTTCAGTGCCTCACTGATAAGCGTATGCTGTAAGGTCAGTCCCTTGCCATTTCGACTTGAGAACGCTTCGTCGATGGTCCATGAGATGGAGCAGTGGTCCATGATAGCATGATCGTTGCCTGCCATGCCCATTCCGTCGAGTCCGCTGAGTGTAGTCTCTTCAGAAGTCCCGGCCTCATCGCCATACGAGTAATCGTTCTTCCCGCCAGGAATCAGGTTGTTGACTAACTTCTTATGTCCCAATCGCATGCGGAGGAAACGGGTGATGCCATCGGAAGCCATACCAAAAGGACAGGTACGCAGCATAACACCATTGCCTGGAGCTGTCTGACCAGCTATGGTGACAAATTTGTCAGCACAGGTCAGGCGACTCTTCAACGAGATGACACCAGCCACGTCAAACACGATGGTACGCGGTCCGCTGACCTTTTTAATGCCATAGCGGAAAGAGCCTTCTATTGGATTTATATCGTCACCGTTGTCTTCTAGATTCGTCACATGATATACCACTCCGCCACGTCCGCCAATGGCATAACGTCCATACCCTTCTGCCCCCGGGAATGCCAAGCGGGCGGGTTGAAAAGCCATCACTTTTCCTTGATGGAAAATTCCGTTTACTTGTTCATCCACTCGCCACCAATAGCGTACTAGTGGTGAGAAGCCTGCCACGACATATTGCGGCTCGCTGCCTTCATACTGGACTGTCGTAGCCTCGGCAACAGTTGTAGAGTCGGTACCATATATCAGTCGATGGGCAGTAGCTCCTTCGGCTGGAATCCAACTGAAAGCCACACTGCCTAAGTCAAGGAATGGGATCCATGATACCGTAGGGATTGGTGTCAAATTCCAATCCGTTAAGCATGATGCTGGTGCGGCTATATGTCTTTCCTTTCTCAGGAACGCATGTGTATTGGATGACTACCGGCTGTCCTTCCGTAACCGTAAACTCTACATAGGAAAAACCGCATTCCGAGTTTTTTTTCGCCCCCGAAGAGTGCTTTACCCCGGTTACCTGTACTGTACCGTTAACACTCACCTGAACGTCAGGATGTGTCTGTCCGGCGTCAGTATCATTATGATAGGCTATCACGGAATGCTTGCCCGCTGTCATACCTTCTATGGTCAGCGTAATAGCGGTTTTTCCAGAAGTAATCCATTGGTAGTTACCTCCTTCTAAGTGACAGGCGAAAACACCGTCTCCCAATAACTTGCTGTTTTGCTGGACGATGTTCTTGCTCCAGTTTGAAGCGAGTGCAGTGGCTCCTTCCGAGGGCACTATGGTTAATGTCATGCCGTTTTCCAGTGTCTTGGAGTCGCTGGTTACTCGTCCGATGGGCCAGGCGATATAGTTGGGTTCGGTTACTTCAGAAGATTGTCTTCCTGAGAAATCAAAGTCAATTCTCTGTGCCATCACCATCGCAGTAAGGCACATCATTAAAGCGGTTGAAATTACCTTTTTCATCTTGTTTAGTTTTAGTTTATTTATATACATAGACGAGAATCAACCTTGTTTGTACCCAGATTCCTATGCCGCGTATTCTGTGTCTTACGACTTCTCCTTGCCCTTGAACGACTTCACCTTCATTCCCAGTTTGTCGGGCATGATGGCATTCAGGAAGATACCCACAATGGCAGCAATGGCTAGTCCAGACAGATGGATGGGTCCCATCGCGATATCGTCGTTGGCACCATACTTCACACCGATGGCCAGTACCAGGATAAGTGCTGCTACAAACACGTTGCGCGAGCTCTTCAGGTCAACCTTCTCCTCCACCAGATTGCGCACACCTACCGCAGAAATCATGCCATAGAGTATCAGGCTGACACCACCGATGGTAGCCGCAGGCATCAGTTGTATCAGACTGGCAAATTTGGGACAGAAAGCCAGTATGATGGCCAGGCAGGCGGCTATGCGTATTACCTTCGGGTCGAACACCTTGGTCAGGTTCAGCACACCCGTATTCTCGCCGTATGTCGTATTGGCAGGAGCACCAAAGACGGAGGCAACAGCTGTTGCAACACCATCACCCGTCAACGTGCGGTGCAGGCCGGGTTCAGCCAGAAAGTCCTTGCCAACGGTAGAGCTGATGGCAAACATATCGCCGATATGCTCCATAATCGTTGCAAAGGCTATAGGCATGACGGCCAGGATGGTGGACAGCATCAGCGATGTGTCGCCATGTTCAAACACTGCCCATACCGTGTGTTCCTTTTCTATCGGGAATCCTACCCATGCTGCTTCGCCCAACGGTGTAAAATCGACCTCACCCATGCAGGCGGCAATGACGTACGACACGATGACGCCCAACAACACCGGGATAATCTTAATAATACCCTTGCCCCAGATGGACGATACTATCACGGTGATAATGGCAATGATAGCCAGCAACCAGTTGGTCTGACAGTTGCTGATGGCAGAGCCCGACAGCACCAAACCGATGGCTATCACGATGGGACCTGTCACTACAGGTGGGAAAAAATGCAGTATCTTCTTAACGCCAAACGACTTTATCAGGGCTGCCATGACGAAATACATCAGTCCGGCACAAGCCACACCCAGACAGGCATAGTCCAGTGCTAAAGTCTCGGAGAGTCCCTGTGCAACACCCATCTCCTTCACCGAGGCATAACCACCCAGGAAGGCAAACGATGAGCCCAGGAAAGCAGGCACATTCCATTTCGAGATGAAATGGAACAGCAGGGTTCCTATACCTGCAAACAGCAGGGTTACCGATACGTCCAGACCAGTCAGCAGTGGCACGAGCACCGTTGCTCCAAACATGGCAAACAGATGTTGCACACCCAGTATCATCATGCGGGGCAGTCCTAGCTGGCGTGAGTCGTAAATAGCATTTTGTTCCATATTTTCTTGTTTCTTTTATTATTTCTTTGTTGAACGGAGGTCATACGCTGCAAAGTTACACATTATTATTCTAAGAAACGAACAATTCTCCCGTTTTTTAAAAAAGACTACGTTTAAAGACATTATACCGCCACAATACCTACTTTTGATTAATCTGCTTTTGCAGGACTTTGCAGGTGTGCAGCGCATAAAACACCACATTTTAGGTATTGCACACTTCGTCTTTTCTCTCTAATTTTGCAAACGAAATTAAAACGATAAAAATGAGAACAGCAAATCCCACAGCGCTTCAAGTGCTGATGAACCACATCTACGAACTGCATAAGGGCGTGCGCCACATGGTATTGTTCACCTGTAACAAGAAATACAGTGAGCAGACTATCCGGCGACTGGAAAGCCAGGATATTCCATATCTGTTGCAACCTGCCGGACAGCAGAACCTGAACGTGTATTTCGGTCGGCGCGAATGTCTGGAGGCTATCCGGCTCATCGTCACCCGTCCACTGAACGAACTCACGCCAGAGGAAGATTTTATACTCGGAGCGATGCTCGGCTACGACATCTGCGCACAGTGTGAACGGTATTGTAAACGTAAAAGCAGAAGTCAGGGCAAGTGCGACGAATGCATCAATCGTAATTAACCACATAAATATAGATAAGTAATGAACGCAACAATTGTAATCTATGGTTCCTCGACGGGAACCTGCGAGGCCATTGCAGAGAAAATTGCCTCGAAACTGGGCTGCGAGGTCCTGAACGTACAGGACCTGACAGCCGACATCGTAGCAGCCAACCAAAACCTGATTCTCGGCACTTCGACGTGGGGCGCAGGAGAATTGCAGGATGACTGGTACGACGGTCTGAAAACCTTGCAAGGCACTGACCTCAATGGCAAGACCATCGCCCTGTTCGGCTGTGGCGACTGTTCAACCTACAGCGACACCTTCGTGGGCGGCATGGGCGAACTCTACAATGGCATCAAGGACAGCGGTGCCAAGTTTATCGGTGCTGTAGAGACCGACGGATACACCTTCGATGATTCCGAGGCTGTGATTGACGGAAAGTTTATCGGTCTGCCCCTTGACGACATCAACGAGGATGACAAGACCGACACCCGTATTGAGGCTTGGATAGCCACTATCAATTCAGAACTTTAGCCAATTAAGCTATTATCATTTAAAATTAAGCAAAAGGTGGTTGGTCGTAATGCCAGCCACCTTTGAATCACCTTTTCCCACCTATATTTAATTATATTATTAACAGGGGTTTACCCCTGTATATTATTATACAAAATATATATTTAAATAACTGATAACCAGATGGTTAAACATTGTTAGAAAGATACTCTTTTTGCTCTGAAAATTTGGTTCGATAGCATAATCATCCTATCTTTGCACTCACATTTCAAAACAGTACAGGTATGGAAAAGTATCTATTAGATTCCAAAGCTCCAGGAGCATTTTCTTCAGAAGTGATGCACAAAGTTGTATTAAACGGTATCGATTTTGAACTCCCAGAGAATATATGGGATGCTATTGATGATGCATTTGGCAATTACTGGAATGTTGAAGTTGGCTATGGCGGCTGGCCAGATTTCAATTCTGCCGTCAGATCCATCTCTAATTGGTTGCAAAAGGAACATATTATTTTTCCATTAGGTAAGATTGCAACCATCGTGAATGTAATGTTTGACTGGATTGAACAAATTCCTGGAGCAACTCTTGATGATAGCGAAGTGGTTGTCCCCCACCATTTCGAAGAGGCTGAGCGACTCCGTCAGGAGATTAAGAAACAGGAACGTAATGGTATATCTGATATACCAGTCGATAACTTTAATGATACCATGACAAATTTCGTGTATATCTCCGATAAATTGAAAGAATTCTATCCCAGAACCTATTCACGACTTACCAAACTATTCAATGAGATGGATATTGAATGGGGTGAGATCGAGGGTACGAAAGATATTTGGATTCGTGATTATATGCCCATTCAGATATCTGATGACCGCTTCATCAGGAAACGTTGTTACGTGTGCAGGGCATAGAGTACTCACGGATAAGGTGTTCCAAGAAAACGGAAAGGAGAAATATGACCCGGATTATTGTGATTACATAAGTCACGTTCTTGATTCTAGGGTTATTTTCCTGCCTTGGCATTGTGATAATCCACAGGAGCCTAATGCTGATGTTTATGGGCATGCAGACGGTCTTGTACATTGGACTGGTGATAACAGAGTCTTAATGTCCAATCATCGAGATTATTATCCTGAAGAAGCAGATGAGATCAAATACCGCCTAGAGGTTGCAGGATTCGAGGTGATAGAAATGCTTTTTGACGTACCAAATCCAAATAGTGACTTCAATTGGGCATATGTCAACTATCTTCAAGTTGGAAGTAAGATTATCGTGCCAACATTTGGAATACCTGAAGATAAACTGGCATTAAAGTATATCCGGGATGCTAATCCGGGATGTGTCGTGCGTGGTTTCCGAATGAGAGATATTGCTAAAAATGGTGGTGCCCTTCATTGCATTACATGGAACATAAAGAAATCGGTATTACCCTTCGAACCAGAGGAAAAAGACTCGATTTTACTATTTTAACTTTGTGTTATTTTTAATTAAATATAAACAAACTATTATGGATGTAAAAAACAACTTCGAAAATTTCCTCACCAAAAAGAATCCGAATGATTTTACTGAAATATCTCAGTTTCAGAAGTTCTTTGATGAGGTTGCTAAGTATTTGTTTGGTAATGTTGCTATAGTATTTGGTCCTGAACCTGATGGAACTAAATACTACTTTGCAGAAATTGAATTTTACTATAAAAATGAAAAAGCAAAGGAAATAGTAATCAAGCCAAAAGATGATAAAGAAAAAGAAAAGACAGTGGAATCATCTTTTTATTCTTGTACTTATAAACGTAAACGTGAGGCAGGAAAGCTATTTTGGCACTATAGCGGTATAGACATCTGCTTTAATTCTACAGAGAATAATTATGGTGGAATATTGATTCGGAGTCTAATAAAAATTGTCAAGGGTGCTCAACCTGAACTTATTGCAGGACCTTTACGATGTGCAAATGAACTTATGAATCAATCTGTTCTTGAAGGAAAAGATTCAATCCCACATATTATTGAACTTAAAAGGGATGAAGAATATACCATAATGTCAACAATAAGACAAGGTCTTGAAACATCTAAAAAATATAGTGATTTAATAAGCCAAATAGAAATTGTCGATGGGTTTGCGAAACCTAAGGGTTTTCCTTGTTTTTGCTACTATGTGAAAAGAGAAAGAGCAGAGTGGATAACAAACGTTGACGGTAAGAAGGTTAGATATAATGCTAATCCTGAAGAAAGGGGAATAATTAGAAAAGTAGAATAACCAGCATGTGAGCTATATAAAAAATATCTATCGTTGAGACTGATTTTTGCATGTCACAGTTTTTCCCCGACTAACCCTAACTTTTAGTCCGTAAGGACGGACTAATAACAAAAATCGGGCGACTAATTTGGTTGTTCACTTAATTTGCTGTACCTTTGTGCAGAAATAAAAGCGAAAACCATTCAAAATGGAACAACTACTGCATTATTGCTGGAAACATAAGATGTGGCCACTGGGTGATCTGGAGACTACGGACGGACGTGTAGTCGAGGTGATAGACCCCGGGTTACACAATAGGAACGCAGGTCCGGACTTCTTCAATGCAAAGGTGAAGATAAACGGAACACTATGGGTGGGCAATGTCGAAATACACGACAAGTCGAGCGACTGGTATGTGCACGGTCACGACAGGGATGCTCATTATAATAATGTAGTGCTTCACGTGGTGGGTGTTGCCGACCGCGATGTGCAGACACAAGAAGGCAACTTCGTGCCGCAAATGGTAATGACGGTTCCTCAGTCTGTGTATGACAACTATGCCGAACTGTTGCGTACAGATGCCTATCCTCCCTGTTACCGAATTATCCCTAACCTCACACGGCTGATGGTACACTCGTGGATGGCAGCTCTGCAGACAGAACGCCTGGAGCAAAAGACAGTGGCCATCGAGCAGCGAGCCTGTCAGGCTGGCGGATCATGGGAAGATGCCTTTTTCATCACACTGGCCCGCAACTATGGTTTCGGCATCAACGGCGACGCTTTCGAGGAGTGGGCACGCCATATTCCCTTGCAAGCCGTAGGCAAGCACCGCGATGACTTGTTCCAGATAGAGGCTATCTTCATGGGACAGGCTGGACTTCTGGAACTGGAAGCCGTGCCGGAGCGATACCAGAAGGATGCTCTGAACGAAGGCTACTTCGCCAAGCTGCGCAACGAATATCAGTACCTGGCCCATAAGTTCTCGCTGAAGTCGATGGATTACAAGTTGTGGCGCTTCCTGCGGCTGCGTCCTCAGAACTTTCCCCACATCCGCATCTCGCAGCTGGCCAACCTCTACTACCAACGCAAGTTATCGCTCTCGGCACTGGCTGACTGCAAGAACATGATAGCACTGGCAAGTCTGCTGCAGACGCAGGTGACACCCTATTGGGAAACCCACTACACGTTCGGTTCAGAAAGCATCCGTAGCACTAAACACCTGTCGCCAGCCTCTATCAATCTGCTGATCATCAATACGGGTGTGCCCATGCTCTTTGCCTATGGGCGCCATACTATGAAGGAAGAGCTCTGTGATCGTGCCTTCGACTTCCTGGAACAGCTAAAGGCGGAAAACAACCACATCATCCGCATGTGGCAGGAGGTAGGACTTGAGGTCAACACAGCTGGCGACTCACAGGCACTGATACAACTGAAACGCGAGTACTGTGACAAGCGCGACTGTCTGCGCTGTCGCATTGGATATGAGTACTTGAAAAGTGAAAAGTGATAAGTGAAAAGTGAAAAGTGCGCTCGACCTATGGTCGCTTTCTTGCTAAGGCAAGCGTCACCCTTCGGGATGCCGAGCGGACCTTGGTCAAAGAAAAGTGAAAAGTGAAAAATTAAAAATTAAAAATCAATGAGAAAATACGTTTTTGAGACAAGAATGGAGGTGCGCGACTACGAGTGCGACATTGAGGGTATTGTGAACAATGCCAACTATCTGCATTATACCGAGCATACACGCCATCTCTTCCTGAAGAAGTGCGGATTAAGTTTCGCACAGATGCACGAGAAAGGGGTGGATGCCGTGGTGGCTCGTATGGAACTGCAATACAAGGCTCCCCTGCGTTGTGACGATGAGTTCATATCGCGTCTATGGATAGAGAAAGACGGTTTCAAATACATCTTCCATCAGGACATCTACCGCGCCTCCGACGAGGCCATTTGCTTCAAGGGTAAGATTATGCTTGTCTGCCTTATCAACGGACAATTGGGTGAGAGCGAGGAATACGACCGTGCTTTTGCACCCTACCTGTAAGTATTCCGTAAGCCGAATTGTTAAAATGAAGACATTCTTTCTGTTTTTTTATAGAATTCCCTTATCTTTGCAATCACAAACATAAAGCATTAAAAAGTTATTTATTTCGCATTAACCCAAGATCTTGAGTGCAAGCGCGTTAGCAACGGTCAGAGAGTAGCCCTCTACTATGTAACATACAACAAGGGAGAAATCAAAGATAGTCGGCCTTGACATCCACGGTAGCCGTACCGTTACGGGAAGCCAGTTGGTAGAGATTGCCCTGACGAGTGACCTTCATCACATCACCAACCGTCATGATTTTGTGGAAGTCGGCCACGGAGATATAGGCCACACTGGGCACCATAATTGTTTTTTTTAACTTCTTACAGTCGGCAGGTCAGACCAATCTTGGCCTCGAACGTGCTGGCATGCACATTGTCGTGATACTTGTAGTTGGTGTGACGAATGAAGTAAGACCCCTGAGCGAT
>CACXSA010000047.1 GCA_902770195.1 uncultured Prevotellaceae bacterium
TACGCCTCTATCCTACTCGACATCAGCGACCTAAACGACGAAGATTTCGATGAATTGCTGATAGAGCAGAAGGCGCACGTAGTCTGGATTCACTTCGCAGTCCGTCCCTCGGACAACCGGAGGCGAACATCGCTCGAGCTCCGCTCGCTTTTACAAAGGCCAAAGGCCGGCTAAAAGAATTTTAAGCGGTAAGAAAAATAATGGGATTGCCGAAAGGCAACCCCATTATTTATTGATTGTAAAGCGATGAATTGATTTTACGGAGCGATGATTTTGAAGCGAACCCGGAATGACTTATCGTGTTCGTCCCAATTGGTGCCCAGCATCTCAAAGCGACCTATCTGAGCTGTTGAGCGCACATGCTTGCCAATGCAAGGACACACATCGTAATCACCAATGCGCACCAGACGGATGGTGTCAGACACTCCGTCAGGAAGGCGGTCGAGCGAGATTTCCTCGGGCAGTTCATTGATTTTACAGAACTCAAAGGTTACGGGCAAGTCTTCTTCTATCAGCCTTTCCATCTCCTTTTCTATCTGTTTCTCTTCCTGTCTTGCGGGCTTATGGTCAAGATAGAAGCTCATCTTACTCTTCTTTCGCTCGATGTGTGCATTGTATGAACGCTCGCATCCGAAGAGTCGTATCATCGTCTGGTTCAGCAGGTGTTCCGCCGTATGAGCTGGAGGGAATTCTTCCTTGTTGTGCTCGTTTAAGATAAAATCGTCACTCATATCATCCGTTAACTGGTTAGCCTTTCACCTCTTTACAGCTTGATTTTCCACACCCTTCCGCTGTTGGCATTCACCTCCATACGGATTCCTCCGTCTTTCTTCAGCGACATCGCCAACTTTTCTTTCGTCAGCAAGTCAACGGCAATAGCTTTTTTCTCCCTCATCTGCAAATAGTCGAAAGCATGCTCTGGAATATGCACATCTATCGTTGCATCAGCACTGTCGAAGTTAACAACCACCAACAGCAGCTCATCCTTCACATGACGAAGGAAAGCATACTGGCGCTGCAGATGCGGATTCACATACATCAGGTCGAAGAACACTCCCTCCGAGACAGCCTTCTCATTGCAAGCCAACTGCATGGTCTTGGTATAGATGTCCTGCAAAGCCTTTTCCTCGCTGGTAAGTTTATTACTGGCTGCCCTGCATAGTGTGTCAATGCTCCAATAGTCGAAGATGGTGGTGCGACCATCATGTCCGCTAAATCCTTCTTTGTCCATACCACGCTCGCCATACTCCTGACCGGCATACAGCATAAAGGGATTCTGTTGCATCAGCAGCAATGCTATCATGGCAGGCACACCCTTCTTGGCATCAGCGGCGAAGAAATCGCTGGCAATACGCTGCTCATCGTGATTTTCCAGGAAATATAACATGTGGTCTCGGATATCGTCCGTCTGTTGCCATGCATGACTGATGGAGTGTGTCGATGTATTACCACAAATCACACTACGCATCGTGTCATACATGCCAACCTTGTCATACAACCAGTCGAAACCAGCAGCCAGATAGTGACGGTACTCGTAGGGATTATACACTTCACCCACAAAGACAAGGTGTTTATATTTCTTCTTTACTATCGTCGTAGCATACTGCCAGAACTCAGCAGGCACCATCTCAGCCATATCACACCGGAAGCCGTCAATGCCCTTCTTCGCCCAGAACAGGAGGATATCTGTCATCTTCAGCCAAGTGTCGGGAATGGGGTCGAAACAACCCACCTTGCCGGCATAATAATCCACGCCATAGTTCAGTTTCACGGTCTCATACCAATCCGTTTTACCTGGGGCATTGTCAAAATGGTCATTTCCCGTAGCCTTGGCTGGCATTTCATAATAAGGCTCCTTTTCACCCTGATAAAGGTCAAAATAAGGAGTGAAAACCTGACCAGGACAATAATAGAAGTTGTTCTGAGGGTCAAAGCCATGTTCCTGACAATCCGTCTCACCCAGGTCTTTCACCTTCTTGGGTTTACAGATAGAATGATACTGACGTGCCACATGATTGGGTACAAAGTCGATAATCACCTTCAGACCCGCCTGATGAGTACGCTCCACCAACGCCTCGAATTCCTTCATGCGTTGCTTCACATCCATAGCCAAGTCAGGATCAATGTCGTAATAGTCCGTAATAGCGTAAGGCGAACCGGCCTTACCCTTCACAATGGCAGGATGCTGCCTGGGAATACCGTAACTGGTATAGTCCGTCTGAGTGGCGTGACGTATCACTCCAGTGTACCAAACATGGCTTACGCCCATTTCCTTTATCTCTTTCAACACCTGAGGTGTGAAATCAGCCATCTTACCACAACCATTTTCGGCAATCGTCCCGTACTCCTTACGAGACAGGTTGCGATTGCCGAAAAGACGAGTAAATACCTGATAGACTATTACTTTCTCCATCAGTTTTATCGTTTTTATTGGTTATTCTTCTTCTATTCCGTGAGCACTTACTTCTTTATTGATTTTTGAAATCATGCCTCGCAGAGCCTTACCAGGACCGCACTCAGTGAAGTCGTCGGCACCGTCCTGAATCATATTCTGTACACATTGTGTCCAACGAACAGAACTTGTCAGCTGTGCAATCAGGTTCTGCTTGATCTCAGCAGGATCCGTATGAGGCTTTCCATCTACATTCTGGTAAACGGGACACTTAGGAGCCTTGATTTCAGTCTTCTCGATAGCGGCCTGCAATTCATCCTTGGCAGGCTGCATCAGTGGAGAGTGAAAAGCACCACCAACCTTCAAAGGCAAAGCACGCTTGGCACCAGCAGCCTTCAACTGCTCGCAAGCCTCGTTGATGGCGTCAATGTCACCCGAAATAACCAGCTGACCAGGGTTGTTATAGTTGGCACATACGCAAACATTACCCTCGCGATTGATGGCGGCACATATTTCCTCTACCTTCTCATCAGGCAGACCGATAATAGCAGCCATTGTAGAAGGCTGAGCCTCGCAAGCTTTCTGCATTGCCATAGCACGAGCATATACCAGTTTCAAACCATCTTCAAACGACAAGGCACCGGCAGCTGTCAGCGCGGAGAACTCACCCAGCGAGTGACCGGCAGTCATCTTGGGGTCAAAGGCGTCACCCAGGCAAATGGCACTGATAACACTATGCAAGAATACGGCAGGCTGAGTCACCTTGGTCTGTTTCAAGTCGTCATCGGTACCCTCAAACATAATGTCCGTAATTCTATAACCGAGAATTTCGTTAGCCTTTTCAAACAATTCTTTTGCCTTCTCATTATTGTCGTAAAGGTCTTTGCCCATACCGACAAACTGTGCTCCCTGTCCGGGAAAAACAAATGCTTTCATATCTTTTTTTATTATGATGTTTTTAAAAACGCTGCAAAGGTAGCAAAAAAATATGATAAAGGAACATTTTTCTGAAATAAAGAGATAAATGATGGGGAAATTTCGTAATTTCGCACCTGAAATAATAACAGGCATCGTATGATTTTCTATTTTTCAGGTACAGGAAACACCAAATGGATGGCTCAGCATCTGGCTCAAGCCACTCGCGAACAGCTTCTTTACATCCCTGACGAACTTCGTAAGGGTAAGTTACAATATACGCTTCAGGAAGGCGAACGTCTGGGGTTCTGTTTTCCCACTCACGGATGGCAACCGCCCCATATCGTCCGCACATTTATCCGTAAGGCTTCTTTCCTCCTTCCCCCATCAAGCTACGTCTATGCGGCGACAACCTGTGGTGACAATATGGGACACGCTATGCGCATCTTGGACAAAGAACTTGGCAAGAAAGGCATGAAGACAGATGCCAGGTTTGCTGTGGTGATGCCCGAATCGAATGTTTGTTTCTCTTTCCTCCATTTGGACACACCCGAAAAGGTACAACAGAAGAAGACCGCTGCCCAAAAGACGGTAGCACACATCAGCGAGGTGGTGAAAAACCGGCAAGTGGGTGTGGAAGAGCTGGTGAAAGGCGCCATTCCTTATACCTACACTTACGTGATTGGCGGCTATTACAACAAGCATCTCATTACCGACAAGCACTTCTGGGTGGACGAAGAAGCGTGCATACAGTGCGGGCTGTGTGCTAAGCTATGCCCTGTGGATGATATAGAAGGACTGCCACCACACTGGAAGCATGATGGCAGTTGTACCAATTGCCTGGCTTGTTATCATCACTGTCCTCAACATGCCATCCATTGGGGTAAGATGCAGCGAGGACAATACTATTTTAAATGAGGAATCAGTAAACTCTTGGTCCAAATATGCTTGTGCCGACACGCACCATAGTACTCCCCTCCTCTACGGCAATCGGATAGTCGTGACTCATACCCCATGAACGCTCTTTGAACCAAGGAGCATCAGCGAAATACTGGACTTTCAGCTCGTCAAACAAGTTTTTGGCAATCCGGAACTCATTTCTGATTTGCTGCTCGTCATCGACATAAGATGCCATCATCATCAATCCACAGATGCGCACATGCTTCAACGACTTCCATTCTCCATCCGCCAAAAGTTCCCTACAAGCCTCCGGCGTCAGCCCGTATTTAGTTTCTTCCTCAGCGATGTGAAGCTCCAGTAACACATCTATAACACGATCATTCTTTGCAGCTTGCTTATCTATCTCACAAAGAAGTTTTAAGGAATCAACAGCTTCTATCATGGTGATATAGGGAGCAATATACTTCACCTTATTCGTCTGCAGATGTCCGATGAAATGCCACTCGATATCCTTGGGCAAAGTTTCCACCTTTTGGCGTAATTCCTGCTCGTGACTCTCCCCGAAGATGCGTTGTCCCTCTTCATAAGCAGCCTCGATATATTCGTTGGGATGATATTTGCTAATTGCCACAAGGCGAACACCCTGTGGCAAATTGGCAAGCACCTGCTTCAGATTACCCTTGACGTCATACATAGCCCTTATCCTTCGTATTCAGGCTTGCTGTCAACCTGCTGGCTTTTTCCATATTCAAAAACATCCATAAGGGTTGTCTCCGCTACAGCAGCAATAACATAATCTACCATAGAACCGCCCATTACTTCGTCGATATTCTTCACGGCACCGTTCAGCGTACCGGCTTGAACCAGATAGTTCACGTTGCTACGCTTCTCTTTTTCCGTCTTCTCATCAATGGTGATAAACTGCAGTTTGGTCTTATACCACCTGTCAGCCATTTCCTCGTCGCTGAAGAATATCTCGCCATAAGGGGCTATTTTAATGTCCTTAACCTTAAACTCACCACTGATATAGCTGGACATCTCTTCCATAATACGATTCTCTGCCTCTGTAAAACTCAAAGCATCGACTACGTAGTTTTCTATCACTTTCTTCTGCAGACCGTCTTCCATGACTTTCTCATAGCTGATCTTGCATTCAAACCATGTTGCTGTTCTTGATCTCATTTTCTTATTCTAAATTATTTTAAAGCTTTCTTTTTCTCATTGGTGATGCGCTCTATGATCTCACTGGCAATCACCTGTGCATGCTCTGGTGTGAGACTGGCCTCCTCTCCCATCTTCTGCTGGAGTTCCATCAGTTCTTTCAGCGTCTCCTGGTTTTCGGCGAGGAATCGCTTCTCCGACTTGCTCATATAATCCTTATTATATATCCTGGAGAGAATGCGCTCAGCCTCTTTCTCATAGTTCTTGCGGAATATCTGCTCGGCCTTGGCCTGATAATCGCGCTCGTGTTCCACGACAGTCATTGTATCCAGACTGTCTGTCAGTCCCACACCAATCTCGTCTGGCGAGAATCCCTTATCCAGCATGTCGTCATCGGGAGTTTGTGCTGCAGGCTTCACGAACTCCACTTGATGCGATTCGGGGAACATCTCGAAATAAATACCGACACACAACAAGGCAATACCTGCGGCAACGGCAAATGTGATGACCGATTTCTTGGTGTTACGCCTGTTCTGAACCATTTGCAGCATATTCTCTGGAGTGGCAAAACGGTCTTCCGGCTTAGGACTGACCGCTTTCTTGATTGCCATCTTATACTCCAAAGGCATCTCTGCCCGCTCAAAAAGTACCTCCATCAGCTTTCCGATGCCATATACGTCGCAACGGTCATCTACCGTCCCGTGTTCCAACACCTCTGGAGCCACGAATCTCGCATCGTCACCGTAGAAAGCGTGTTGATCGGAAATTCCCATGTAGTAAGACCCATGCGAGAGCAGCATCACTTTATTGTCGCCCTTCCTTACCAACACACTACTGGGTGAATAGCAGATATGTCTGATGCCTTGTCCATGCAGGTAGGTCGTAATATTCACCAGGCCTTCCAGCGTCTGGTCTATAAATCCTTTTTCTGCTACAACAGCAGGCTGGTCATCCAACAGCTGTTTCATCGAAAGGAACGTGCCAAGGTCCACGTTTAGTTGTCTGATTTCGTCACCCTCACCCAGGGGTTCAAAGTGCAACTGGTGAGGATTCATCAAGTGCTTGTTCTGCTCGCATTCCGTTTCCAGTGCCTTGGTGAACACAATGTTCCGCAACATCTCTTCACGGATGTCAACCACACCTCTGTATTTCCCGTCCACTTGTGTACGGTAATATTCACCGATAGGCAGCCGAGTGGCATTCATCCTACCCTGGTTCTTGGAAGCCAACAGTTCTTCGTAATTCATACTGCTCTTTTGTTTGGATGCGCAAAGGTACGAAATAATTCATAATTCGTAATTCATAATTCATAATTATTTCACAAAAAAAACATAATTCATCATATTTTTTGCAGCAAGAAGAATTTTTTCACTTTTCACTTTTCACTTTTACCTTTTTTTATTACCTTTGCAAACGATTTACGTAAATTAAGGAAAATGCCAGAAATATCAGTACGCGGACTGGAGATGCCTGAGTCACCTATCAGGAAACTAGCACCTCTGGCTGCAGCCGCTAAGAAGCGCGGCACAAAGGTTTACCATCTGAACATCGGACAACCAGACCTGCCAACGCCACAAGTAGGACTAGATGCCCTGAAACAGATTGATCGTGAAATCCTAGAGTATTCTCCCTCGCAGGGATATCTCAGCTATCGTGAGAAACTTGTCAGCTATTACGCGAAATACAACATCAACGTAACAGCCGACGATATCATCATCACTTCCGGTGGTTCCGAGGCGGTTCTCTTTGCCTTCATGTCGTGTCTGAACCCTGGCGACGAGATTATTGTTCCTGAGCCTGCCTATGCCAACTATATGGCATTCGCCATTTCGGCAGGTGCCAAGATACGTACCATTGCGACTACGATAGACGAAGGATTCTCGCTTCCCAAGGTGGAGAAATTCGAGGAGTTGATTAATGACCGTACACGCGCCATTATGATCTGCAACCCCAACAACCCCACGGGCTATCTCTATACTCGTCGCGAGATGAACCAGATTCGTGACTTGGTGAAGAAGTACGACCTGTACCTCTTCTCCGACGAGGTGTATCGCGAATATATCTACACCGGTTCTCCCTATATCTCCGCTTGCCATTTGGAAGGCATCGAGCAGAACGTCATCCTTATCGATTCCGTTTCCAAGCGCTATAGCGAGTGCGGCATCCGCATCGGCGCCCTTATCACCAAGAACCAAGAGGTGCGCAAGGCCGTCATGAAGTTCTGTCAGGCGCGTCTCTCTCCTCCCCTGATTGGTCAGATTGTAGCAGAGGCTTCCCTGGACGCCCCAGAGGAATACTACCGTGATGTTTATGATGAATATGTGGAACGCCGTAAGTGCTTGATTGACGGACTGAACCGCATCCCTGGCGTCTATTCTCCTATCCCTATGGGAGCGTTCTATACCGTAGCCAAGCTGCCTGTTGACGATGCAGAGAAATTCTGTCGCTGGTGTCTCGCTGATTTTCAGTACGAAGGCGAAACCGTGATGATGGCGCCTGCTGCAGGATTCTATACCACTCCAGGTGCCGGTATCAACCAGGTGCGTATCGCTTATGTGTTGAAGAAAGAAGACCTTGAGCGGGCCTTGTTCATCCTTCGTAAGGCATTGGAAGCCTATCCAGGGCGAACAGACGAGTAGATATGACTTTTCCGCTTTTCATTGCCAAACGCATATTCGGACAGGAAGGCGAGCATGATGTGAGCATTCCTGCCATTCGTATTGCTACTATAGGTGTGGCTATCGGTCTTGCCGTGATGATTATCACCGTCTCGGTGATTCTGGGCTTTAAGCACACCATCCGCGACAAGGTCGTTGGCTTTGGCTCCCATATCCGCATAGAGAGTTTCATGGCGCAGCAGACGGCCAGTCCCGTACCTGTCTGCATCAGCGACACCTTATTCCGCAAGCTGAAAAGCATGCCAGAGATTCGTCATGTCGAGCGTTATACCCTTACACAAGGCATTCTGAAAACGGATGCCGACTTTCTGGGTGTAGCGTTCAAAGGTGTAGGACCTGATTATGACCTGCACTTCCTGCAACAGAACCTCAAGACAGGAAAGATGCCTGCCTTCTCTGCGGAGAAGTCAAGCTACCAGCTGCTCATCTCTAGCACGATGGCTGACAAGCTGAACCTGAAGGTAAACGACCGTGTTTTTGCCTATTTCATCACAGATAATGTCAGGGTGCGTAAATTCACCATTACGGGAATCTACGAAACCAATATGGCTCAGTTCGACCAGCTATTTTGCTTCACCGACTATCCCATTCCCCTGAAGCTTAACGGGTGGGAAAAAGACCAGTGCAGCGGTGCCGAACTGCTAGTTCGCGACTTCGACCAGATGGACGTTGCTGCCAAGAAGGTGCAACAACTGGTGAACCGCGATTCCGACCGCTATGGCGAGACGCTTACGTCACAGACTATCCAAGACAGTTATCCCCAAATATTCACATGGCTCGACTTGTTGGACATCAACGTATGGATTATCCTTGCACTGATGGTCTGTGTGGCTGGCTTCACGATGATTAGCGGCTTGCTCATCATCATCCTGGAGCGCACGCAGATGATTGGACTGCTGAAAGCCCTGGGAGCACGCAACAGCACGGTGCGCCACACCTTCCTCTGGTTTGCCGCCTTCATCATCAGTCAGGGCATGTTGCTGGGCGACATCATCGGCATCGGCTTGGTACTCCTCCAGCAACATACGGGATTTATCTCCCTTGACCCCGCCAGCTATTATGTGGATACAGCCCCTATGGAGCTGAACATCCCAATCATCCTGGCACTGAACATCGGAACACTGCTCATCTGCGTCTTCGTACTCATTGCGCCCAGTTTCCTGGTATCGCATATCAGCCCGGCGAAGTCTATGCATTATGAATAGAGGGATGATGTTTGATGGATGATGTTTGATGGATGATGGATGATGTTTGATGGATGATGGATGATGGAAGAGGTGAGTTAATTATTTATAAATAAAATTGATATTGACATTTATTCATTATCTTTGCATCTAAATTTTTAAACTTATTATTATCTATTATGAAACTGAACGATATTTTTAGTGGCAATTACGTAGCCGCTGAATGGGAAGCGAAAGGCTTCGAGTTGCCAAAGTATGATATTAAAGAGGTACGCGAGAAGACTGCCAAGCAACCCACATGGGTTCACTTCGGCGGAGGTAACATCTTCCGTGCATTCCCTGCCGCCATCCTGAACGATGCCCTGAACACCGGAAAATACGACCGGGGTGTCATTGTGGCAGAGACCTTCGACTTTGAAGTCATCGACAAGGCCTACACCCCCTACAACAACCTGTCACTCTGTGTGAACCTCTGCTCAGACGGTTCTATCGAAAAGAAGGTGATTGCCAGCGTAACGGAAGCGCTAAAGGCCGACCCGCAGTTCGAAGACTGGAACCGTCTGGTCGAAATCTTCAAGAATCCATCCCTGCAGATGATTTCATTCACCATCACCGAGAAAGGCTATACCTATAACGAGGCAGACTTGGCTCGTGGCATGAAGCCCCTGTTCGCGATGGGTAAGGTGTGTGCCCTGTTGTTCGAACGCTTCAAGGCTGGAGAGCTGCCCCTCACCGTACAGTCTATGGACAACTGCTCGCACAATGGCGACAAGGTGAAGGCTGGTGTGTTTGCCTATGCCGAGCGTTGGGTGAAGGACGGACTGGTTCCCGAGGCATTCCTCACCTATCTGAAGAATGAGCAGAAGATTACCTTCCCCTGGTCTATGATTGACAAAATCACGCCGCGTCCTCACGAGAAAGTCAAGGAGCTCCTGGCTGCCGACGGATTCGAGGACAACAACTATATCGAAACGGAGAAGCACACCTTCACGGCTCCTTTCGTGAATGCCGAGGAAGTCCAGTATCTGGTAATCGAGGACAACTACACGAACGGACGTCCCCCACTCGACCTGGGTGGTGCGCTCTACACCACACGGGAGACCGTTGACAAAGTAGAGACTATGAAAGTTACCACTTGTCTGAACCCGCTCCATACCGCAATGAGCATCTACGGCTGTATGCTGGGCTATACGCTCATTTCTGCCGAGATGACCGACGAGGACCTGCGTCCTTTCATCCAGAAAATTGGATATATCGAGGCAATGCCTGTAGTGACAGACCCGGGTGTGCTGAATCCCTACGAGTTCATTGGTGCCGTCATCAACCGTCGTCTGCCCAACCCCTTCATGCCCGATGCTCCCCAGCGTATCGCTATGGACACCTCACAGAAGCTGCCCATCCGCTTTGGCGAGACCATCAAGAAGTATATCGCCCGTGGATTGGACAAGAGCAACCTCGTGCTGATTCCCCTTACACTCGCTGGCTATGCGCGTTACCTGAAGGGCATCAAGGACGATGGAACAGCCTTCGAACCCTCTCCCGACCCCATGCTTGAAGAACTGCAGGCCATCGTAGCACCACTGGAGATTGGTAAAGCCGATCAGGACTGGAGTCCGCTGAAGAAGCTCTACAGCCGTAAGGATGTATTTGGAGTGGATCTCTACGAGGCTGGGCTCGGCGAACAGATTGAAGGTTATGTCAAAGAGCTCTTTGCAAGTTACGGAGCTGTTCGCAAAACGTTGCATAAATACGTTTCTGCCAGATAAACAGCAGCATACTTTCTAACTCACATCCCAGGACTAACCTTCTGGGATTTTTCGAACATCCCCCATCCCCTTCTGCCTAAGAGGGGACAGGGGTGTTGCGAAAATAAATTGCGAAATGAGTTACGAAAAATATATTGTAAAATAAGTTGCGAAAAAAGAAGAAAGTTGGTTGCAAAGAAAAGATAAGCACATCATGATTGCATATTTTGAACCAAAAATATGCCAAACCGTTAAATTTGTCAGACTTTTAAGAATTGAACCGTTAAAATCTAATTCCCGTTAAGCCATTAGGCGTAATTGTTAAATTGCGACAAATAATCACGACATTCTGTCAGTTTTTCCATTCTTTGCCCTATTTTTGCACCAGTTTTCGTAACGAACGTACAAAAATGAATGTATAACAATTAAAAATGAATAGTACAATGAAAAGAATGGTAAAGATTTTAGTTCCGGCACTTTACCTCATGGTAATTGCCTTTTCAGCCGCATCGTGCAACAAGACACAAGCAGCTCCCGCTGCAGCCTCCGTTCCAGCAGGTCAGCCTGTTGACTTAACCTACGCAGCAGAGAAGTCGCTTCCCTCTGTGGTTTATATCAAGTCCGTCATCAACTCGAAGACGCAGACCGTAGAGTACAGCGATCCTTTCGAGGATTTCTTCAGCGATCCCTTTGGCGGATTCTTCGGACGTGGACAGGGCAACAACGGTGGCAAGCGCCAGCGTCAAGTACAGACCCCGAAGCGTGCAGCAGCCGGTTCCGGTGTCATCATCTCTGCTGACGGATATATCGTCACCAACAATCACGTAGTGGATGGTGCTGACGAATTGACAGTAACCCTGAACGAGAACTCCAAAGAGTACTCCGCGCGCATCATCGGTTCAGACAAGGCTACCGACCTGGCACTCATCAAGATTGACGCCAAAAACCTGTCTGCCATCGTCATTGCCAACTCCGACGACGTGAAGGTTGGCGAATGGGTATTGGCTGTTGGTAACCCCCTCGGACTGAACAACACCGTTACCGCAGGTATCGTCAGTGCCAAGGCGCGCACCATGGGTCAGGGAGTCACCTCGATGATCCAGACCGATGCAGCCATCAACCAGGGTAACTCAGGTGGTGCACTGGTGAACACCCGTGGCGAACTGATTGGTATCAACGCCATGCTTGCCTCTCCTACCGGTTCGAATATCGGTTACGGCTTCGCCATCCCAACTAGCATCGTCAAGAAAGCCGTTGACGACTTCAAGAAATACGGAACCTACCAGCGTGCTATGATCGGCATCAAGGGTAGCGATGTCAGCACTTACGTGGACGTAGAGAAGGAAAAGGGCAACGAGATTGACCTGGGCACAATGGAAGGAATCTACATCGCAGAGGTCGTAGAAGATGGAGCAGCTGCTGACGGCGGTCTGCAAAAGGGTGATGTCATCACCAAGATTGACGACACGAAAGTGAAGCAGTTCGGCGAGTTGCAGGGCATCATGGCTCAGAAGCGTCCTGGCGACAAGGTGAAGATAACCTATCTGCGCAACAAGAAGGAGAAGACCGTTACGCTGACGCTGAAGAACGAGCAGGGCACAACCAAGGTGGTAAAGAATGCCGACGTTGACGTGCTGGGCATCGACGTTCGTCCTGTCACCGATTCTCAGAAGAAGCAGCTCGAAATCTCCTATGGTCTTGAAGTGCTGAAAGTCAGCGGCGGCAAGATGAAGGAAGCCGGCGTTCCCCGTGGATTCATCATCCAGGTTGTCAACGACCAGCCCATGCGCAGCTTCGACGATTTGCAGCAAGCCGTGAAGGATGCCAAGGACCAGATGCTGGTTATCAAGGGTATCTTCCCCACTGGCAAGCGTGGCGGATTCGTGGTCTATCTGCAGAATGAATAGTTTTGAAATAAGAAGTTAGTGAAAAAAGTAAGGCGTTTTTTTGGTAGTTCCGAAAAAATGCCTTACTTTTGCATCCGACTAACTAAAAAACGGTACACATGAGACAACTAAAAATCACGAAATCTATAACCAACCGCGAGAGCGAGTCACTTGAAAAATATCTACAAGAGATAGGTAAAGAGGAACTCCTTTCGACGGATGAAGAAGTGGAATTGGCACAACGTATTCGCAAGGGCGACCGCAAGGCGCTTGAAAAGTTGACGAGGGCTAATCTCCGTTTTGTGGTTTCTGTTGCCAAGCAATACCAGAACCAAGGTCTCTCCCTGCCCGACCTTATCAACGAGGGCAATGTCGGACTCATCAAGGCTGCTGAGAAATTCGACGAGACACGTGGTTTCAAGTTCATCTCGTATGCCGTTTGGTGGATTCGTCAGAGCATCTTGCAGGCCATTGCCGAGCAAAGCCGTATCGTTCGCGTACCGCTGAACCAGGTCGGCTCCGTCGGCAAGATAAACCGCTTCCTCAGTAAGTTTGAACAGGAGCATGAGCGACGCCCGTCAACTGATGAGATTTCGGAGCGCATTGACCTCCCTGAAGACAAGGTCGATGAAGCCATGATGGCCAATACACGCCACGTCTCTGTAGATGCACCCTTTGTCGATGGCGAAGACAACAGCCTGCTCGACGTGCTCATCAACGACGATGCACCTATGGCCGACCGCCAGTTGGTTATGGAGTCGCTCCGTGAAGAAATAGCAGTCTTCCTCCTGTCGCTCAACGAACGCGAGCGATCCGTCGTCAGCGCCTTCTATGGCATCGGACAACCCGAGATGACGCTCGAAGAGATAGGCAATAAATACGGACTCACCCGCGAACGCGTACGCCAGATCAAGGAAAAAGCCATACGCCACTTGCGTAGCAATACGAAGAATAAATTATTAAAATCATATTTAGGACAATGAAGATTATCAAGCTTTTAACCCTTGCCGTGCTGCTCACAGCCTTTGCCGTGTCAGCACAGGCAAAGTTCATAAAACCCGCCCACGTCTATATGCTTGGCTTCACAGCCTCCTTCAAGGACTCTGTGGTTTACGTCACCGAGATACAGGACGTGCAAGGCGCATGGATTGATTCCAAGACCAAATTCCTCCTGGATCGTGACCACTACTCCTATCAGCTGAAGGAGCACATGTCAGAACAGTATCTGGAACCCGACCGCGTCTGCGTTGTCTTCTATGCCACCAAGAAGAAGCAGCTGGAAAAGCAAATCCGCAAGCTCCGCAAGAAATACAAGGAGCTCACCCCCCTGCCCTCCGAGTTCCGTTTCTCACCCGTAGAGCGAGAAGAGCAATAATATTATTGAAGTCGTGAACTTTATTCACGACTTCAATTTTTTCCTTAACTATCCGCAATGGAAATACAGAGTTACGAGTTTCTGAATTTCCTCGGGGAAACCAGAGATATTCTTGCGGAGAGTCACATCGTCGAAGGCTCGCAGCTGGGCGATGATGCCGTCAATCATGGCAGGCGAGAACACGCCATGCTCCTCGAACACCTTGCGCTGGCGGTCAAGACAGTCGGCAGAAGCCACACACGAATCGGGTAATTGTGCCAATGTGGCAAGACGATCGGCATGCTCGGCAGCATGGATGTTGACATTGACATAGGTACGCTCTGCCACCTCCAAAGCATCCGGCATCTCGAAGCCGTGACGACAGGCAACACAAAGCCCGGCAAGCAACTGATAGAGGTCGGCACTGCCATCGGGAGAACGCATCTCCACGGTCTGCTTGATGCTGGTATCGTAGTTGGTTTCAGCTTCCAACGGATTGGCAGCATGACACATATCCACATCAGCAGCCCAACCTAAGGGCACACGAACCAATACGGAACGGTTGCGATCACCCCAACAGACATTCGTAGGTGCCTCCTGATGCGGCACAAGACGGAAGTAGCTGGTGGGGTTCTTGTTGCCAAAAGCGGTGATAGAAGGAGCCAAGTCCATCATGCCGGCAATCATCCTGCGCGCACTCTCGCTGAGAACACCATTTGCCAGCATCTGGTTCTTTCCATCCTTGACGATGCGCATGTGGATATGCAAACCAGAGCCTGCCTTGCCCGTGGTAATCTTGGGAGCAAAGGTGACATCATAGCCCAGCTGGTAGCCTAAGTTACGGATAATCCATTTGGCAAGCATCAGCTGGTCGGCAGCCTGTTCGACGGGTACAGGCAGAAACTCTATTTCGTTCTGCTCGTAGTTCTTACCGTTAAGGCTGAAGTTGCCCACTTCTGAATGTCCGTACTTAATCTGACCACCCGTCTGTGCAATATACTGCATGCAACGGGTACGGAACTCGTTAGCTTTCGCATAGGGTGCCGATTCGTGATAGCCACGCTGGTCCTGAGCCGGGAATACTCCTTCGTCGTCACTGATGACATAATACTCCAATTCACCCATAGCCTGAAATTCAAAACCCGTTATCTCAGTAAATGCCTTGGCTGCCTTATGGAGCGTGTGCTCAGGCGACGACTCCAGCGGGTTACCATCCTTGTCGAAATAAGAGCAGAGCATGGCAACTGTAGGAATCTCGGCAAAGGGGTCAACAAAGGCAGTGCGGAAACGAGGCAGCACGTAAAGGTCGCTCGAGCCAGCCTGAATGAAGGAGAACAGGCTACTGCCGTCAACACGTTCTCCACAGGTAAGGATAGTGTCCAGATAAGCCAGGTCGTTAATGACAAAGTTCAGCGTCTTCAGTTTCCCGTCACCTCCCGGATACATGAAGTTGACCATGTGGATGTCATTCTTCACAATATAGCTGATAATGTCGGCCTTTGTAAACTCAGCCGCAGGTTTTTGCAATGCCACAACAATCGGATTGGCATTCAGAATAAGATGTTCGTTGCTATTCATTTTTCTTTCTGTAGTTTTAGTTGTTCTAATATTTTCTGCAAAATTACGTAATAAAAATGAGACATGCAAGAAAAACCCTAACTTTTCCTATATGGCATTCCGGAAACGCGGCAACAACTAAAGTAGGACCACCCTTCATAGATAGTCCCACTCTTCATTGTTACATGCACGATGTCGTGCCCAGTGCCGTCAGAAAGGCTGTGAGTGAGGCTACTATAATCTTCGCCACTACCTCAAAAATTCGATACTTCTTCATCTTTCTAATTCATAATTCATACTCGACCTTGGTCGCCTCGTACCTTTAGGTCGAAGAATGCATAATTCACTTTTCCGTTGTTACTTTCGGAGTAATCGGATTTTCTTTCGGAGTATCTAGAATTTCTTTCGGAGTACCGATTTTTCCGTTTGCAAGGACAGTGCAAGGCGAATGCAGAGAGCTTGCTCTTTGCTGAGCCGCAGCCTGTTCTCGCTGTTGCACCTCCAATGCAACTGCAAAATTACAACATGCCGCAATGGCGCTGTCCGTTTCTGTCCATTTCTGTCCGTTTCTGTCAATTAAATGCAGAATTTGTCAGTTAAAAAGGCGACGATTTTGGGCGACAGCAGCTTCATTCGGGGAGTCCAACCCATTTTGGCGAGCTCCTTGTGGTAGGGCCTGCACCATCGGTTGAATGTCCTCAAGCTGACTCCTGCCTCACGTGCCAGTTCCGATTTCAGCATTGCTTTCATACTTCTTCTTTTTTTTGGCACGCATCTTTGACCGAGGTCAAAGCGACCAGAGGTCGAGCGGGCCACGGATGGCCACGGATTTTTTTATTCGTGCAATTCGTGCAATTCGTGTTCTTTAAAATTATTTCCGTGTCCATCCGTGCCTAATAATAAGGTCGCGCAGTCCGTGTATTCCGTGTCCATCCGTGCCTAAAAAATCAACGTTTCATCTTCAGCCATTCTTCGTACGACACGGCCCCCTGTTTGCGCTCGGCAATCTCACGTTCCAACTTTTCGTTGTCCGCTTCACGCTTGGCGGCAATGGCCTGCTGGTCAGCGGTGCTTGCAGCCTGCTGCTTCCCGCTGTCCTTTCCCTTCGCACGCTCCAGACGAAGGGCGGCGGTCTCCTTGGATAACGTATATTCGCTTTTCGACCATGCTCGCAGTTGACTGTCGATGTCGAAGATGTCGAAGCAACGCTTTCCTTCGAAAAGCCGCTTGCCGGTCTTTTTGTCCACCTGCTTCCAATGATAGTAGAAATCCTCTACAAGCTCCTGACCGTACTGTCCCACATGCCGCAGGCACTCTTTCCGAAAACCTTCAAGAACTGCATCGCCTGTGGCGGTGTTCTGTTCTGTTTGTTTCTCGTCTTTTTCTTTCACCTCCGTCTCTCTTTCTTTATAAGAGGGGTGCAGGGGGGATTTTTCTTTGTCTCTTTTTCTTTTTCGCTCTTTTAAGAAGCCTGTGACTTCTCCGAAAGCGTCATGTAGCGGTAGATGTCCATGGCGACGTACAGGTGGTACAGGAGCAGGCGCACCGACTGCTCCTTGTACTCCCTTGTCAGCCCCCTGTCTTCCAGCAGATGACTGATGTTGCACTTAATCTCGTCAATACACAAAAGGAGCTGTCCCTTTTTGTACATTTATCGGGAAAATAAAAGAAAATGTTGTTGTTTTTTTGGTTTTTCACTTTGCTTACACTATCTTTGCACGCAAACAAAAGATGATTAAAAAACATCGGGAATATGAAAAAAAGAGTATTGCTTGGAATGATGTGCGCCCTGTTGGCACTGGGGATGAAGGCACAGAGCGATATGCCGAAGGTGACACCTGAACTGGAGTTTGCCCTGCAACTAAAGGTGACGCTGGGCGAGGCGTTTGGCATCGATAACACGCCACATGGACGGCGTACGGTGATTCCGATAACAGGTGGTACGTTTGAAGGTCCACAGATTAAGGGTACGATCATCAACGGAGGTGCTGACTACCAGCTGAACAGTCCTGACGGACGGACGGAACTGGAGGCGATTTACTGCATCAAGACGGACGACGGGGTGTATATCCACGTGAGGAACCGCGGCATTATAGCCAACGGGAAGGATGCGGAGGGGAAGCCGACTTTCTATTTTAAGGCTGCACCCCAGTTTGAGGCTCCTGCTGACAGTAAATACGGATGGCTGAACAACGCACTGTTCATCTGCTCTCCGGAGTTCAGACAGGACTTTAAGGGCATCGTGCTCAATGTGTGGAGGGTGAAGTAAACGAATAGGTATGACACGAATCAAGAAGGGCATCATCTATAGCATTATCGGCATACTGGCAGTAGTTGTGTTGGCTACTATCGGTGGCAGTTTCTATATGCTTGACTTTGCACTTGCACCAGAGGTGAACCGAAGTGATACGGCAGCATGCTATAAGAGGCTGTTTGACACGTATCCTGAAACGCGGCAATGGGTAGATAGCCTGAGGGAAAAGGAGGCACTAAGGGATACCTTCGTGACGATGCCTACTGGTGAGCGGCATCATGCGCTGTATGTAGATAAGGGCAGCAGCAAGACGGCACTGATAGTGCACGGGTGGCGCGACTGTGCGATAGACTTCCTGTTTCTGGCTCGCATCTATGAACTGATGGGATACAACGTGGTGATGCCTGATCTTCACGCTCACGGACTGAGTGAAGGCGATATGATTCAGATGGGATGGCGCGACAGGAAAGATGTGCTGCATTGGCTATCAATTTTCCTGACAGACACGATGGTGGTTCACGGGGTGTCAATGGGTGCAGCCACGACGATGATGATGTCTGCAGAACCTCTGCCAAAGAGGATAAAGGATATCCGTTTTGTTGCCGACTGCGGCTATACGAGTGCGTGGGATGAGTTCGAGGGTGAGCTGAGCAATCAGTTCGGATTGCCGCCATTCCCCATCCTGCACGCCAGCAGCATGTTGTGTAAGTTACAATACGGATGGAGCTTTGGAGAAGCATCGGCTATAGAGCAGGTGAAGCGTTGCAGACAACCGATGCTGTTCATACATGGCAACAGCGACACCTTCGTACCGACTGGGATGGTTTATCGCCTTTTTAAAGCGAAACCGTCCAAAAAGTCGCTGTGGACGACAGAAGGAGCAGGGCATGCGGAGTCGTATGGGAAACACAAAAAGGAATATGTTCAGCGAGTACGACAATTTGTCACGGGGAAGAGTCATGAAACATTTTGACTTATCGCACAACTGAAGCGCGAACGTGCCGGAGAACACCCGCACTATCATATTAACAAGAAAAGGAGTAAAAAGAAAAAAAACCTAAAAAAGGGCTTGGGTTTCTGCAAAAAAATGCTTAACTTTGCAGCCGATTAATAAAAAAGCATTAAAAAAAGAGTTATCGCAAGAGTCTGAAAATTAGAAATCAGGATGGATTTATTGAGAAACGAGGTTAACATAGTTCACGTCAAGACCAAGCAGGAAATGAAGGATTTTATCCAGGTAGCTGAAGACATTTACAACAATTGTCCGCAGTATGTACCTGATTGGAAGCAAGACATTGTTGACTTCTTCAATCCAGCAAAGAACCCAGGACTTGATTTTTCCGAAGTACAAGCTTTCGTGGCCTATCGTGATGAAGTGCCCGTAGGTCGCATTGCAGGTATCGTAAACCACAGAGCCAATGAACGATGGGAATCGAAGAACGTGAGATTTTCGATGATTGAGTTCATTGACGACCCAATTGTCGCGGAGGCTTTGATAAAGGCCGTAGAGGAATGGGGGATGGAAAAGGGCATGGATACTATACAGGGCCCGATGGGCATATCCGATTTCGACAAGGAGGGTATGCTGGTGGAGGACTTTGATATGACTGGTTCCATGAACACCTACTACAACCCACCCTATTATCCTCAATACCTGGAACAGTTAGGCTTTGAAAAAGAAACCGACTGGCTGCAAATACGCATAGACATCCCCAAGGAGGTGCCTGCCAAGTATGCCCGAGTGTCACAATACGTGAAGGAACAAATAGGGCTGAAAGTTGTAAAGAAGAGCCCTAACGACCTGATAAAAGGCGGATACGGAAGAGAAGTGTTCCGCTTGCTGAACGAGGCATACAAGCCGATATTCGGATACTCGAAGCTGTCAGGAAAACAGGTTGACGAGTTCGTGAACAAATATATCAAGCTGATTGACCCGCAAATGATACCTATCGTGCTGAACGACAAAGACGAGATGGTAGGCGTGGCGGTGACTATGGGCAGTCTGACAAATGCTCTCCAGAAGTCGAAAGGCAAGCTATGGCCCTTCGGATGGTGGCACATGTTGAAATCGCTGAAATGGCAGAAGGAGGATCATGCCGAGATGTTGCTGATTGCCGTTCGTCCCGACTATCAGGGACTGGGCGTTAATGCCCTGTTCTTTGACGATCTGATTCCCATCTACAACCAATATGGATATACATGGGCTGAGACGGGTCCACAGCTGGAAAACAACCTGAAGGAGCTCACTCAGTGGAAGCCCCTGAAGCCTGATTTTGTTAAACGCAGAAGATGTTACACGAAGAAAATCAAAATATCATAAAATCATGGAAAAAAGAGTAGTTATAACAGGAATGGGCATCTGGTCGTGTCTTGGCACGACGCTTGATGAGGTGCGCCAGTCGCTGTACGAAGGCAAGAGTGGTATCATTTACAGTCAGGAGCGCATGGATGCTGGTTTCCGTTCGCCGTTCTGTGCCAATGTGCCCAAAGCCGATTTGAAACCATTTGTAAACCGTAACTTCCGTCAGTTCATGCCAGAAGAAGCACAGTATGCGTATATGTCCACTAAGGACGCGCTGGCTGCTGCCCGTCTGGATCAGGACTATATTGACAGCCATGAAGTTGGCATCATCTTCGGTAATGACTCCGTAGCCGAAGCCACTATGGTGGCTCTTGACAAGTTCCGTCAGTTTGGTGCTACTGCTGCCTGCGGTAGCGGTGCCATCTTCCAGTCGATGAACTCAACGGTGACTATGAACCTTGCATGTCTGTTCCATCTGAAGGGTATCAACCTGACAGCCTCAGCAGCATGTGCCTCCGGTTCACAGTCTATCGGTCTGGCGTGGCTGCTGATCAAGAATGGTCTGCAGGACTGCGTGGTATGCGGCGGTGCACAGGAAGCCAACATGTACGGCGTTGCATCGTTCGACGGCATCCAGTCGTTTGCCCTGCGTGATGACAACGACCCCTTAAAGGCCAGCCGTCCTTTCGACAAAGACAGAAACGGACTGGTTCCCGGTGGTGGTGCTGCTACCCTGATACTGGAAAGCTACGAGAGTGCTGTGAAGCGCGGTGCTCCCATCTTGGCAGAAATCGTGAGCTGGGGATTCTCAGGAAATGGCGACCACATCTCCACGCCTAACGTGGAAGGTCCTGCCCGTTCTCTGGAGCTCTGTCTGGAGAAGAGCGGTATGAACGTGAAGGAAATCGGCTATGTCAATGCTCACGCTACCTCTACAAAGATTGGTGACAGCCGCGAAGCACAGGCTATTGCTCGCATCTTTGGCGACTACCGTGTTCCCGTAACTTCTACCAAGAGCCAGACAGGACATGAGATGTGGATGGCTGGTGCCTCAGAGATTATCTACACCATGTTGATGATGAAGAATGACTTCATTGCCGGTAACGTAAACTTCGAGAATCCTGATGAGGAAACAGCATGCGTTAACGTGATTCCCGAAACCATCGAGGCTCACTTCGACACATTCCTGAGCAACTCGTTCGGATTCGGTGGTACCAACTCGACGCTCATCGTGAAGAATTTATAATTATACATATTTTAAATAAAAAACAAAAAATAAAAATTGAGAATTAAGAATTATGACAAGAGAAGAAATTATTGAGCAGGTAAATAGCATGCTCGCAGAAGAGTTTGAAGTAGAACAGAGTGAATTCACCCCAGATGCAAACCTGAAGGACACCCTCCAACTGGACAGCATCAATCTGGTTGACCTCATCGCCCTGGTGCAGATGACCTATAAAATTACCATCCCCGTAGGCGACCTGAAGCAGATTCAGACCTTCAGCGACCTGTACGATTACATTGAGAGTCATCAGGCATAATGCTTTATCAGGGAGAAGACTTAAAGAAACTCATTCCGCAACGCCATCCGTTCATGATGGTTGATGAGTTTGAGTCTGGCGACGACACACATGCCGTTTCCAGACTCACTATCCTAAAGGACAACTACTTCCTGTTGCCCGACGGAGCAATGGCAACCACTGGACTCATAGAGCACATGGCACAGTCGTGCTCGGCACTGGCCGGCAGCCTGGCTAACGGTGAGAAAGCACCCATCGGAATGATAGTGGAAGTCAAGAACTTCAACTGCAGTCGTCGTCCCAATGCCGAAGAGACATTGGAGACAAACATTAACTTTAATTTCTCGTTTGGCAATATGACGTTGGCCCACTGCGACTGCCATGTAGGCGATGAAAAGATTGCTGAGGTTGACTTAAAAATCTACGTAGCGTAATGACTAAAATGTTCATCAGGTTGTTCGATTATTTCCAAACCCATAGGCTGGCCTACTGGGGGTCTATGGCTGCCCTCTTCGTGTTCTTCGGCTATTTTGCCATGCAGATACATCTGGAGGAGGATATTGACAAGCTGATGCCTTCGTCGAAAAACGAGGACGGAACAACCAAACTGGCCTTTGCCGATTTGAAAATCAAGGACAAAGTATTCCTTCTTTTCGCCAAAGAGACGAAGGACGTGGACTACGAGGATTTGGCAACAGCCTGTGATGCCTTCGTTGACTCGCTACAACAGGGCTCAACACTCATAGAAGACGTGTTCTACCAGCTGAGCGAAGACCTCATGCCGGATGGAATAGACTATATGATGGAACATCTGCCTGCGTATATTGACACGAAGGCATACGAGGGGTTCGACACGCTGCTTACCACAGAACACATGGCACAGCAGATGGAGCAGAACCGCGACGACCTGACAGGCGAGATAGGCGAAATGTTCCCAGAGGTGATACAGGTCGATCCAATAGGCATGCGCAACGTATTGGCAGAACAAATGAAGCCCCTGTTGAGTGCCGGCAACTATCAAACAATAGACAACCACTTCTTTGTGCCGGACTCTACGGTATGCATCGCCTTCCTGACACCCCGATTCTCATCGACAAACACCGGACAGGGCTCGGCACTGTTTGAAAGGCTGAACGCACTAAGGACAGCATTTGCCAAGAGTCATCCGAACATTGACATCAGCTACCATGGCACACCAGCCAGTGGCTATTACAACTCCTCACAGATTAAGCACGACCTGACGACAACCATTGCAGGAGCATTGGTGCTGGTGCTGGTATTCCTGTTAATCTGTTTCCGGAAAATTGACACCATCCCCCTACTCCTACTTCCCGTCGTCTTCGGCACGTTATTCGGACTGAGCATGATGTACTGGCTGAAGGGAGAATTCTCGCTGTTGGCACTGGGCATTGGTGGTGTGGTGTTAGGAGTAGCACTCAGCTATGTGCTCCACATCCTGACACACCATCAGTATGTGAGCGACGGCACACAACTGCTGAAGGACCAGGTGAAGCCGGTATTCCTGGGGTGTCTGACAACCATCGGTTCGTTTGCAGGACTGATATTCATCAACACGGCATTGCTACAGGACTTCGGACTGTTTGCTGCCTTTGCCATCATGGGAACCACCCTCTTCTCGCTGGCTTTCCTTCCACCATTATTAAGAAAAGGAGGAAACGGGTTCCCTACTTTTGTTGAGAAGATTAACAACTACCCCTTAGACCGGAAGAAAGCATTGCTGATTGTCATCGGCATCATCACGGTCGTATGCATCGGAGCTTACCTGAAGGAAGGCACCAGGTTTGATGCAGACATGCATAACCTAGGATACCTGGAAGACATGACGGAGCACTCGGAACAGCTGCTTCGCGAAAAGACATATACGGGCGACAAGCAGAAATATTTCGCCTCGAAAGGAAAAACAATGGAGGAAGCCATTGAGCATTTTGCCATTCTGGACAAGAAACTGGACTCGTTGGCAAAACTGGGGCTGGTAAAGAGCTATACGCACACCAACCAGATATTCGTTCCCCTGAAAGAACAGCAAAGACGTATCGATGCCTGGCATAACTACTGGAATGAGGAAAGGTTAGGCAAGGTACGCCAACTGATAAACACCACAGCCTCCAAGGCAGGACTGAATGCAGAAGCTTTCAGCACCTTCTTTGAAGCAGCTACGAGAAACTACGAAACGGACAAGCTATACGAAGGAGGACTGATTCCTTCCGGATACCAGTCAACATTGATGGAGCAGTCGTACGACGGTAACTACTTGTGCTTTACCAGTGTCCGTTGTCTGAACGACTCGGTACGAAGTGCTGAGAGCGACTACATCCGCATCTGTGATGCCATAGCGAGCAATCCCAACCTCCTGGTACTTGACACCTATTATTATACTACAGACACCTTGTTGCAAATGAGCAGCGACTTCGACGTGCTGCAATGGCTCTCTATGTTGTTTGTATTCATGGTATTGCTCTTCTCGTTCCATTTCAACGTGAAGCATACCCTGTTGGGATTCATGCCCATCCTGCTGAGCTGGCTTATCGTATTAGGTGCAATGGTAATAGCCGACGTTCGTTTCAACTTGATAAGCATCATCATATCGACATTTATCTTCGGTATTGGTGTCGATTATAGCATATTCGTAATGGACGGCCTGACGAATGGAGACCAGAAAAAACTGGCCTTTCACAAGACAGCCATCCTACTCTCGGCAATCACGCTGATTGTCACCGTGAGCAGCATGCTCATAGCTCAGCATCCGGCAATCAAGTCGGTAGGATTCTCAACACTAGTAGGACTGCTGTCTGCAGTCATTCTGTCATACGTATTACAACCAGCCGTCTATAGATGGATTAACAGGAAGAAATCATGAGGTACGACGTCTGTATCATAGGAGGAGGATTCGGAGGCTTGCTCTGTGCACGCCAACTGGCAAAGGCTGGGAAAAGCGTACTGCTGTTGGAAAGACAACAGCAACTGGGAGGTTGCATACAGAGTTATCAGCGTCACGGAAAACAGTACGACACAGGATTTCACTATGTTGGCGGATTGGCTGAAGGACAACCACTGAACCAGTTGTTCACCGAACTCGGACTGATGGACTTGCCTTGGCACAAACTGGATGCTGAGGGATTTGACCTTGTAACGATAGGCAGTCGTACTTACCAATACCGCGAAGGCTATCAGCAATTTGTGGAAGGAATGAGCGAATACTTCCCTCATGAGAAGAACGCGCTGCAACGATATGTAGAAATGCTGCAAGAAGCAGAGCAGGCCACCTTTAACCAGGAAGAGGCTCTGAAGATGATGGAGATAAGTGCCTATAGGTATCTCTCCACCCTCTTCAAAGACCCTTTGCTGGTGAATGTATTGTCTGGAACGGCCTTGAAGACAGAATTGCGAACAGATTCCCTGCCACTATACAGCTTTGCCCACACAACAGGCAGTTACATACAAAGCAGCTGGCGACTGAAAGGTGACGGAAACCTCATCGTGAACAAGTTGGCAGACGACATTAAAGCAATGGGAGGTACCATCCTTTGCAGTCATGAAGTCGTGGAACTCATAGAGCATGATGGAAAGATTGCTGCGGTACGCTGTCAGGACGGTGAACAATATGAGGCCAGCACTTTTATCAGCGACGCTCACCCTGCTGTGACTGTTGACTGGATCAAGGAGTCGCACTTGCTCAAGGGCATGTATCGCAGACGAATGAAGTCTTTGGAGAACACATTCGGCATCTTTACCGTATCGTTGGAACTGAAACCCGATGTGCTGCCCTACTTCAACCACAACAAATATGTTTACAAGAAACCTAACGTGTGGACATTCTACGAAGATGTCGGTGGGATAGGTGGCGTCATGATAAGCTGCAGAGTTCCAGAGGACAAGCAGACATACACTCAACAGGTGGATCTCCTGACGCCTATGCCTTGGAGAATGTGTAAAGCTTGGAAGGACACCACGATAGGTCATCGGGGCGATGAGTATGTGAACATGAAACAACGTATGGCCCAAGAGTGCATCCAGTTGGCAGAAACCATGATTCCAGGACTCAGCGAGATGATCACAAGACAATACACAAGCACTCCCCTGACCTATCGCGACTATACGCTGACACCCGAAGGGTCTGCTTACGGAGTAAGAAAGGACTGCAGGAGTGTGATGCTAACAATGCTGTCGCCACAATCGCCCATCCCCAACCTGCTGTTCACAGGTCAAAACATGATGCTGCACGGATTGGAAGGCGTGGCAATGACCGCAATGAATACGACAAGATTAATATTAAAATAAAGAAACAAATTAGAAATTATGAAATACGCATTGGTAACAGGAGGCAGCCGCGGCATTGGTCGCGCCATCTGCCAGAGAATGGCTCAAGAAGGTTATCAGGTCATCATCAACTACACCAGCAACGATGCTGAAGCACAGAAGACACTGGAACTGATTGGAGGAAAAGGTGAATTGATGCGCTTCGACGTAAGTAACAGTGAGCAGACACGTCAGGCACTGGAGCAATGGCAACAGCAACACGATGGAGAATACATAGAAGTAGTGGTGAATAACGCCGGTATCCGTCGCGACAACGTCATGGCCCTGATGCCTGAGGACGATTGGCACAGAGTGCTGGACATCACACTCTCTGGCTTCTTCAATGTGACACAACCGCTTTTGCCCGCCATGCAGCTGCATAAGTTTGGGCGTATTATCAATATGGCGAGTGTAAGTGGTTTGAAAGGTCTTCCCGGACAGACAAACTACTCGGCAGCAAAGGGTGGCATCATTGCTGCCACGAAAGCGCTGGCTCAGGAGGTTGCACGTCGCGGCATCACGGTAAATGCCATCGCTCCCGGCTTTATCAAGACCGACATGACGGAAGGTCTGGACGAGGCAACCCTGAAGAAGACGATTCCTGCCAACCGTTTCGGAAATCCCGAAGAGGTTGCTCATGCTGTGGCTTTCCTGGCATCTGCTGATGCAGGATATATCACCGGTAATGTGATTTCCATCAACGGAGGTCTCTATACATAATAAGATAATACAGTATATAGTATATATAATAAGAAAAGGTATATTTAAGATGAAAAAGATTGTTTTATTATTTTGTTGTCTGTTAGCACTTACTGCCCAGGCACAAACCGTCACCAAGACAACGCATAAAAAAGCTGTTAAGACCGATGCGGTGACAACAGGTACTGTGACTATTCGCAAGCCCGACTATATTTGCATTTCCGTTGACAACAACAAGGATCAGCTCATCATGGACGGTACCCAGTTTACTATGACAATGGGCAAGCGCAAGCATGTGACCGACAGTAAGAAGAATGCTCAATTCGTAACCTTCCAACAGGTACTGACTGCCGTAATCAACAACCAACCTATTCCTACTAGTGAAGAGCTGACCATCCTTACAAAAGGTGGACAAAAAGTGATTACCATCACTCCTGTCAGCAAGAAACGTCAACTATTCTCCTCTTTCGTATTAACCATTGATGCCAAGACATCGGCATTTCGCACCCTCCGCATGAACGGAAGAGGCGAAGACTACACAGAATATACTTTTCAAGGGAAATAAATGAGCTCTTTGCGACATTATATTATAGGACTTCTTTGTCTATTTAGCCTCTCAGTGAGTGCCCAGCAAATTTATGGCACCATCACAGACGATGAGACGGGTGACAGCATTGCCTTTGCCAGCGTATTGTACAAAGGTCATAACATTGCTGTTATTTCGGACATCAACGGACAATACAAAATAGACCGCCACGAAGGCTGGAACATCACGTTCAGCGCTGTGGGCTATAAGTCGCGCATCGTTGCTATTACCAACAAGACGAAAGGAAAACTGAATATCAAGCTGAAACCCGACAAGCATATGCTCGCCGAGGTGACGGTGAAGGCAAAGCGTGGACGATACAGCAGGAAGAACAATCCTGCCGTAGAGCTGATGAAACGCGTAGTAGCAGCTAAGAAGCAGACGGACTTAAGCCAGAACGACTATTTTCAGTATAATAAGTACGAGAAGATAACCCTCTCGTTGAACGACCTGAAGCCAGAGCAGTTGGAGCAGGGTCCCTTTAAGCGACACCCCTGGCTGGTTGAGCAGGTGGAGGTGAACCCCGTATCGGGAAAGATGATTCTTCCCGTGAGTGTAGATGAGACAGTATCTCAGAAGATATACCGTAAGGAACCGCGTTCTGAGAAAACCATCATAACGGGTCAGACTTCAAAAGGTGTGAACGACTTCTTCCAGACCGGCGATATCATCAACAACGTGATGAAGGACGTGTTTACGGATGTGGACTTGTACCAAGACCATATCCGACTGTTGCAGTATCCCTTTGTCTCTCCGATATCAAACGAAGGCATCGGCTTCTATCGCTACTATATAGAAGATACGGTTCAGATAGAGCGCGACTCGTGTTTCCATCTGCACTTCCTGCCTAACAACCAGAACGATATGGGTTTCAGAGGCGACTTGTATATCCTGAAGGATTCTACGCTCCACGTCAGACGCTGTGAGATGACTATTCCCAAGCAGAGCAACGTGAACTTTGTGAATGGCGTTAAGATCATGCAGGAGTTCAGCAAGTTGCCCGACGGACAATGGGTTCTGACCCAAGACGATATGACAACGGACCTGGAACTGTTAAGTTTTATGCGTAGTCTTACCGTCACCCGTACCACGCGCATGAACGATTATGCTTTCACCCCTATTCCAAAAAAGCTTTTCAAGGGAATGGCCAAGGAGGTGACGGAAGCCGATGCCGAGATGCGTGATGATGCTTTCTGGGCACAGTACCGACAGGTGGAACTGACAAAGAGCGAAGGCTCTATGGATAAGTTCATTCATAGAATAGAGAATGTGAAGGGCATCAAGTATGTCATCTTCGGCATGAAGGCCCTCTTTGAGAACTCTATAGAGACCAGCACGCCGAACTATATCGACATCTGTCCTGTGAACACCTTTCTGACGAAGAACTATGTGGACGGATGGCGTTCAAGGTTTTCGGCAAAGACAACGGCCAACCTGAGTAAGCATTTTTTCTTGTCAGGATACTATGGTCACGGATGGGGCAGCAAGAACAACTATTATAGTGCTGAGTTCACCTATTCGATAAATCCAAAGAAATATCTGCCTCATGAGTTCCCGCGTCGTACCGTAACCATTCAATCAACAAGAGACGTCTGCTCTCCAGGCGATCGCTTCATGGATACTGATAAGGATAACTTCATGGTTGCATTGAAGTGGGCAGAAACCAACAAGATGATGCTTTACAACCGCCAGCAGATTAATTTCGAGTATGAGACCGACTGGGGATTGAGAGCTAACGTGATTGGTAAACTGGAAGAAAACGAGAGCTGTGGACACATGACATTCCAAACACTTGACAAGCCAATTCCTACGGAATTCAACAAGCACGGCAATGGAGACCACATGCGCACTACGGAGGTGACAGCCAAACTGCGCTACGCTCCTGGTGAAACATACATCAACAACAAGTTGCGTCGTCGTGTCATCAATCTGGATGCTCCTGTGTTCAGCATTTCTCACACAATGGGCTTTGACGGCATACTGGGTGGAGAATATAACTACAGCTACACCGAGGTCGGACTGCACAAGCGTTTCTGGATGGGTAACAGCTGGGGTAAGCTGGACTTTTACCTGAAGGGAGGTATCCAGTGGAGCCAAGTACCCTACCCCTTGCTGATTCATCCTGCTGCCAACCAGTCGTACATCATCATTCCTGAGACGTTCAGCCTCATCAACACGATGGAGTTCCTGAACGACCGTTTCTTCTCTTTAATGACAACATGGGATTTGAATGGTAAGCTGCTGAACCGCATCCCGCTGGTGAAGAAGCTCCATTGGAGAGAAATTATTGGTGTGCGCATGCTCTGGGGTGCTCTGAGCGATAAGAATAATCCTTATCTCGCAGAAAACGCAGGAAATAGCCGACTGATGTATTTCCCTGACGGCGTGCATATCATGGATTCAAACCGTCCTTATGCCGAACTGGTGATTGGTATCCATAATATCTTTAAGTTCTTCCATGTGGAATATGTTAGAAGATTGAGCTATAACGACCTGCCTACTAGTCCTAAATGGGGTATGCGCTACGTGATAGCCTTTAGCTTCTAAAAAAAGGAAAAAGAACAGATACGAAAAAAAAGGCTGGTTCCAACGAGGGAGCCAGCCTTTTCTTATTGGCAATGTTACGAGACCTGTTTATCGGGGATTATTCTTCTGGAATATCGTCATGCGCTCCTCCAATTGAGCATACTGATGATCCTCAATAAACGAGGTGCACACGCGCAACCCTTCCTGATGCGAACCTGTAGTAATCAGACAGATGGCAGAAACGCCATAATACATCAGTTCCTTGGCCAACTCTCCACTCGTCATTCCCTGATATCCGATGGTGAAATAGAATCCATCAGCAACAGGCACGTCCAAATCCTTGTCATAGACAATATGGAATCCGTGACGACAGAAAATCTCCTTCAGCTTATGCGCACGTTCTCCGTAAACACTCACTTCCTTGCGGAAATCATATTCACCTTCCGTAGCCGCTTTCAACATAGCAGCCATAGCATATTGGGCAGAATGACTGGTACCCGACGATAACGCATAAAGCATACGAGTAGAGAATACCAGACCAAAGGGCAAGCCCTCATAACGCTCTGCCAAATCCTTGAAGTGACGATGGAACAGCTTATCTGAAATACAGGTCACACCAATACGCTCTCCTGCATAGCTGAATGCTTTGGAGCCTGAAATCAACAACATGTAATTATCCGTATAGCGACCTACCGAAGGCTGATAAGGAGGCTGGAAGGGAACGCTGAGGTCCTGACGGAAATCCATAGCGAAATAAGCCAAATCCTCCATCACTATCGTGTCGTACTTTGTTGCCAGCGAACCGATAGTCTTCAACTCATCCTCATTCAGACATATCCAAGCAGGATTGTTTGGATTAGAATAGACGATGGCGCAAATATTACCTTTCTCCAGATAACTCTCCACCTTAGGACCTAGTTTCTCACCGCGGAAATCATATACATCAAAAGTTTCATACTTCACACCCATTACCTGCAACTGCATCTTCTGAACAGGAAATCCCGGGTCAATAAACAACACTGTGTCCTTCGATTTCTGAGCCTGCGAACAGGTGAGGAACGAAGCGAAAGTACCCTGCATGGAACCTGTAACAGGAACACATCCCTCAGGAGCAACATCCAAACCGATGAACGCTTTCACAAAACGGGAAGCTTCTTTCTTCAATTCAGGATAACCTTGGATATCTGGATAACTATGGGCAATACCCCCTTGCAGGGCTTTCACTTGAGCATCAACACCAACCTGGGCGGCAGGCAATCCCGGTATGCCCATCTCCATCTTGATGAACTCCACCCCACTCTCTTTCTCGGCTTTTGCTGCCACTTGCTTAACTTCGCGAATGGTAGCTTTTGCAAAATCATTGATGCCTAGGTCGGCTATCAATTTGTCAATTATTTCTTTCTTAATAGGTGTCTCCATTTCTGCGGTAGAAAATTGTTCACTTTTCACTCTTCACTTTTCACTTAGAATAAGCAGCCCCTATTCCTAATGCCTTGATGTTAGCTTCGACAATAGCATCACCCTTGCGTCCGAAAACACGACGGATGGCATCCTCTAATTTCTCATACTCAATACCCAATGCCTTCTGGGCTGCACCCAACAGAATGACATTAGCCGAGCGTGGCACACCAGCATCCTTTGCCTTCTGTTCAATATCAATCATAATGACATTCGGAAGCTTATCTAAATCGCCTTTAATCTTCTCAAACTCAGGATAGTTTGGAATATTCACAAAAGGTGCGCTCGAAGTAATAATCCAACCATCCTTTGAGAGGAATGGGAGGTATCTCAGCGCTTCCATAGGCTCCATTGAGATAATAACATCCGCGCCACCTTTAGGTATCAAGTCGCTCTGAATGGGATTACTTGAGATGCGCAGGTTCGACTGCACATCACCACCACGCTGAGACATGCCGTGTACCTCAGCCTGCTTGATATACAAGTTCTCCTTCATGGCAGCTTCGCCAATGATGGTTGCAATGGACAGGATGCCCTGACCACCGACACCGCATAATATAATATCTGTCTTCATTTTTTACTCTTTTATTTTTCACTTTTCACTCTTCTCAGCAGCCTTTTTCTGTTTCAGGTGACGCTGCAAAGTTTGCATACACTCACGACGGGGAATGATGACACTAACACCATGATAGTTTATCTCGTCCTCGATGGTTTTCTTGATTTCTGCCATATTCTTTGGCAGGGGAACAACCACCTTCAAATGATCCTCGCTGACGCCCAGTCCACGACAGATTGCCTCGAACTTATTAGTACCAGCCGAATCCTGCCCTCCCGTCATAGCTGTTGTCAGGTTGTCTGAGATAATCACGGTGATGTCAGCATTCTCGTTGACAGCATCCAGCAGTCCCGTCATACCAGAATGGGTGAACGTAGAATCACCAATGATGGCAATAGCAGGCCATTGACCAGCGTCCGAGGCACCTTTAGCCATCGTAATGGAAGCACCCATATCTACACACGAGTGAATAGCCTTATAGGGAGGCAGAAAACCCAGCGTATAACAACCGATATCACCAAACACGCGGGCATTGGGATAGTTGAGCAACACCTCGTTCAGGGCAGCATATACGTCACGATGCCCACATCCCTGACAAAGTGCAGGCGGACGTGGGGCTACATCCTCGCAAGGAGCATAGTTCTCGCCTATCTCCATGCCCAGGGCTTTCTTGATAAGGTCTGGATTCAGTTCACCGGTACGAGGTAATTCTCCCGTCAGACGTCCTTTGATAACAGCATTGCCTGGCATGACGCCACGCACCTGATCCTCGATAAACGGCTGACCTTCCTCAGCAATCAGCACATATTCGCAATCGTCTGTCATGCGGCGAATCAGCTTTTTGGGGATAGGATATTGCGAGATTTTCAGCACAGGATAAGGACAACCGTTGGGGAAGCATTCCATCAGATAGTTATAGGCAATACCGCTGGCAATAATACCCAGCTGCTGTTCCTTTCCATCAACATATTTATTATAAGGACTGTCAACGGCCATCTGTTCCAACAAAGGCTGCTGTCCGGTCACGATATCGTTGCGCTTACGGGCAAAGGCGGGCAGCAGCACCCAGTTGCTGGCTTTGGCATTATAGTTAAGGGCGTTCTGTGCACGCGAAGTATCAGCACACTCAACGACGGCACGGCTATGAGCCATACGGGTGGTAACACGCATCAGCACAGGTAATTGCAACTGCTCCGACATCTCGTAGGCCTGAGCCATCATGTCGTATGCCTCCTGCTGACTGCTAGGTTCCAACGTCGGAATCATGGCAAACTTACCATAGAAACGAGAGTCCTGCTCATCTTGAGAAGAGTGCATCGAAGGATCGTCAGCCACCAAAACAACTACGCCACCATTGGTTCCCGTCATTGCCGAGTTGACAAAGGGGTCTGCACAGACATTCAATCCGACATGCTTCATGCACACCAAAGCGCGCTTGCCCATATAGGACATACCTAACGCAGCCTCCATAGCCGTCTTCTCATTGGTTGACCAGCGGCTATGCACGCCACGTTCCTTCGCCAACGGTGACATCTGGATGTACTCGGTAATTTCCGTAGAGGGAGTACCCGGATAGGCATAGACACCACTCAAGCCTGCATCTAGCGCACCTTGAGCAATAGCCTCGTCTCCCAATAACAATTTTTTCATATATTCTTGATTTTTGTGATAATTAGTAACTTATTAGTCGTGCAAAGTTACAATTTATTTTTCAAAACAACAAAAAAAAGAGCCGCAATCCTTAAGATGCAGCTCTTTTTTATTCAGTTTGCTTATTCGATGCTATTCTTACTTAACCTTTGCAACGATAGCCTTGAAAGCCTCGGGGTTGTTGAGTGCGAGGTCAGCAAGAACCTTGCGGTTAATCTCAATACCAGCCTTTGAGAGAGCTCCCATAAGGGCTGAATAGCTCATACCTTCCTGACGAGCGGCAGCGTTGATACGCTGAATCCACAGAGCACGGAAAGTGCGCTTCTTGTTCTTACGATCGCGATAAGCATAGGTAAGACCCTTCTCCCAAGTGTTCTTGGCTACTGTCCAAACATTCTTGCGGGCACCTAAGTAACCGCGAGTGAGTTTCAGAATTCTTTTACGTTTTGCACGTGATGCAACGTGATTTACTGATCTTGGCATAGTTTTCTAATACTTTAAATGTTTGACAATAGGTGAATTAACGGAGACACAACAGGTCACGAACCTGCTTCAGATTTGAGTTGTCAACGAGCGTAGAACCGCAAAGGTTACGCTTCTGTTTCTTTGTTTTCTTTGTCAGAATGTGACTGTGGTAAGCGTGGTGTCTCTTAACCTTACCTGTACCGGTGAATGAGAATCTCTTCTTGGCACCGGAATTTGTCTTTACTTTTGGCATATACCGGGCGCGCCACCATTTCTTTCCTTATTCGTCTTCTGTCTCAGTCAACTTCTTCAGCGCATCAGCACTAATCTTAGCGTTGGCCAGCATTCCTCCGTTGGCAGGGGTATCAACATCTACATCGACTTTTTGCTGACGGGCAGCTTCCTTTGCTTCTACCTCAGAAGCCTCGCGGTCACGAGCCTGCTGACTCTTCTTTGCCACACCGGCCTTCTTAGGAGCGAGATAGAGAAACATCTTCTTTCCTTCCAGCGAGGGCATTCCCTCTACCTTTCCGCATTCCTCCAAGTCGTTGGCAAAACGCAGCAAGAGCACCTCGCCTTGCTCCTTGAACAGGATGGAACGTCCACGGAAGAACACATAGGCACGAACCTTGTTGCCCTCCTCCAGGAATTCCTTGGCATGCTTCAGCTTGAACTGATAGTCGTGCTCGTCGGTCTGAGGCCCGAAGCGAATCTCCTTAACCTCAACCTTCACTTGCTTGGCCTTCATTTCCTTCTGGCGCTTCTTCTGCTGATAGAGGAATTTCGAATAGTCGATGAGTCGGCATACAGGCGGATTGGCATTGGGCGATATCTCTACCAGGTCAACGCCTTCATCGCGCGCCATTTCAAGAGCCTGACGTGTGGGAACAACCGTTGAGCCGTCCTCACCTACAATACGTACCTCACGAACACGAATCTGCTCGTTAATGCGGTACTGATTCTTCATTTTGTCGTTCTTCATCAACTGTTTTTTCGAAATCGGCTGCAAAGTTACTAACATTCAGGCAAATAACAAAATAAAAATTGAATTATTTTCGCTACTATTGGTTCATTTTTCTTTGAAGGTGTTTTTTTTTACGTTACGGACAAAAAATTGCACATAAATTTTGCAAATGTGCAGAAAATGAATTACCTTTGCACAAAATTTTGAAAATTGTGCAATGAACAACATACCCAGTTTCAATTCTTATATTGAAAAAACGATTACTGACAACTGGTTACTTGACGCGCTGACCGACTACAAGGGCTCTACCCTTCAGTATCATGACGTAGCCAGAAAGATTGAGAAGCTGCACATCATGATGGAGGCAGCAGGCATACAGAAAGGAGACAGGATAGCCGTGTGCGGACGAAACTCTGCACATTGGGCCGTAGCCTTTCTGGCAACCATCACCTACGGAGCCGTTGTCGTACCCATTCTCCACGAGTTTAACGACGAGCAGATTCACAACATCGTCAATCACTCCGAATCCCGCTTGCTCTTTGTCGGCGACTATATTGTCAACATCATCAATCCCGACGCGATGCCCCATTTGGAAGGCATTTTCAACTTGCCCGACTTTTCGCTCCACACTTGTCGCACAGATAAACTAATGTATGCGCGCGAACACCTGAACGAGATGTTCGGTCATAAATATCCCAACGCTTTCCGCAAAGAAGATATCCATTGGTATCAGGACTCTCCTGAGGAATTATGCATGATCAACTACACCAGTGGCACTACGGGATTTTCCAAAGGCGTCATGCTCCCCTACCGTGCCATCTGGGGTAACGTGGATTTCTGTATCAAGAACCTCGCCAACCGCATGCCAAAGTACAGCAACATGCTGAACATCCTGCCCATGGCCCACATGTACGGTTTGGCCATCGAGTTCCTCTTCCCCTTCTGCTCAGGCTACCATCTGCATTTCCTCACTCGTCTGCCCTCGCCTGCTGTCATTGCCGAGGCCTACCAAGAGGTAAAACCTGACGTCATCATTGCCGTACCCCTCATTATCGAGAAGATTATCCGCAAGCGCGTATTCCCCAAGATTCAGTCTAACGCCATCAAGATTATGCTGCAGATGCCTGTCGTCTCCAAGAAAGTCAAGGCACGCATCTGCCAGGAGGTCTATAACGCCTTTGGCGGACGGGCATACGAGATCATCATTGGTGGTGCACCTCTCAACCAGGAAATAGAGTCCTTCCTGAAGAGCATTGACTTCCCCTTCACGGTGGGCTATGGTACCACAGAGTGTGCACCGCTCATCTCTTATAGCGACTACCACGTCTTCCAGCCAGGCTCCTGCGGACAGCCTTTGCCCAATATGGAAGTCCGTATTGCATCCTCCGACCCACAGAACATCGAGGGTGAGATCATCGCACGTGGTACCAACGTCATGTTGGGCTACTACAAGAACCCGGAAGCCACTCAGAAGGCCATCGACCGCGAGGGCTGGTATCATACCGGCGACCTTGCCACCATGTCTGCCAGTGGTCATATCTTCATCCGTGGACGCCTGAAGAACATGCTCCTGGGAGCCAACGGCCAGAATGTCTATCCCGAGGAAATCGAGGACAAGCTCAACTCTATGGCGATGATTAGCGAGAGCCTCATCGTACAACGGGGCGACAAGCTCGTAGCCTTGGTTCATCCCGACATGGACGAAGTCAAGAGCATGGGATTCACCCAGGAAGACCTGGAGAACATCATGGAGCAGAACCGTCAGCAACTCAACGAACAGTTGCCCGTCTATAGCAAATTACAAGCCTTCGAACTGATGGAAGAAGAATTCCAGAAGACCCCGAAGAAGAGCATCAAACGATATTTATATAAATAAGGAATATATTATGGAAAACGTACCCAGTTTCAACAAACTTATAGAGCAGAGCATCATCAACAACTGGGACCTTGATGCACTGACCGACTACAAGGGAGCAACCCTTCAGTATCATGATGTGGCACGAAAAATCGAGAAGCTACATATCCTGTTCGAGAACAGCGGTGTGGTGAAAGGCGACAAGATAGCCCTCTGCGGCCGCAACAGCAGCCAGTGGGCCGTAGCCTTTCTCGCTACCCTCACCTACGGAGCCGTTGCCGTTCCCATTCTCCATGAGTTCATGGCTGAGCAGATTCATAACATCGTCAATCACTCCGATGCCAAGCTGCTCTTCGTGGGCGACCATGTGGCCACGCAGATAGACCCCATGCAGATGCCTCATCTGGAGGGTATCATCAACAACCCCGACTATTCGCTCATGGTGTCGCGCACCGATAAGCTCACCTATGCCCGTGAGCACCTCAACGAGCTGTACGGCAAGAAGTTCCCCAAGTATTTCCGTCAGGAACATGTCCACTATTACGAGGAAGAGAATGGCGAGGAAATGGCGATGATCAACTACACCTCCGGCACCACCGGTTTCTCCAAGGGTGTCATGATACCCTATCGTGCCCTGTGGTCCAACTACGACTTTGCCGAGCACGTACTGGGCAAGACCATCAACCGTGGCGACCGCATCATCTCCATTCTCCCCATGGCCCACATGTACGGCATGGCCTTCGAGTTCGTCTTCGAGTTCCTGCATGGCTGCCATGTCTATTACCTCAACCGCATCCCCTCGCCTGCCATCATCGCACAGGCCTTTGCCGATATCAAGCCCAAGATCATCATCGCCGTACCTTTGGTCATCGAGAAGATAATCCGCAAGAAGGTGTTCCCCAAGATTCAGAACAACCGCATGCGCCTCCTGCTCTCCATGCCCGTCATTTCCAAGAAGGTCCGCGAGAAGATTTGTCAGGAGGTTATCAAAGCCTTCGGTGGCGAGCTCTACGAAGTCATCATCGGAGGTGCCGCCTTCAACCAGGAGGTAGAGGCCTTCCTCAAGCGCATCGAGTTCCCCTATACCGTAGGCTACGGAGCCACCGAATGCGCACCTATCATCTGCTATCGCGACTGGCACACCTTCGTGCAGGGCTCCTGCGGACAGGCCGCCTACCACATGCAGGTGAAGGTCAACTCCACCAATCCTGCCGAGATTCCCGGCGAGATTCTTGCCAAGGGTCTGAACACCATGCTGGGTTATTACAAGAATCCCGAGGCCACAGCCGAGACCCTCGATGAGGACGGCTGGTATCATACCGGCGACCTGGGCACTATGGACTATGGCGGCAATGTCTTTATCAATGGTCGTTCCAAGAACATGCTCCTCGGTCCCAGCGGTCAGAACATCTATCCTGAGGAAATCGAGGACAAGCTCAACTCCATGCCGATGGTGGTCGAGAGTGTGGTCGTTCAGCGCGACACCAAGCTCGTCGGACTGGTCTATCCTGACTACGACGAAGCCAAGAACATGCGCTTCAACGACAATGACCTCAAGAACATCATGGAGCAGAACCGTCAGCAACTCAACGATCAGTTGCCCGCCTACGAAAAGCTAACCGAGATAGAAATCCGTACCGAGGAGTTCGAGAAGACGCCAAAGCGCAGCATCAAGCGCTTCCTCTATACCTAACCCGACGGACATATCCCACCACACCGCTATGACAGACAACAGCAAATGGGTGGCCTGTTGGGGCAATGCCACCTCCATTACCAATCGTCGCGAGGCCGTCTATGCCAAGGACCTCACCCTGCGCTATCCCGTCCGCATGCCGTTCAGCGGTAGCCAGCTGCGCTTCCGTTTCTCCAACCTCACAGGCACGGAACCCGTCACCCTCGACAAGGTGTTTGTAGGGCATACCCCCATCACCTTCGACGGTGCCCGCAGCGTTTGCCTCCTGCCCGGCAAGGAGACCCAGAGCGACGCCATCAGCTATCCAGTCAACCGTGGCGACACCATCGACGTCAGCTTCTATATGGCTGGCTATACCCAGATGAACAGCGGCACCCTCATCACCGGTCCACTCTCCAAAGGCACCTATGCCTATGGCGACTATGCCGATGCCGACGAGATGCCCCTCAACCTGAGCCGCAACACCAACTGGTTCTATTTCCTCAACACCATCGACGTGTTCACCGCCTCCCACAACCGTGCCGTAGTCTGCTATGGCGACTCCATCACCGCCCAGTCGTGGCCCGACTACATGGCACAGCTGGCCTTCGGCTCCAACACAGCCGTCATTCGCCGCGCAGTCAGTGGCACGCGCATCCTCCGACAATACGACTGCATCACCTATCAGGCCTACGGCTTGAAGGGTGCCACACGCTTCCCCGTCGAGATGAACGTAGCAGGTGCCACCGACCTCATCATCCAACACGGCATCAACGACATCATCCACCCCGTCGGTACCGACGTCAACCCCTTCCGACCCTGGAGCGACCTGCCCACGGTCGAGGAGATGCAACAAGGCGTTGAGAATATCTATGTCAAGCCCGCCAAAGCCATGGGACTGAAAGTATGGAGCGGAACCCTGCTGCCCATCTACGGATGGCGTACCTACAACGAAGACCGCGAGCTGATGCGCCAGCAGTTCAACGAATGGCTGCGCACCTCACCCCTCTTCGATGGCTGCATCGACTTCGACGCCGCCGTTCGTAGCGTCACCAACCCCAAAGCCTTTGCCGACGGATTCGATAGCGGCGACCATCTCCATCCCAGCGAGCGCGCCTACGAAGCAATGGCACACGCCGCTGCCAACAAGATTATCCGCTCCATGCCACGCTACGACCACGAAGAATACCTTTAATAAAAAGCAAATAATCTCCCTTTTTTTCTATTTGTAGTACCCGATCCTGACATCATGTCTTGGCGTTCCAAAGGGAGTCCAGGAGATGTGGAGCCAACCATTGCCCGTGAGTAGTTGGTCGGTGAGTTGGTGAGCCTTGAGGAAGTTGACCAAGCGTTGGAACTGTTGAGGGTCCTTGGGGCGAATGTCGGCAGCTTGGCCGAGCAAGTGCTGCGAGTTGCGGACACCACCCACCAGGCGGTTCACCCTGCTGTTGCGGAAGCCCGAGTTCACGATGATCGGGCCGACCGCGATGCGTGCCGGCTCCAGCAGCATCTGGCAGCCATAGGCCGTGTTCACCACGTCCTGCAGCGTCGGCTTGTTGTCCGGATACTTGTCTGCCTTGATGAATTCGTTCAGCTTAAAGTGCGACGATAAGCGAACGCCATCAAGCTTGCTTGTTTGGCTAAGCGCAGCTGTACTGTTATTCGTTTGGTTTTTCATGATAGTGCTTTTTGATGATACGGAGATACTGATCCAGTCCGAAGATCGAGCCGGCCAGCAGGAACGACTGCGCCACGTAGTAGAGCAGCCCGCCCGCCACGTCGTCGATGTGGACCACTTGGTAAGCCACCATCACGGTGCTGCTCACGATGAGCAGCACCGCGCAGGCATACTGAGAGATTTTGAAGCCTTTCTGGTTTTCCATGGCTTTTTACTTTTTTACCTTTTACCTTTACACCATCGTGCCGCCTGCAGCTCCCAGCAACAGGGTGATGACATAACTGATTGCCTGAAGGATCATCTTTACCGTCTTGTTCATACGCTTTAATGTTTTAAATGGTGAATATTAGGGTTATTTCCGCGGCCAAAACCGCCTCTCTATTACCCTACAAAATTACTAAAAATAATCGAGAATACCAAATTTTCAGCAAAGGAAATTCATCCCAAAGTAGATAGAAAGTAGAAAAGTAGGAAAGTAGGAAAGCGGACATTAGTATGGTTTGAACTAAGATAACAGGCATTATAATCATAATGTAATATAATAATATGGTAATAATATTAATTATAAAAATAAAAAAAACTCCGACTATGAAATGTCTCTCTTCCGCACTCTGAAGAACTGCTTAATGTCCGCTTTCCGCATTTCCTACTTTCCGCATAACTACCCGCTGGCAATAACATGCCCTTATTGCCAAATAACATGCCCTTATTGCCGGATAAGGATGGGGTATTGACGAGGCAAAAAATGTTGATTTTTATTTGAAAAAAGTTGCGGAAATATTTGGTAGTTTCGAATATTTTTCGTAACTTTGTAACATATTAAAAAAGCGGGATTCAGGCCACCCGGTGCAGTTGGTCTG
>CACXSA010000048.1 GCA_902770195.1 uncultured Prevotellaceae bacterium
GTGCTCTCATCCATGTGTAGCACTACCGATACAACATTATCGCTTCCATAGGTCTTACGGAGCCAGTCGATGTTGTCCTGGCACCAATCATCGAGTTTGCCGTTCTTCTCTATCTGCATCATATCCTCATGGGTGCCTGTCAGAAGAATGCGAATGGCTCGAACCTGATTATTGGCAATCTTGCGTTTCAGACCAGCTATATCGAGACGGTGCTGAATAGCCTGTGTGCGATTTGTCACACCATCAGGGAACTGTATCAGTTCACGGTTCAGATGTGTCCTCGCTGAATCGGCATTCTTGGGATGGATGGTTCTCTCAATGTGTGCCGACATTCCGCTGTCAGCACCTTTGGCTCATCCATTCACGGAGTGGACTACACCAAAGACTTACGAAAGGAAATCTGCCTCACACCACCAAATGATGTTATCTCGCTATGGGAGGAAGACTACAGATATATGATGGAGCACATGATTTACAATGGGACTGCACTTCCATTCGATGAACTTATAAAGCGTATGCATGAATTAGAAGAACGTTTTCACTAAGCTAAAGCAAACGTTTTATATGTAAAAGGCCAAGAACCTCTACAAGCGATACGGCGGCCTGCCCTTCACGGAGCCTCTGCTTCATGATGTCCTGAATCTCTATAGCTACTCCAATGACAGAACCTTCTGAGAAGCCGCTATTGCGACAAGCCTCAGCCGCAATGTCTTCGAGTGTCACCTCGCCCTGACTCACAGCTGTTACTCTTGATATTGTTCCTGATAAGTTTGATATATACTCACATATTTTTCTTTGTTGATTTGCTGTAAAGTTACATTATTCTTTCTAATCGTCTTACTGACAGCCTGTTAAGTATAGTGTACCTTTTTGCCAAAGTTACACTACCTACACTACTGGCAAAACAACTTGTTTTGGTGTCGTTAAGACGGTCTTTTCATTTGTTAATCCTACCTTAATTGATACAAAACAAGTTGTTTTGGTCAGTCGGAAGGTGGTCTCTTTTGCTTTTATCACCGCGTATGCTACTTTTCTTCCTTCTTAGGTTCGTAACGTACCGTAAGCGTTGGGGTATAGGTATTCTCCAAAATTACAGAGATGAAACCGTCTGAGGTATCAAAATTGGCCACCTTGTGGTCGTCCTTCAAGATAGGGCAGTCGGGCCATGCCTCCAAGTCTTTCTCCAGTCCGTCACGAATCTGCTGCCACAACATGCGAGTGCTGTCATTGCTGCTAGCCAGATAACTCTCCTGGATAACCTGCAACTTGTCGCCCGAAAAGGCAGCAAGCACACGGATGGGTTCCTGCGGATTGGCGAATACCACCGTACGACCACTGTCGGAAGCAGCACTGTCAACGGCATATCCACGAGCATTCATCGAGTCAACAAACTCGGCGATAGGCATTGTGAAAGCCAAGCCACGATAGTTAAAAGGAACCTTCGGTTGCTTTGAGCAAGCCACGAAAGCCATCACAGCCACCAAGACAAAAAGCAATTTCTTCATATCGTACACTGATTAAAAAACGATTATTTCACATTACCTACCTTAATCAGGTACTCACCAATCTGAACGGCATTGAGGGCGGCACCCTTGCGAATCTGGTCGCCTGAGAGCCAGAAGGTCAATCCATTCTCATCGCTGAGATCCTTGCGGACACGTCCTACGAAGACATCATCCTTGCCTGCAGTCTCCAGCGGCATGGGATAGACGAGGTTGGCAGGATCATCGACCAACGTACATCCGGGAGCAGCGGCAATCGCCTTCTGGGCTTCCTCCACACTGATGGGGCGCTCGGTCTCAATCCAAACGGACTCTGAATGAGAACGAAGAGAAGACACGCGGACACACATGGCCGAACACTTGGCGTCGGTATGCATAATCTTCTGCGTCTCGTTGTACATCTTCATCTCTTCCTTGGTATAGCCGTTGGGCTGGAAGACATCAATCTGAGGAATGACGTTGTAGGCCAGCTGGTGAGGGAACTTCTTGATGGTCTTCACCTCGCCGTCTTCTACCATCTCCTTATACTGCTGCTGCAATTCTGCCATAGCAGCGGCACCAGCGCCGGAGGCACTTTGATAAGAGCTGACGTGGATGCGCTTGATGTGGCTGATATTCTCCAAAGGCTGAAGCACGACGACCATCATGATAGTGGTGCAGTTGGGGTTGGCAATGATGCCACGGGGTCGCTTCAGGGCATCCTCCGCATTACACTCTGGAACGACCAAGGGTACATCGTCGTCCATACGGAAGGCTGATGAGTTGTCAATCATCACAGTACCATACTTGGTGATGGTCTCGGCAAACTCCTTAGAAGTGCCGGCACCAGCAGAAGTAAAGGCAATATCAATGTCCTTGAAATCATCGTTATGCTGGAGCAGTTTTACTGTCAACTCCTTGCCACGGAAGGTATATTTAGTGCCGGCACTACGCTCGGAGCCGAAAAGCACCAGTTCGTCCATGGGGAAATTTCTCTCGTCGAGGAGTCTCAGAAACTCCTGACCTACGGCACCAGAGGCGCCCACAATAGCTACTTTCATAAGTCTAATTTTTCTTGATCAATTAATTTCCGGCTGCAAAGGTACTAAATAATTCATAATTTATAATTCATAATTCATAATTATTTTCGTACCTTTGCACCAGAAATGCAGATTTTAAATACATATTTCCCCATTGAAAGTCCCACGCTGATATTCTTCGTGGTGCTGCTCATCATCCTACTGGCCCCTATCATCATGGGTAAGCTGCGCATTCCGCACATCATCGGCATGGTGTTGGCAGGTGTGCTGATTGGCGAGCATGGCCTGAACATACTGTCGCGCGACTCTTCGTTTGAACTGTTCGGAAAGGTAGGACTGCTTTACATCATGTTCCTGGCAGGACTGGAGATGGACATGGAGAGTGTGAAGAAGAATTCCCAGCGTTTTCTCTATTTCGGAATCATGACATGCATGATACCATTGATACTGACCTACGTCATGGCGAGCTGGCTACTGGACTATTCTTCCACCGCATCGTTCTTGCTGGGATGTATCATGGCGTCAAACACGCTGATAGCCTACCCTATCATCAGCCGCTACGGACTGCAACGCGACTCTAGCGTTATGCTCAGCGTTGGATCGTCAATGCTGTCGCTTTTTATGGCTCTACTGATGCTGGCAGCCCTTGCCGCCTCCTATGGTGAGGATGTAGGCTTCGGGTTCTGGACTGGGTTCCTGATAAAATTCCTCTTGTTTTGTGGAGGAAGTGTATGGCTGATACCCAAGATGACACGCTACTTCCTGCGCCGATATAGTGACGCAGTGATGCAGTATATCTTTGTGCTCTCAGTGATGTTCCTGTCGGCGGCATGCTCAGAAGCCATCGGTGTGGAGGGCATTGTCGGTGCCTTCATCTCAGGACTTATATTAAATAGGTATATCCCACATGTGTCACCCCTGATGAATCGCATCGAGTTTATCGGTAATGCACTGTTCATCCCCTACTTCCTGATTGGTGTGGGCATGCTGATCAACGTAAGGACTTTGTTTGAGGGCACTCACATGTTATGGGTTGTGGCTTTGATCGCCTTCTTCGGTACCTTTGGCAAAGCTGTGGCTGCCTATCTGTCAAGTTTGTTGTTCCGACTGCCGAAGTCTTCTGGTCACATGATGTTCGGACTGACCTGTGCCCATGCTGCAGGAGCCATTGCTATGGTAATGGTTGGCATGCGACTGGAAATAAGTCCTGGGGTATATCTGGTGAATAACGAGATGCTGAACGGTGTCATCATCATGATTCTCATCACCTGCATCATCAGCACGATGATGACGGAACATGCGGCCAAACAAATCATCTTGCAAGAGAGTGCACAATTACAATCAAACAAGAAAAGGGACGATGACGAAAAGATACTGCTTTGCGTGAAATATCCTGATATAGCACCGCAACTGCTGGAATTAGCCATCATGATGCGAAATCAGAAACAGGATAGGGAAATGGTAGCGCTGAACGTGGTTTATGACGACCATGCTGCCAGCCAGCACCGCACGCAAGGGTTAAGGCTGCTGGAGATGCTTCAACAGCGTGCAAGTTCTATAGATGTCAGAATGCAGACACAGGTGAGACTGGCTACCAACATTGCCAACGGCATCAAGCACGCATTCCGTGAGTTTGGTGCTTCGGAAATCATCATGGGTATGCATGTCCATACAGAGGTGAACCCGAAATTCTGGGGTGACTTCATCCAAAGCCTATACAACGGACTAAACAGACAGATAGTGCTGACCCGCTTCGTACAACCTCTGAATACGCTACGCCGCATACAAGTTGTTGTGCCAAGCAGAGCAGAGTTTGAGCCAGGCTTCCGCCGCTGGTTAGAGCGATTGGCAAGGATGGCCAGCAACCTGGATTGCAGGATACAGTTTCACGGACGAAAGGAGTCGTTGGTACTGATTAAAGAATATATCAACAACCACCATAGTAGCGTAAGAGCAGAATATACGTTTATGGCTCACTGGAACGAATTGCCAAAACTGGCCGAACAGGTCAATGAGGACCACATGTTCGTAGTGATTACGGCCCGTAAAGGAACTATTTCATATAAAACAGCGCTGGAAAGGCTACCTAACGAACTGATGAAACACTTTTCTGGCAAGAATCTCATGATTATCTTCCCTGACCAATATGGTACGCAGAAAGAAGAAAGCATGACCTTCACAGCTGCTCAGCACCAGGAGGAGAATAGTATCTATACAATGATTGCACGTTGGATTCATTCTAAAAAGGTCCAGCAAAACTGAAACAAAAGAAGGGAAGAAGGAATACGTAAAAGAAGGAAAGAAGCAGGAAATATGATAGAAATAAAGAATATACGCAAGAGCTTTGGAGAATTGGAGGTGTTGAAAGGCATCGACCTCACCATTGACAAGGGCGAGGTGGTTAGCATTGTCGGACCAAGTGGTGCAGGAAAGACCACCCTACTCCAGATTATCGGCACCTTAGATTACCCTGACAGTGGCTCAGTTTGCTTCGACAATATCGATGTCACCAAACTATCGCAGAAGAAACTGGCGGATTTCCGCAATCGTCACATCGGATTCGTATTCCAGTTTCACCAGTTGCTGCCCGAATTTACAGCACTGGAAAACATTATGATACCAGCCTATATTGCCGGCACCTCAACGAAAGAGGCACGACAGCGTGCCGAAGAATTGTTGCAGTTCATGGGACTTAGCAATCGTGGGCATCATAAACCCAACGAACTGAGTGGTGGCGAGAAACAGCGTGTGGCAGTGGCACGTGCTCTGATGAACAATCCTTCTGTGATATTAGCCGACGAGCCCAGTGGTTCGTTGGATTCAAAGAATAAGGAGGAACTCCATCAGTTGTTCTTCGATCTCCGTGACAAATATGGGCAGACTTTCATCATCGTGACACATGATGAACAATTAGCAGCCATCACAGACCGCACCATCCACATGCGTGATGGTCTGTTGGAACTCCCATCTGCCCCATTAGACCCTTTAGCCCCATCAGTCCTATGATTAAACTCGGCGACTACAACACCCTAAGAATAGTAAAGCGCGTTGACTTCGGAATGTATTTAGACGGAGGCGACGACGGTGAGATACTGCTCCCTTCCCGCTATGTACCGGAAGGTGCTAAAGTGGGAAAGGAGATTGAGGTGTTCATCTACTTGGACCAAGACGAGAAACTGATTGCCACCACCTTGCATCCTCTTGTCAAGGTGGGTGAGTTTGCATGGTTAGAGTGTGCCTGGACCAACGAGTATGGCGCCTTTCTGAACTGGGGACTGATGAAGGACCTGTTCTGTCCTTTCCGCGAACAGAAGCAGCGCATGAAGAAAGGCGAGAGGTATTATGTCTACGTGATGGAAGACGAGAAGACCCACCGACTGATGGCTACCGCCAAAGTAGAGCGATACCAGAAACACACCGGCTATGAGAGGGCCTTGGATTTCTCTGACGAACTGCTGCGATACCTGCAAGAAAATGGAGGGCATTGTGACTTAGGTGACAAGAGTGATGCAGACCTCATCGCAGAGCGTTTCAAAGTGTCGAAGAAGGTCTATAAAAAAGCAATCGGCGACTTATACCGTCGCCGACTGATTACTATATCCGATGAGGGTATCACCCTCGTTTAAAACTCTGCACTCTTTGGAGTACGTGGGAACGGAATCACGTCACGGATGTTCTGCATTCCCGTAACGAACAGGATGAGACGCTCGAAGCCAAGACCGAAACCGGCATGTGGACATGAGCCCCAACGGCGGGTGTCGATATACCACCACAAGTGGGTCTTGTCCATTTCGCGGCGATTAATCTCAGCCATCAGTTTGTCATAGCTCTCCTCACGAACAGAACCACCGATAATCTCACCTATCTGTGGGAAAAGCACATCGGTGCCCTGCATAGTAGGACCAGGAGCCACAGCACCCTTATAGCCTACACTACCCTCACCCTGTGCTTCATTCTGCTTCATATAGAACGACTTGAAGGCACGTGGATAGTCAGTCATGATGACTGGCTTTTTGAAATGCTCTTCAACGAGGTAGCGCTCGTGCTCACTGGCAAGATCGTCGCCCCAGTTGCAGGGGAACTCGAACTTCTTGCCGTTCTTGATTGCTTCCTGCAGGATGTTAATACCCTCGGTGTAAGGCAGGCGAACGAAAGTTTCCTTCAGCACGCCTTCCAGACGCTGAATCAGGGTCTTGTCAATCATCTGGTTGAGGAAGGCGAGATCGTCCTTACAGTTATCAAGTGCCCAACGTACGCAGTACTTGATGAAGTCTTCCTCAAGGTCCATCAGCTCTTCCTGATCGAGGAAGGCCACCTCCGGTTCCACCATCCAGAACTCAGCCAAGTGGCGAGGTGTATTACTGTTCTCCGCACGGAAAGTTGGACCGAAGGTATAGATGGCACCTAGTGCGGTAGCACCCAACTCACCCTCCAGCTGACCAGAAACAGTCAACGAAGTCTGTTCACCGAAGAAGTCGTCGTCGTAGATAATCTTACCGTTCTCGTCCTTCTTCAGGTCGTAGAGGTTCTTCGTAGTTACCTGGAACATGTTTCCTGCTCCCTCACAGTCGGAGGCTGTAATCAGCGGAGTATGGAAATAGAAGAAGCCGTGCTCGTGGAAGTAGGTGTGGATAGCCATCGCCATGTTGTGGCGGATGCGCATCACTGCGCCAAAGGTGTTGGTACGCAGACGCATATGGGCGTTCTTACGCATCACCTCAAAGCTCTGCCCCTTCTTCTGCATGGGGTAGTCGTTGCCGCAAAGACCATAAACCTCTAGCTGAGTGGCCTGGATCTCTGACGACTGACCTGCGCCCTGACTCTCCACCAAGATACCTTCGGCACAGATGCAGGCACCTGTGGTGATATCCTTCAGTACCTGCTCGTCAAACTTGGCAGGATCAACGACAATCTGTACATTCTTGATAGTAGAACCGTCGTTGAGGGCAATGAAGTCAACAGCCTTTGAACTGCGGTGCGTGCGCACCCAGCCTTTTACGCAGACTTCTTTGCCATATTCTGTGCTTTTCAGCACATCAATTATCTTTGTTCTTTTCATATTATCAATTAGTAATGAGTAATTAGCAATGAGTAATTATGATTACTCTCTACACGAAATTAGACATGGGGGACTCCCTATAATTCCTAGCTTGAACAAATCATAATTACTAATTACTAATTATTAATTAATCATTATTCATAAGCTCCCATGCGCAGGCGGTCAACTTCTTCCTCAGTGAGATAGCGCCAGTCACCACGACGTACATTCTTTTTAGTCAGACCGGCAAATTGTACACGGTCGAGTTTAACAACCTTATAGCCCAGACTTTCGAAAATACGGCGCACGATACGATTCTTGCCAGAGTGAATCTCAATGCCTACCTGTTTCTTATCAGTATCACTTGCATACTCGATAGCATCAGCCTTGATCTCGCCATCATCCAACGTGATACCCTCAGCAATCTGCTGCATATCATGAGCCGTAACAGCCTTATCGAGATATACGTGATATATCTTCTTCTTCAGGAACTTCGGGTGTGTCAGTTTAGAAGCCAAGTCACCATCGTTGGTAAGCAACAGGACACCTGTCGTGTTGCGGTCCAGACGACCTACGGGATAGATGCGCTCAGGACAAGCATTCTTAACAAGGTCCATCACAGTCTTACGCTGCTGAGGATCGTCACTTGTCGTTACATAATCCTTGGGCTTGTTCAGCAATACATAAACCTTCTTCTCCATAACCACTGGCTGATCATGGAACTTCACCTCGTCAGTTCGAAGTACCTTTGTGCCCAACTCCGTTACAATCTCACCATTGACGGTGACAACACCTGCCTGGATAAACTCATCGGCCTCACGACGACTGCAGACACCTGCATTCGCCAAGAACTTGTTCAGACGAATGGGCTCATTGGGATCGAAGTTCTCCTCCTTGTATTCAATACGTTTCTTCATGCTATATTTAGCATTGGGATCGTAGCCAGGAGTATGCTGACGATAATTGTTGGGGCGTTGCTGATAACCGCCACGCTGCTGGTAGCCCCCGCGCTGAGGACCATAACCGCCCTGCTGACGAGGCTGATAGCCGCCACGAGGCTGGTAGCCACCGCGCTGGGCACCATAACCGCCCTGCTGACGGGGCTGATAGCCGCCACGAGGTTGTCCGTATTCGCCCTGCTGACTATACTGAGGACGGGGCTGATAGCCACCTTCACCCTCCTGCTGATTATAGCGAGGACGATAACCTTGCTGCTGACCATACTGTGGACGGGGGCGATAGCCTTGCTGCTGGCCATACTGCTGACGGGGGCGAGGCTGATAGCCACCCTCGTTATTATAATTGTTACGAGGACGATAGCCACCATGCTGAGGAGCCGCATTCTGCAAACCTGCACCAAAGCCCTCTGGACGGAAACCTCCCTCGTCTTGATTCTGATTACGATTAAACCCTCCCTGTGTTGTGTAAGGACGTGGCTGATGAATACGTGGACGTGGTGAGCGTCCCGGACGATAACCTTGATAGCCACTCTCGTGACCTGCTTTGTTTTGCTGCTCATTAGTCAGCTCTTCATTCTTCTTTTCTTCCAATTCCATAATCTTGTACGTTTTAAGGAGCGCCTCACGGCTCTCTGTTTGTGTTGTTGATAATGTAAAAATATTAAATACCTGTATAATTCATTGGCGTGATAGCCATTAACTCTTCTTTCACCTCGTTGCTGACCTCCAAGCCCTGAATAAACTCATGGATGGTCTGCTCGGTCATTTTCTGATTAGTACGTGTTAAAGCTTTCAATGCCTCATAGGGGTTAGGATAAGCCTCACGGCGCAGAATGGTTTGGATGGCCTCGGCAACCACAGCCCACGTATTATCCAAATCTTCCTGCAGTTTCACCTCGTTAAGTATCAACTTACGAAGTCCTTTCAGGGTACTTTGGATGGCGATAACAGAATGTCCCATAGGAACACCCACATTACGCAATACCGTTGAGTCGGTCAGGTCACGCTGCAGTCGGCTAACAGGCAATTTCTGTGCCAGAAATCCAAGCACGGCATTGGCCATACCCATGTTTCCCTCTGAATTCTCGAAGTCAATAGGATTCACCTTATGAGGCATCGCACTAGAACCCACCTCGCCAGCCTTGATCTTCTGCTTGAAATATTCCATGGAAATATACATCCAGAAATCGCGGTCTAAATCAATAATAATCGTATTAATGCGGCGCATGGCATCAAAGATAGCACCCAGCCAATCGTAGTTCGAAATCTGGGTAGTCCACTGTTCACGCTCCAGTCCCAGCTTCTCTGTGACAAACTGATTGCCGAACTCGCGCCAGTCATACTGAGGATATGCCACATGGTGTGCATTATAATTACCCGTAGCACCACCGAACTTAGCGGTAATGGGCGTATCCTTCAGGCCACGCAGTTGCTCCTCCAGGCGATAGACATATACCATAATCTCCTTACCCAATCTTGTGGGGGAGGCGGGTTGTCCGTGGGTCTTGGCCAGCATGGGCACGTTTTTCCATTGTTCTGCATAGTCGTTCAACAGTTCTATCAGTTCCTCCACCATCGGATAGTACACCTGCTCCAATGCTTCCTTAATGCTCAAGGGCACACTGGTATTATTAATATCCTGAGAGGTCAAACCGAAATGGATAAACTCCTTGAATGTTTCACTATTCACTTTTAGTTTTTCACTTCCATCAATTTTCTCCTTGATGAAATACTCAACCGCTTTCACGTCGTGATTGGTAATATTCTCTATCTCCTTTACACGGGTAGCATCCTGCTCTGTAAAGTTACGATAGATATCGCGAAGGGGCTCAAACAGGCTATGGTCAAATTCTTCCAATTGGGGTAAGGGCAATTCGCAGAGGGTGATAAAATATTCTATCTCCACACGTACTCGATAGCGAATCAAAGCATACTCTGAAAAAAATCCTGCCAGTTGTTCTGTCTTGTTTCTATAACGACCATCAATAGGCGAGATGGCTGTCAGTGCATCCAATTCCATTGTTTCTCTTATACCTTATTAATACTATATATGTAAGCATTCTCTCAAATGTGCTGCAAAGATACGAATAAGTGAGCAAAATACAAAATAAATCTATATTTATTTTTATTTACTGCCGGCAATACTATTCTTTGATAGTTAACAAAAAAGAGTCCCGATTGATTCCGGAACTCTCTTGTGGGCGTTGACGGATTCGAACCGCCGACCCTCTGCTTGTAAGGCAGATGCTCTAAACCAGCTGAGCTAAACGCCCCTTTTTCTTAAAAGCGAGTGCAATGATGGTGCGAGCCGAATGCAGAAAACTTGTTTTTTGCTGAGGCGAAGCCCATCTTCGCAGACGATTTTTTGAAATCGACTGCAAAGGTACTAAGAATAAATGAGAAATGAGTAATGAGAAATGAGAAATCGTCCGATTGTTTGCATTATTTAACAGTCATGCTTCCTTTTTCTCATAACCCATCCCTCATTTTAAACTTTTACAGCCGATATAAGTCGCTCGCAGCCATCAGGTCCACTTTCTTTTCTGCAAGGATACGCTCGCAGCTTTCCAAGTCAGAAGGACGGATAACCACATGGGCCACATCACCATTGGCAAAAGAGTACATATACTCAATAAACACACCATTCTCTGACAGATGTTTCAGTACCTTGGCTAGCGAACCACTGGTATTTGGACATACAAATCCAATGACATCCGTAATCTTCACGGCAAAGTGGGCCGCTTTCAGCACCTGATAGGCTTTATCAGGGTCGCTCACAATACAACGCAGGATTCCGAAATCAGAATTGTCTGCAACACTCATCGCTGAGAGGTTTACACCGGCATCCCCCAGCACATCGGTAACTTCAGTAAGTCTTCCCGATTTATTCTCCAGGAAAATAGATAATTGTTTTGCTAACATAGATATAACTTATAATTTACGTTTATCATTCACACGCTTGGCCTTGCCTTCTGAGCGCTCTATGCCCTTGGGTTCTACCAATTTAACCTTGAATCCCAATCCTATCACACTACGCAACTCACCTTCCAGTTTCTTCTGCAAACCAACCATCGTGGCCATATCGTCTGTGAAATATTCTTCCTTAACCTCCACCTTCAACTCAGAAGTATCGGTATTGTTCACACGATCTACCGTCAGGAAGAAGTGAGGTTCAAACTCCCTTTGCTTCAAGATGACATCCTCAATCTGCGATGGGAACACATTAACACCACGGATGATGAGCATATCGTCGCAACGGCCTAGGATACGGTCCATACGAACCAAGGTACGTCCACATTTACACTTGTCATAGTGTAACGCTGTCAGGTCGTGGGTACGATAACGCAATAGCGGCATACCCTCTTTGGTAAGATGAGTAAAGGTAAGCTCGCCCAACTCTCCCTCAGGCATAGGCTCGCCAGTCTCAGGGTTCAATATCTCAGGATAGAAATAGTCTTCATTCAAATGAGTGCCACACTGATGCTCGCACTCATAACCCACACCAGGTCCGGCAATCTCCGACAGACCGTAGATATCATAGGCTTTGATGCCCAACGACTGTTCCAGTTTTTTGCGCATTTCCTCCGTCCAGGGTTCAGCACCAAAGGCTCCTATTTTCAGCTTAAACTCGTCCCTACTCCATTCACTCTCCTGCATCGCCTCGCCAAGGAAGAGTCCGTAGCTGGGCGTACAACAAAGCACAGTAGTCCCGAAGTCGTGCATCAGCGTCATCTGTTTCTGCGTGTTACCACTCGAGATTGGAATCACCGAAGCGCCAATATTCGTGGCACCATCGTGAGCGCCCAGTCCACCGGTAAACAGTCCATAGCCATAAGCTACCTGAAAGATATCATCCTTCGTGGCCCCATAAGAGGTGAAGGCACGCGAAATAGCTTCAGCCCACATAGCCAGGTCTTTACGTGTGTACAACACAACAACGGGTTTACCAGTTGTACCACTTGATGCGTGAATACGGACAATCTGCGACATGGGTACGGCAGCCAATCCGAAAGGATAGTTGTCGCGCAAGTCAAGCTTATTGGTAAACGGCAACTTAGTGATATCGTCTATTGACTTGATATCACCGGGTTCAAGTCCCATTTCCTGGAACTTCTTACGGTAAAAAGGCGTGTTATGATACACATACTCCGCCATCTTTTTCAAACGGATGCTTTGGATTTCGCGAAGTTGTTCACGATCCATGCATTCCACTGTTTCATTCCAAATCATTCTACGTTTCTGTTTTTATTTTTGTTCCTGTTAAGTTGTTGTGTTGATGCAAAGGTAGAGATTTTTTCTGAATTATAAAAATTTATTCAAAGAAAAATTAACGGACTTGATGAACTGAGTAACCTCAATCCATCGTTTGAGTTAACTTAATAAACAAGTTGAGTTAACTCACGGGCTTTTGTAACTTTTTGGAAAAGAAAAAAGTTCCGAAAATCTCGGAACTTCCTTTCTTCGTGGGCGTTGACGGATTCGAACCGCCGACCCTCTGCTTGTAAGGCAGATGCTCTAAACCAGCTGAGCTAAACGCCCCTGCTTTCAAAAGCGAATGCAAAGGTAACAATAAAAGTGAAAAGTGAAAAACGAAAAGCGAAAAAACTGTTATTCGTTAACTTTTTTTAAGACCTCATCTCCTTAGTGGCAGTAAATATCCCGCTTTTTACTTTTCGTTTTTCGCCTTCTTCGCTTCTTCCAGTTCCTTGCGAAGCTGTTCGTTCTCTGCTTCCAAATCCGACAACTGAGCATTCAGCGCATCTATCTCACCCTCCGAAAGCGACTCCATAGCATCGGCCTCTGCTTTCTTTTTGGCTTTTGACGTACCAAAACACCAGGTCACACCAAACTCGAAAGTTATTTGTTGAAGACGGTCCTTCAATGCGATACCACCATTTCCTTCATAGCTGTTCCATCCTATCTCGAAGTTACCAGCCAACTTGGGTGTCAGGCGGAATGTGTTCAAAATACCAAAACTCAGGTTACTAGTATAATGGGCAGCAGACATGTTACGGGAGAGACCTGCTCCAATATAAGGCATAAAGTTCCAAAAGCGATAAGGATTATGACCCATCAGCACACTGCTCAGGTTGAACACCAACTGCTCATTCAGTGTCCAGTACTTATCAGCCTTCTGGCCATCGTCACTTTTCGTACCCATCTGCCACATATTAAGCTTAGTACGCAAAGCCAGTGCTGAAGTCATCCAGCGACCTCCCGACAAAGACAGTCCCCAACCGGTATGACCATCACCGCCTCCTCCAGGAAATTTATGGAAAGGAGCCACCAACGACTTCTGCCCTACTGCATACCATGCATTCCACGAAAAGTTTGTCTGTACAAACCACTGGCTGTCCTGTGCCATTACAGTGACTGAAAGTACTGTGAAGACCAGTATCAAAATGAATTTTCTCATTCTTTTCATATCGAACCAACTTCTTTGACTTGCAAAAATAAACAAATAAAATAGAAAAACAAAGCATTTTATTGGATATTTCGCTTTTTTGTCCTACTTTTGCATGGAAAATAAATAAGTATATAAGAAGAACATGAAAAGAATCGCACTTTCTATAGCTTTTGCTTGCTGTCTGAGTACCACCCAAGCACAGGAAAAGACGTTTAAGCCGTTCAACCAGCTTGATTTCGGTGTAACACTGGGTACTACCGGTTTAGGATTCGATGTAGCCATGCCTGTTCATGAGAGGGTGAAACTGCGCACCGGTTTCGAGGTGATGCCTCGTTTCAACTACAACATGCACTTCAATGTTGAGTCGTTCGACAACAAAGGAATGCCAACCAGTTCAACCCTCGACCGTATGTCGGAGGTACTATATGACCTGACGGGGTTCAAGGTTGATCAGAGCGTCACGATGAAGGGTAAGCCCACCATGTGGAATTTCAAATTCCTCATAGATGTCTATCCTTTCAAGAATAAGCACTGGCACGTGACTGCCGGCTTCCACTGGGGCACCTCAAAGATTGCCGAGGCCGTCAACGCCCAGGAGGACTCACCCACACTATTTGCCGTAGGCATGTATAACCACTTGTATGATGTTGCCTACCGAGACTGGATAGAGGGCATCCCTACCCCAGTAATTAACACAGAGACCACAGGTCCTGTCTATTTGGATCCACTACTGGAAAAACAACTCGTGGAAATGGGTCGTTTGGGTATTCCCCTTGGCAAATTCACCCACGACATGACAGATGCCTATGGGGAGGAACACAAGCAAGGCGAGACTTACTATATGGAACCCAACGAGTATAGTATGGTATATGCCGATGCGCGCACCAACAGCTTCAAGCCCTATCTGGGCTTTGGTTACGAGGGACGCCTGATTAAGAACAACGACAAAATCCACATCGGTTTCGATGCTGGTGTCATGTTCTGGGGAGGAACACCCAGCATCATGACTCACGAAGGGGTAAATTTGGCAAAAGATGTGGAGAATATCGGAGGTAAAGTTGGTGACTATGTGGATCTGGTGAAAGGCTGTAAGGTCTTCCCGGTTGTAAACCTTAGAATTACCCGTACGATATTCTAAGTGCACAATAAGCGGATATTATTGCACAATAAGCGGATATTATTGCTCAATAACCCTGCCTTATTTTCCAATAACCCTGCCTTATTTTCCAATAACCCTGCCTTATTTTCCAATAACCCTGCCTTATTTTCCAATAACCCTGCCTTATTGAAAATTACTCCAAGAGTATTGAAAATTACTCCGAAAGAAAATAATTTTTCTCCGAACAAAAAAATAACGCTCCTTCTAGAGCGTTATTTTTCTTAAGCTTTCATTTCTCTCATTTGATCACGACTTTCTTGCCATTGACAATATAAAGGCCTTTAGCTGGAGCCTGAACGCGACGTCCTTGCAAGTCGTAGATAACCTTTTCACCTTTCTTATCAGGGGCAGCAACCTCCTCGATACCTGTAACGTATTCTTCCTCTGTCACAATTTTCAGTACGGCAGGAGCTGAAGAAGAAACAGCCAAATAGCACTTGTTGGCAGGTAAGTATGAGATGTTGGCCTTTACAAAAGCAGGCTTACCGTTATCATCGAGAGCAAGCATACGCATACCGCTAGCATTATATTCCTTCACATTACGGTGTCCTGAACTCTCAGGAACATCATTGCAATAATAATTACCCTGCAGATAATTGACACCTACATCATTAGACGTTGAAGGAGGCAGCAGTGTCAACTTATTGCTTTCAGGATCGGTAGAAGCGCAAAGGAACAGCACTGGAGTCTGTGCTGGTACATCACCGCTAATCTCTTTGATAACAGCAACACCTAAAGCGTAGTCCACCTTACTAACGGTATAGGCCTTCGTAGTAGTGGCAGAAGGGAAGAAGCCAAAGCCTGCATACATAGTAGCCCAATTGGTACCGTCGGTGGATGTCACATCAGGCTTCACACCGAAATAGCGTGATGGCTCCTGATCAACAGGAAAAACCTTCCATTCTCTATTATATCCATCAACATTAGGATAATAGATAGTATATTGGGGACCAAAATCTTCATAACTTTCATCTGCAAGATATTTAGTCACAAAGGTACCACCTGATCCAACCTGACCATACATCCAATATGTTCCATTAGGACGCTGAACATAATTCAGAAGATAACTGGTAACTCTTTTCAAATCCATACCCTGACCAATGAGATTACAGCTATTGCTTCCAACAAGCTCTACATAGCAGATTGTAGCGGGGTTATAAGCCACTGAATCTTCAAAGGACTTTAACATGTGAAGAGCTTGAAGGTCTGCATTAGACGCACCGATGCTGGCTCTGGTATCTACAATAGAGATGTAACGCTCAGTGCTGGTATTCTGTACACGATAGTATCCTGAACCGCTTAACTGCGCAAAGGCAGAAAATGGGGTCAAGGCCAATAAATAAAGTAAAAATCTTTTCATATACCTATTGTTGATCAAAAAGAGCCTGACCTACTTCAACCGTAAGGCCAGGCTCCTTATTAAGTCTTGAATTTAATTATTCAGCGATACAAATTGCCACACGGTTATCAGCCTCCTTAGCAAATGGCTGAATGGTGTCACCCTTATAGTCAACCTTGATGCGAGAAGCAGCAATTTTGTACTTCTTGGTCAGCGAGTTGAACACAGCATTAGCACGACGCTTAGACAGGCTCATGTTAATGCGGGGGTTACCAGTGCCAATATCAGCATAACCAGTTACCTCAACCTTTGCATTGGGGTTAGCCTTCAAATACTCAGCAACTTCCTGCACCTTAACAGCCTCAGTCTTGGTAATATTGGTAGTACCAATCTTGAAGAATACGTCGCGGCGGAAAGGCTCCTGCTTCTCAACAACAGCCTGAGTAGCTACTACAGGAGGACATGGCTTCTCAACGATCTTCTCGACAACCTTCTCAACAACGCGTTCAACAGGCTGTGGAGCCTCGATGGTGCGAGT
>CACXSA010000049.1 GCA_902770195.1 uncultured Prevotellaceae bacterium
TTCTTTCAGGAGAGCGAAGAGATCATGGCCTATTTTAACTCAAGAAAGGAGGAAACTGTATGGTAAACAGACTGATAGCACTGAACACCAAGCATTTCGCCGACAAGCAGAAAAACAATCGGGGATATGCCGAAACCCAAACTGGGGAGCAGCTTGACGAGCTGCTCCGCCAGGAGTGGCTTCGCCGCGATGTCGCAGATATTCGTGCCGGTAAGGAAGAGAAGAAGGACTGGCTGCCATTCATCTGCCCTCACTACACGGCTTTCAAAGACAACCATCGTGCACAGGATTGCATCCTGCCCGAAGCCTTCACCTTTATGACGTGTGTGGATATAGACAATCCCAAGCTGGTGCGCGGAGCCTTTGAGAAAGCGCTTGAAGTGAACAAGGATGAAATGTCGGAGTGGCACGACATGGTACTGCGTGAGGCTTATTCGGCTCGCGGCAAGGGTCACATCTACATCCGCATTCCTAAGGGCATGACTATCGAGGAAGCACAGCGCAGTTTCTGCGAGGAGATTGGCTTCGATGCTGATGAGTTGCTTGATGCGTCGTGCTTCACACCCGAAAGGTACATCTACGTAACAGGTATAGATCAGGAAGTTTTCCGCTCTGAGCATTGGCTGGAACCCATCGAGGGCGAAGAGTTGGAGGAACGCCGCGAGGCTTATCTGCAAAGAGGTCTTGATGTGGATGGAAGACCGTTGGTTGCAAATGCGCAGGGGAACACACAGGGGACAGTCCCTCAGTGCTCCGTAGACTGCGCACAGCAGGGACAGTCCCCATGTGTTCCTGATGGCATCGTTGAGGCCGATGCGCGTACATTATATATCTTTGACGCTTGTATGAAAGAGGCTGAGTTGACACCCGATGTGCTCATCGTGGAAGGTCATCGGCATGAGGCTCTGAAAAGTATTCTCTCCGTAGGGGCTACCCAGTTGTTGAAGAAGCCAGAGTTGCTTGGCGTGCTGAAAGTTCGCATGTCGCAGAACTGGCAAGATAAGAATATTCAGCAGTTGGTAGATGATTTCTATTCGAAATACTGTGACCCGAATCAGAAGATGTCGCAGTTTCAGCGGAAGGTATTGGCCAAGTCGCTGAAGATGGTAAAGACAGAATCTATGGACAATCAAGTAGCATCAGAGAGCCATTCATTAACTGTGACTTCTGAGCCAGCCTTGCCGCCCGAGATGCCGAAGAAACTGCCGAAGGTGGTTCAGCTGCTGGTTTCAAGAACTCCCGAAGTGTATAAGCCTGCTGTGGCTCATGCTATTTTTCCGTCGCTGGGTGCCCATCTGTGGAAAGTACGCTTTCCGTATATCGACAATGTGATGCATGAGGCTACGTTTATGAACGTGCTGATGGCTGGAACAGGAGCCGGTAAAGATTGTATCTCGCAACCCATCAACCACATCATGGCCGACATCCGCAAGCGCGATGCAGAGAACCTGAAGCGTGAGGCCGACTGGAAGAAAGAGGTGAACTCGAAGGGCTCAAACAAGGATAAACGCCAGCGTCCTGAAGGTCTTGTCATTCAGGAGGTTGACCCAGATATGACCAACCCAGCTTTTGTGATGCGTATGGCTGAGGCCGACGAGCATTTCCTCTATACGAAGATGAACGAGATAGATCAGTTTGATGCCCTTCGGGGTTCGGCTCGTGGCTCGCAGCAGTTTCAGATTATGTGTCTGGCCTTCGACCCTGACAACCGTTACGGTCAGACGCGCGTAGGTACGCAGTCGGTCACCGAAAAGGTGTGCATCCGATTCAATTGGAATGCTGCAACGACCATCCAAAAGGGGCAGCGCTATTTCCGCAATGTCTTGACCGACGGGCCAATCTCGCGCATCAACTTCTGCACCATTCCTGAGCGTGAAATCGGAGCCGACATGCCCGTCTATGGCACGTATGATTCAAGTTTCGACGAAGAGTTGAGGCCGTTCATTGACCGCCTTTGTCGTGCTGCTGGCGTGATAGACTGCCCACAGGCATTCCGTCTGGCAAAAAAGCTAAAGGATGAATGTGCCGAGTTTGCTCGTCTGTCGCAATCGAGAGTCTATGAGAACTTGTCGTTCCGTGCCAATGTCATTGCCTATTTGAAGGCTTGTGTGCTCTACATCTGCAACGACTACAAATGGTCTCGCGAGATTGAGGATTTTGTCCGTTGGAGCCTGCTATATGACATGCATTGTAAAATGACATTCTTTGGCGAGGCTATCGAGAATGCTAACCGTAGTGCCGACGAGCAGACAGGCCGTCGCGGCCCTCGCAACCTGCTAAAACTGCTTCCTGATGAGTTCACCGTCCACGATGCAGAACTTATCCGACAGGCCAATGGCATGGACACTCGCGGTACCCGTAACATGCTCTCGCAATGGGTTCATCGTGGCTACCTCTTACAGATGACAGATGACAGTTTTTCGAAAATCAAAAAGCAGAAATGACATGGAACTGATATTAGAACGTATAGCAAAAGGCCGCTCGGCGATTCCTGAAGGCCGCTATGCTGTGGTGATCTCGTGGAGTCCGAAGTTCAAACAGTGGCTTCCCATTCTGCTCGGCGTGCCGAAGTTCGAGGGTATCCGAATCCATCCTGGCAACTGCTCAGAAGACACCGAAGGCTGCATCCTCGTAGGCAAGAACCGCGAAGTAGGCAAAGTGCTCGACAGCCGCATCTGGGTTCACCGTCTGAAACAGAAAATCGTCGAGGCCAAAGAAAAAGGTGAAGCCGTCTGGATCACCATTCGGTAAAAAGATAAGCCCTGCAAGTAAACAACTTGCAGGACTTTCTTTTCAATGATTAATCATCTGTAACTGTCAATTCGCTCGTATGTTTTAGTCCAATTTCTATCATATCTTCATAAACAATCCTAATTATTGGCACAAAAGTAGTGAAAATCGGGCAGAAATGAGTAAATTTGCCTCGTTTTACAACAAAGACTCACCGGGACGGTTCTTCTGATCCATTCGTGAGTAATTAAAACGTTATCATGAATAATGGAATACGGATATGAAAGAAGAAAACACGCTGTTTGATCCGGAAGAAATGCAGTCGCCCTTTGAGGCTATCAAAGAGACGGATGGTGAGGGGCCTGAGTGGTGGAACTCACGTAAGTTAGCTCGACTCATGGGTTACCAGAAGTACTGGAACTTTGAGCGACTGATGGACAAGGTTGCCACTTTCTTGCAGCAAGAGAAGGGCTTGGATTTGAAGGAACACATGGTGGAGATAGAGGAGATGGCGCAACTGAATAATGGTGGCTATCGACAAGTGAAATCCATCAGACTGTCAAGAACTGCCTGCGTTGCTATAGCCTTGAATGCAGACCAGAAGAAACCTATTGTAAAAGCTGCAAAGGAATATTTCACCAGTAAGATGAACGCTCAGGAGCTGGCTACAAGCGTTGAAGGTAATGTGTTAATATATCGTTCGAGCACAGGTAAGGTGAATGTGAACGTGCTTTTCAGTCAGGACGCATTCTGGCTTTCTCAGAAGCGAATGTCTGAGTTGTTCAACGTTGCACTTTCAACGATAAACTATCATCTGACTCAGATTGATGAGAGTGGTGAAGTGCAATTGTCCACAGCAATTCGAGATGCGATTATAGCCGTTGGTTATCGGGTGAATAGTTACGAGGCGACTCAATTCCGAATCTGGGCGCGAGAGGTATTGAAGGAGTATATCATCAAAGGGTTTGTGATGGACGATGAGCGACTGAAAGGCAAGAATCCCTTTGGGGCTGACTACTTTGAGGAATTGCTGGATCGCATCCGTGAGATACGTACATCAGAGCGTCGTTATTATCAGAAGATAACGGACATCTATGCCGAGTGCAGCAGCGACTATGACAAGAATAGCGAGATAACACGAACATTCTATAAGACTGTACAGAACATGATGCACTATGCCGTGACTCATCAGACGGCTGCAGAGATTGTCTATGATCGTGCTGATGCGGAGAAACCTCACATGGGACTGATGACGTGGAAAAACGCGCCTGATGGCAGAGTCATTAAAAGTGATGTGACGATAGCCAAGAACTATCTGTCAGAGAAGGAAGTGGATGAACTGAACTTGCTGACAACGGCATTCCTTGAAATAGCAGAGCGAAGGGCGAGGCGGCATGTTTTGACAACGATGGCTGAATGGAAACAGGTGTTGGAGCACTATCTGAAAGTGTCGGATGCAGACATCCTGCCCGATGCAGGTTCCGTGACTCACGAGGAAGCTGAGGCCAAAGCGTTAGGGGAATATGAGAAATTCTGGAGGATTCAAGACCAGACATTCCTCTCGGACTTTGACAAGTTGATAGAAGATTTAGGTAAATAAAGGTAGGAACATTGGGACTCGAACCCAAGACCTCTTCAATGTGACTGAAGCGCTCTAAACCAACTGAGCTATGCTCCTAACTATTGTTTGTCGGTTGCAAAGGTACGAATAAGCGAGCAAATAGCCAAAATAATTATGGACTTTTTCGTGTGAGGTGCTTCGAATGAGCACAAATTTGGAAGATTGTACAGTCAATTTGGAAAATTTTCCATAAAATCTTCACTTTTCTGGATAAAAATCCTATCATTGCTCTATCTGAGCACTGATGCTTATAGGCAAAAACACCTGATAGTTTGAATCACTTCAGGGACTACCTTAAAGATGGAAGATGTCTGATGGAAGATGTCTGATGGAAGATGTCTGATGGAAGATGTCTGATGGAAGATGTCTGATGAATTCCGTAAGTGCGTTAACCTATCATTCCAAAGAATGTCGACGCAGTGAGTCGACAATTGTGTAATAGAATTGTGGCTCCGTAAGTTTTTACATATCGGGTGGGTGTGATGGGGTCGATTATGGACAAAAAAACACCTGATAGTTTGAATTGCTTCAGGGACTACCAGGAATGAACGATGCAAAGATAGGGATTTATTACGAATTATCCAAATATTTCTGCATATATTTACATAAATCGCATCATTTTTTCTCTTTTCTTGTCAATTGTAGGTCATGTTATGGCTAAATGCACATTATCTTACCGCATTCTCTTCCAACATGGTCTATACCATAAAGGAAGTCATTTGCATCTATACCCATCCATTCAAACAAGGTCATCATCCTCGTATAGTTGTTGAGAGCGTAAGTCGTATCAACGCATATAGGAAAGCCAAAGCATATTGGCTCATGATGGGCAATGCGGTTCCGAATATTATTGATGTAATCCAATTCCAGAAAGATTCTAGAATTATCAATGCGATTGGTTCTTGTTGACGTTGGCTTGTTGGGAAATATGTGAAGTAAGTGTCTTCCGCACAGACCGTATTGAAGGTTGTTGAACATATATTTCCATACCCCAAACTCCATTTCAGAAAGTAGTTTTGAATGAGAATAAGTACCTGCTGCATTCAGCCCATCGTATGCTTTCTTGATGATTTTGTAAGTCTTGTCAACACGGGGATTTGCGTAAAATGCACCTCCAGGCAACACTAAGTCACGTAACCAGTCATTGCCGAAATGGGACTTCATTTCCTTATCGATACGATTACGCAATGTGACCTCGAAACAGCTGATGAGGGCAAACATTTCCTGAGACAATTTCAGGTTGTAACGATAGAGCGTCATTGCTCTTTTGCTTTCATTGTTGCACGCTTGTAGGTACTTGCGCATGCGTTGTTGTGAGATAATATCTTCAAATTCAGAATACTTCATATGCTCATTATTTTAGTGCAAAGTTACTAAATTCTTGGCAAAAGCCTGCCATCTTTTCAGATTATTTTTCTGTCTAATGCCGACAGCTTTGCCAACAGTTTTCAGACCGATGTTCAGGTTCTTGTCTTGTTGCTACTTAGCTTTCCGTACTCAGTTGTAATCGTTGCCATTTTAATTAAAAATTTGCGGCGATTTTGCGCCGATTTTGGCATTTTGCGCTGATTTTGCGCCGATTTTTCACCCTAAAAGTTGGACTCAGACCAATAAGTTGGAAGTCCATTCCCCTGAATGAAAATTATCGAGAAGCCCTTTATTTACTGGGATTCTCGATAATCAAATGATTTTTCAAATATGGATTGGCTTCGCCTATCCCTTGTGATCCCGTTGGGATTCAAACCCAAGACCTTCAGAACCGGAATCTGACGCTCTATTCAGCTAAGCTACGGGACCGGTGCTTTTGGGATAGCGCATGCAAAGGTACGAATAAACGAGCAAAAAAACAAATTTATTTGGCTTTTTTCGAGTGAAAGTACTTAGAACAGGATTCAAAGGTGTATGTTTAAAAGTGCAAAATGATATAGAAATCAATAAAATGCTATCATTTTGCGAAAATACTTAGGGTTTTTACTTGCAAATTAAAGTAAAAGTAGTACCTTTGCACGCATAATTGTTGAAAATAGTAGATTGTAAATAGTTAAATTGTAAGTAGAAAAGATGAGTCAACTGATAAAACCCATAGACTACGAGCCCCTGCTCGATACGAAACAGACGGAGCAGGGCATTAAACTGATTAAGGAATTTTTTCAGCAGAACCTATCGACTGAATTACGCCTACGTCGTGTGACAGCTCCATTGTTTGTATTGCAGGGACTGGGTATCAACGATGATTTGAATGGTGTGGAGCGTGCCGTGACTTTCCCTATCAAAGATTTGGGAGACGCTAGGGCTGAGGTGGTTCACTCGCTGGCAAAATGGAAGCGATTGTCGCTGGCGGAGTATAAGATAGAGCCAGGCTATGGTATCTATACGGATATGAATGCCATCCGTGCTGATGAAGAGCTCGACAACCTGCATTCGCTGTATGTGGACCAGTGGGACTGGGAAGCAGTGATTACGAAAGAACAGCGTACGGTGGCATTCCTGAAAAATGTGGTGGAGCGCATCTATGCAGCTATTCGTCGTACGGAGTATCTGACCTGTGAGACCTATCCGCAGATAAAGCCTTTCTTACCGGAAAAGATTCACTTCATTCATGCTGAAGAGTTGTTGCAGATGTATCCTGACAAGACTCCGAAGGAGCGGGAGGATGCTATCTGCCAAAAATATGGTGCCGTATTTATTATAGGTATTGGTGGAAAATTGTCGAATGGCGAGAAGCATGACGGACGTGCTCCAGACTATGATGACTGGACTACGATGGGCGAGAATGGACAGGAGGGTCTGAATGGTGACATCCTGATATGGTATCCTGTACTGGGCAGAAGTTTTGAGTTGTCGTCGATGGGTATCCGTGTCGATAAGGAGTCGTTGTTGCGCCAGTTGCAGCTGGAAGGTAAGGAGGAACGCAAGAGCCTCTATTTCCACCAGAAACTGCTGAACGATGAGTTGCCTTTAAGCATTGGTGGCGGTATCGGTCAGAGCAGACTGTGTATGGTACTGTTGCACAAAGGGCATATTGGAGAGATACAGGCTTCTATCTGGCCTGATGAGATGCGCCAGCAGTGCAAGCAGCTGGGAATGCAATTGATATAGTGAACAGTGAACAGTGAAAAGTGAATAGTGAACAGTGAATAGTGAAATATTAAGCTAATTCAAGATCTAAGAGGTCCCTCAGTTTTTTGATTGAGGGATTTTCTTTTGCCATGACCTCGTATTGTTCACTACGAGTAAGGGGTCGCACTTGCTCTTGGTGTTCAGCCACGCGGATGGTGAAGTCAATGGACTTGTTGTGGAGATAGGTCTTCAGGGTACTGAGAATGCTGCCTTTGATGTTCTCTATCTGGTCTTTTGCCAATTGGTTTTCAACCACCAATTCAACATGTGGGAATTCGGTGATGACGGGTGTCATGTTCTTCATGCGTGAAGCGATACCGCTCAGTTGTTGGGGCATGCGGTTACACATGGACATCCACTGCAGTTCCAAGTCTTGCTGTTCGAATGATTCTTGGTCATTAATTCGTGCCAAGTTGGGGTCATCGTTACTGAGAGAACCAGGAATGATGGACATTTTGCTCTTGGGGTTATCCTTGTTGCGGAGGTTATTCCAAGAAAAACCTATCTTGTCTTTCAGTTGAGGTCGGGAAGCAGAATTATAGGTTGTCGAGGCGACAGCAGCAGGCTTGCTGGAGACGTTAGTGTCTTTGGATAATCTTGATTTACTGGAATCAACAGAAGGGGTTGATACAACGGGCTCAGCCGCAGCCACCTGTGGAGCTGCTTTCTTGGGCTGAGCCTGCTGTATCAGTTGCTTAAACAGGGATTTTAATCTTCTGGGCTTACGCCCACTGCCAGCCCCCTCGTCAGGCTGTGTGATCTGTGCGATTTCTATCAGGGTCAGCTCTGTAAGCAAGCGTTTGTTGCTGGACTGGCGATAGTTGATGTCGCATTGGTTCATCAGCTGTAAGGCTTTGTATAGGAATGGCGCAGAACATTTCTTGGCTTGTTGCTTATAGCGCTCACGTTGCTGGTCGCTTACCTCAAGCAGAGGAAGGGTCTGTTCATCACGAGCCATCAATACATTGCGCACATGCTTGGCAAGTCCGGCGATGAGCAATCCTCCGTCGAAGCCCTTGCTAATGATGCTGTTAAGCAAGACCATGATGTCTGACACCTTGTTCTCAATGCTCAGGTCGATAATCTGGAAGTAATTCTCAGAATCGAGCACGTTCAGGTCTTCAATAACCTTTTGATAGGTGATGTTCCCTTGACAGAAAGAGGTGGCCTGGTCGAATATACTCAAGGCATCGCGCATACCTCCGTCAGCTTTCTCCGCAATGACAGCCAAAGCTTCTTCCTCGTAGGTGATGCCCTCTTTCTCGGCAACAGACTTCAGATGGTCGATGGTGTTGCGAACCGTCATTCGCTCGAAGTCGTATATCTGACAACGAGAGAGGATGGTGGGGAGAATCTTATGTTTCTCCGTAGTAGCCAGGATGAAGATGACGTGAGCAGGTGGTTCCTCCAGCGTTTTTAGAAACGCATTGAATGCCGCAGTTGACAGCATGTGCACCTCGTCAATGATGAACACCTTGTACTTGCCAATCTGAGGTGGAATGCGTGTCTGTTCCATGAGCGACTTGATATGCTCTACGGAGTTGTTGGAGGCGGCATCCAACTCGAAGATGTTATACGAACGCTGTTCGTTGAAAGCCTGGCAGCTCTCACATTGTCCGCATGCTTCACCCTCGGCAGTTGGCGTAAGACAGTTGATGGCTTTGGCAAAGATACGGGCGCAGGTGGTCTTGCCCACACCACGTGGCCCGCAGAAGAGATAGGCGTGAGCCAGTTTTCCGCTCTTTACTGCATTCTTCAGTGTGGTGGTCAGTGCCTGCTGTCCTACCACCGTATCGAAGGAGATAGGCCTGTATTTTCGCGCTGATACAATATATTCTTCCATAACAAAAATAGAATTTGCGTACAAAGGTATGAAAAAAAAGAGAAATGTGAAATAAGAAATGAGAATTTATTTATATCTTTGCAGTCGAAAAAGAATATGAAATGAAGAAGGTTAAGAATTTTTTACTCAGAATATATCACGTAAGGGGCCTGAAGTACATCGTAGTGGTCTTTTTGGCCGTGCTTTTCATTGGCTTCCTGGATGAGAACAGTGCGTGGAAGCATATCCGCAACCAACAGTATATCAGTGAATTGAAAGAGGAAATCGGTGAGTACGAAATGCGCTATAATAACGACAGAGCCCAAATCCGGGAGCTGGAGCGGAATCCTAAGTCGATAGAGAAGATAGCACGCGAACGCTATTTTATGAAAGCTGACGACGAGGATATCTTTGTGCTAAGCGATGACGAGAATGTTCCATCAAGTGTGATAAGCAATGAGACAGCTGAGTAAAACGGAAACCTTCATATTGCTGATTGGTGGACTCCTGATGGTAATAGGTGCAGGTGGAAGTATGTTCCTTCAGTCATGGGCTGCTTATATCTTTGCTCCCGGAGCCCTGATGTTTGCTGCTATGCAGATGCGCCAATCGTACGACGGTAATAACTTCACCATTCGCCGTCTGCGTCGTATCCTGTTGACCAGTGATGTCTTTTTCTTGTTGGCAGGACTACTGATGCTTGCCAGCCAGTCGAACTTTTTTGGCATCAATCAACTTATATATATAAAATATGTACACAACAATTGGATTGTCGTACTGCTTGTAGCTGCCATCTTACAACTTTATGCAAGCCATAGAATTGCTAACGAATTAGAAAAAGAGGCAAAAAAACGCTAATAATTGCGCAAATGTTTTAAAATGCGCAAATATTTTTTCTTATTTCGATATAAGGTTGTACATTTGCCAATGATTTTTGAACAACTATGATTCGTTTATGAACAAAATATTCTATATGTTTGTCCTCGTTGCCACGGTGTCATCGTGTGCCAGTTCCTATAATGTGCAGGGTTCGTCATCAATTTCTGCACTGGACGGAAGTAAGCTATACTTGAAAGCACTCAAGGATAATGAGGTGAAGAAAATCGACTCTTGTGACGTGGTACATGGAGAATTCCACTTTGCCGGACTGTTGGATACTGTGCGTATGGCTAACCTCTTTATGGGCGATGAGAGCATTATGCCTGTCGTTTTGGAAGAGGGTGAGATTACCATCAAGATAGATAATGCCTCGCAGAGCGTCGGTGGTACACCATTAAACGATAGCCTTTATAAGTTCATAGACAAGCATAACCAGTTGTCAAATCGCATGAATGAATTGTCACACCGGCAGAGTCAAATGCTGTTAGATGGTATTGACGAACAGGTGATTGACGAGCGCCTCTCTGCAGAAGCCAATGCGATTGCTGCTGAAGAAGACGAACTGGTGACTAAGTTTGTGGTCAATAACTTCGACAACGTGCTGGGTCCTGGAGTATTCATGATGATTACCAGCCAGTATCGTTTTCCTGTGCTGACTCCACAGATTGAGGACATTATGTCCAAGGCCACAGAGAAATTCAAGAATGATCCTTACGTGAAGGACTATTATAAGACAGCTCAGGAGAACGAAGCCCGCATGAACGGCATGGATGAAGCTGCAAAGCCACAGCCTGATGTCACCATGCCGCAATCGACTCCTTCGCTGACCAATGTCCCAGAACAGAAATGAGAATAGTTGTCAAGGGTGGACGCATTGTCAATGAAGGTCGGATTTTCGATGGCAGCGTTGTTATCGAAGACGGTTATATTGTAGATATTAATAATCAGCAACCCGAGTCATCGTTTGATGAAATCATCGATGCCTCGGGTTGTTATGTGTTGCCCGGTGTGATTGACGATCATGTGCATTTCCGTGAGCCGGGACTTACGGAAAAGGCAGATATCGACAGTGAGAGCAAGGCCTGTGCTGCAGGTGGTGTGACCAGTTATTTTGATATGCCTAACTGTAAGCCACAGACCACAAGTCTTGCTACTTTGAATGATAAGTTCGAGCGTGCCAAGCAAAGCAGTCATGTGAACTACTCTTTTTTCTATGGTGCCACCAACGACAATATTCCTACGTTTGCTCAGCTGGACGAGCATCGTATTCCTGGTATCAAGCTTTTTATGGGCTCCTCAACGGGAAATATGCTGGTTGACGGTCAAGAGACGTTGGAGAAGATCTTCTCTACCGTGAAACTGCCCTTGATGGTGCATTGCGAGGATACAGACATCATCAATCACAATATGGCTGAGGCTCAGAAAGCCTGGGGAGAAGACCCGCAGGTGAGTCTGCACACTTTGATACGTAGTGAGGAGGCCTGCCTGGCTTCTTCGAGAAAAGCTGTGGAGTTGGCTAGGAAATATGGCACTCGTCTGCATATCGCCCATCTCTCTACCGCAGAGGAGTTGGAACTGGTGGGTGATAACATCACTGCAGAAGCCTGTGTGGGTCATCTCTATTTCACAGAACTGGACTATCAACGTCTGGGGAGTAGAATCAAGGTGAATCCGTCTATCAAGACGCCTGTGGATCAATTCCTGCTACGTCAGGCATTGGCTGACGGTCGCATAACAGTGATTGGTACAGATCATGCTCCCCATCTGCTGGAACAGAAGCAGGGCGGATGTGTTCGCGCTGCCAGTGGAATGCCGATGGTTCAGTTCTCATTGGTCACTATGCTCGAACTTGTAGATGAAAAGGTGCTGACTATAGAGCGAATGGTGGAGTTGATGTGTCATAACCCAGCCCGTCTGTTTGGTGTCGAGCAACGTGGCTTTTTGCGTAAGGGATATCGTGCCGATATGGTTATCGTTCATCCTCGAAGTCCCTGGAAGGTGACAAAGGATGTCATTCTGAGCAAGTGTGGATGGAGTCCTATGGAAGGTCATGAATACCAGTGGCGGGTAGAGCGCACGCTATGTAATGGAAAGACCGTTTATGTTGACGGACACGTGAACAGTGAGGTCTTGGGAGAAGAAATTCGTTTCAATCATGCTTCTTGATTACCAAATCAATGACGTAGCGCCCTATATCAACTGGGACTATTTCTTTTATGCGTGGGGGATGCATGGCAAACCTGAAAGCGAGAAAGAAAAACTACGCGCAGAGGCAGAAGAGACACTGGCAAAGTTGCAGCGACATTATCGGACACATGCCGTGTTTATGTTGTTTGATGCCAATAGTGAGGGTGATGACATCGTGGTGGGCAAAAGGCGCATTCCCTTGCTCCGCCAGCAACAGCAGAATGCTGAATCACTCTGTCTGGCAGACTTTGTACGCCCGCTGTCGTCAGGTGTGACGGATAGGATAGGGGTGTTTGCCACCTCGGTCGATATGGGACTGGAAACTGACTTTGACCATGATGCCTATCAGAAGATGATGGTGCAGCTGTTGGCAGACAGATTGGCGGAAGCCACTGCTGAGCGAATGCATGAGGAGGTGAGAAAGAAATACTGGGGATATGCTCCTAATGAGCAATTGACCATGCAGGAGTTGCATATAGAGAAGTTTCAAGGCATCCGTCCTGCAGTAGGTTATCCCTCGCTGCCTGATACGAGTCTGAACTTTGTCATTGATGAACTGATAGGACTGAGACAGGTTGGCATCCGACTCACGGAAAGTGGGGCTATGAAACCGCATGCCAGTGTTTCTGGCTTGATGTTAGCCCATCCGCAGGCTCGCTATTTTGCCATAGGAAAGATTGGTAATGACCAGTTGGAAGACTATGCCCACCGGCGAGGACTGCCAGTAGAAGTTGTTAGGAAGTTTTTAAGTGCAAATTTATAATGATATGATAGCAAGGTATTCTGTAATCTTTTTCTTAGTGATGGGATTCATCGTAGTTCCCTTCATATCCTATTTCTTGTGTAGTAAACTGTTGAATCGTCGTTATGGAAGACGGGTAGGAATCGCATTGGCTTGTGTCATTATTGGTCTGGTGCTCTATGGAATGACTATCGGATTCTCACAATTTCATGTGAAGCACATGGAATTTGCCAGCAAGGACCTGCCAGAGGCTTTTGACGGCTACCGTATTGTACAGTTCTCTGATGCTCATGTGGCAACCTACGATGGTTTCCTGGAGGATGTCCTGCCACGGGCTATTGATTCTATTCAAGCGCAGAAGGCGGATATGATTGTCTTTACGGGCGATTTACAGAACCTGTATCCTGAGGAATTGGAATCCAAAGTGTCGCTGTTACGCAAGTTGCATGCTCCAGACGGGGTGTATAGCATATTGGGCAATCACGACTATTCCATCTATATTGATGCTGATGAGGCAACTAAAAAGAAGAATGACTTGAAGACTCAGCAATTGGAGCGTAAGATGAACTGGACATTGCTGATGAACGAAAACCGTATCATCCGAAGGGATAGTGACAGTATAGTCATTGCCGGTATGGAGAATTGGGGCGTACAGAAGCGAATGCCCAGAAATGGCGATGTTCGCAAGACAATGAAAGGAATATCACCCAAGTCATTTACCGTGATGCTACAGCACGATCCTAACGCTTGGCGCGAGAAGATTTTACCGCAGTGCAATGCCCAACTGACGCTCAGTGGTCATACACATGGTGGACAATTCTCCTTGTTTGGTTGGAATCCTGCGAACTTTACGTATAGCGAGTGTTTTGGCACTTATCATGAGGGCGACCGTGCCATTTATGTCTCTTCTGGCTTGGGTGGACTGATTCCCTTCCGACTTGGTCAGCCTGGCGAAATAGTTGTGATTACACTGAGAAAGAAATAAGAAATGAAATATCTGTATTTCCTCTATCAATTAGTTGTTGCATTGCCTGTCACCATACTCATGACCATCTGGACAGCAGTCACGGTGGGTCTGGGGTGTACTTTTGGTGACGGTCATTACTGGGGCTATTATCCAGGCCGTTGGTGGGCCCGTGTCATAACATGGGTTTTCTTACTGCCCGTCAAGGTGGAAGGACGTGAAAATCTGGAGCCAAACCAGTCGTATGTCTTTGTGGCTAACCATCAGGGTGCCTTCGACATCTTTCTGATTTATGGCTTCTTGGGACGCAACTTCAAATGGATGATGAAATATCAGATAAACAAGATTCCTTTTATAGGATATGCTTGCCGGAAATCACATCAGATTATGGTAGATAGGCGCGGGGTGGGAAAAGTACGCCACACATACGAGTCGGCTCGCAAGATTCTTGAAACGGGCAACTGGAGTGTGGTGGTGTTCCCCGAAGGTGCTCGTTCGTTTACAGGTCATATGGGAGTATTCAAAAAGGGAGCTTTTGCTCTGGCTGATGAATTGCAACTTCCTGTTGTACCCTTGACTATCAACGGCTCGTTTGATATAATGCCTCGTATGCGTGACTGGCATTTTGCCCATTGGCATCCGCTGTCTCTGACCATTCATCAACCTATTTACCCTGTTGGTCATGGAACTCCGAATGTGCAGGCAACGATGCACCAGGCTTATGACAGCGTAATGTCTGCCTTGGTTCCTGAGTACCAAGGTTATGTGGAAAATCCAGATCAATAAAGATTACTTTCCTGATATTTAATCTATAATCTTCGGGTACTTCCTTGTCCATCCGTCCCAGCGGAGACGCATCACACCGAAGAAAGCCTCGCCAAAGATGCCACCCGACATCTTGGAAACCCCTTCGCGTCGATTCACAAAGATAACAGGAACTTCCTTGATTTTGAAGCCAATCTTATAGGCTGTAAACTTCATCTCAATCTGAAAACCATAGCCCTTGAAGCGAATCTTGTCCAGTTCGATGGTTTTCAGCACGCGACGCTTGTAGCACTTGAAACCTGCAGTTGTATCGTGAACCTTGAATCCTGTCACTAGCCGTACATATTTCGAGGCAAAGTAGCTCATCAGCACGCGACCGATAGGCCAGTTGACTACATTTACACCACTGATATAACGCGATCCGATAGCAACATCGTACCCTTCGTCAGCACATGCGCTATAAAGGCGGGGCAAATCGTTGGGATCGTGGCTGAAATCAGCATCCATCTCGAAGATATAGCCATAGTCATGCTCCAAAGCCCATTTGAAACCTGTGATATAGGCGGTACCGAGTCCCTGTTTTCCACTGCGCTCCAAAATAAAGAGGCGATCGGAATAATCCTCCTTTGCCATCATGCCTTTCACAATACTGGCAGTCCCGTCAGGCGACCCGTCGTCAATCACTAGGATGTGAAAACATTTCTCCTGTCCGAATACAGCCTGGATAATTTTCTCTATGTTCTCCTTCTCGTTATAGGTAGGAATGATGACGATACTGTCACTTGTGTGCATCATATTTTTTAGTACTTGCGTGTTTATTACTAATTCGTTGCAAAATTACGAAATAATTTTGAATTATGAATTATGCATTATGAATTATTTTGTACCTTTGCAGTCGATTTCATGATGAAGGTCAGTGATTTGTTGAAGCAATACGCCATGCTGCCACAGGTTGGCGCATTGGCTGATATGTTGGGGAAAAAGTCGGTAAAGACAATTTTCCTCGAGGGCTTGTTGTGCTCGTCTGCTCCAATGTTATTTGCCGCTTTGGCAAAAAAATGGAAGACTCCCATTCTGTTTATCTTGCAGGATGCCGATGAGGCAGGCTATTTCTATCATGACCTGATGCAGTTGTTGGGCGACAAGAAAGTGCTGTTCTTTCCTTCTAGTTATCGGAGGGCTGTGAAATATGCGCAGCGTGATGCTGCCAATGAAATTTTGCGTACAGAAGTGCTCTCAAAACTCTCTGCACCAGGTTCCGATGCTTCACTTTTCGTCGTTTCCTATCCAGAGGCTATAGCTGAACTGGTTATTTCTAAGAAAGTACTGGATGATAGGACGCTGGTGCTTCGTCAAGGGGACGTGCTGGATGCTGATATTACTTCCAAGACCTTGCGTGAATGGGGATTTCAGGAGGTTGACTATGTCTATGAGCCAGGACAGTTTGCCTTGCGAGGCAGCATTCTTGATGTCTATTCCTATAGTAGTGAGTTTCCATATCGTATTGATCTTTTTGGTGATGATATAGACTCTATCCGTACTTTCGAGGTTGACACCCAGTTGTCGAAAGATAAGTGTGAACAGGTGGAGATAGTACCGGAACTGGCTGTCGTAGAAGAGAATAAAGTGTCGTTCTTGTCTTTCCTTTCTGAGAAGACATTAATGGTGGTGAAAGACTTTCTGTATGTTCGTGATGCCATTGACCGCATCTACCAAGAAGGCTTCTCCCAACAGGCTATGACAGAACGTTTGGAAGGAGCTACGGAAGAGGAGCAGCAACACCTTATGAAAGAGATGCGTAAGGAGTTGCAACTGATTAGTGGTCCGCAGTTCGGGCGTGAGGCTGTAGCCTTTCGTAGGGTGGAGATGGGTCACCGTCCTTCCGGACTGCCAGATGCTACCCTCGCCTTTCATGTTTCACCACAGCCGCAGTTCCATAAGAATTTCACTCTTCTTCAGGAGTCTTTGGAGCATTATTTGGCAGATGGTTATCAACTTTGCATCCTGGCTGACAGTCAGAAGCAGTTAGATCGCTTGCGTGACATTCTTTCCTCCCCAGACACCTTCCAAGGAGGGGAGGATGGTTACTCTCCTTTGGGGAAGTCTGGAGTGGTCTTCACCCCCGTCGAGAAGACGCTTCACGAAGGATTTGCTGACCACGATTTGAGACTCTGTGTGTTTACGGATCATCAGATTTTCGACCGCTTCCATAAGTATAACCTTCGCTCTGACAAGGCCCGTTCAGGAAAGGTGGCATTGACCCTGAAGGAGATTCAGCAGTTTGAGGTGGGCGACTATGTGGTACATGTCGATCATGGTATCGGAAAGTTTGGTGGACTGGTGCGAATGCCACAGGGCGACTCCTATCAGGAGATGATTAAGATTATGTATGAGGGCGGGGGCTCCATCTATGTTTCTATCCACTCGCTCTATAAAGTCTCCAAGTATAAAGCACAGGATAATGGCGATGCTCCTCGTCTCTCTCATCTGGGAACGGGGCAGTGGGAACGCTTGAAGGAGCGTACCAAGGCCAAACTGAAGGATATTGCTCGTGATTTGATAAAACTCTATGCCGCCCGTCGCCGTGAGATTGGTTTTGCCTTCTCTGCTGATTCTTTCATGCAGCAGGAGTTGGAAGCCAGTTTTCTGTATGAAGATACCCCCGACCAGTTGAAGGCCACGCAGGATGTGAAAGCAGATATGGAGCAGGCCCGTCCGATGGACCGTCTGGTGTGTGGTGATGTAGGCTTTGGCAAGACGGAAGTCGCTGTACGAGCTGCCTTTAAGGCTGCTTGCGACTCGAAGCAGGTGGCTGTTTTAGTGCCTACTACGGTTTTGGCTTATCAGCATTTCCAAACTTTTAAGTCGCGCCTGAAGGATTTCCCCGTTCGTGTGGACTATCTGTCCAGAGCTCGCTCTGCCAAGCAGACCAAAGAGCTGCTGAAGGATTTGGAGGAAGGAAAGATAGATATATTAATAGGTACACATAAGCTGATTGGCAAAACGGTGAAGTTCCACGATTTAGGGTTGCTCATTATTGACGAGGAACAGAAGTTTGGTGTATCCACCAAAGAGAAGCTGCGTCAGATGAAAACCAATGTCGATACGCTGACCATGACGGCAACACCTATTCCGCGTACCCTTCAGTTCTCGTTGGTAGGTGCTCGCGATTTGAGTATTATCCAGACACCACCTCCCAACCGTTATCCTATTCAGACGGAGATACACACTTTTGGTGCCGAGATTATTGCCGATGCCATTAATTTCGAGATGTCCCGTAATGGACAGGTCTATTTCGTCAATCCTCGTATCAACGACCTGACACGTATCAAGGAGATGATACTTAAATACGTGCCAGATGCTCGTGTGGCTGTGGGACACGGACAGATGAAACCTGACGAGTTGGAGCAGATTATCTTCGACTTTGCCAATTACGACTATGACGTGCTGCTTTCTACAACGATTGTGGAAAACGGTATAGACATTCCCAATGCCAACACCATTATTATCAATGGTGCTCATCGCTTCGGACTCTCTGATCTCCACCAGATGCGAGGTCGTGTGGGTCGAGGTAATCGAAAGGCGTTCTGCTATCTGTTGGCACCACCTTTGGCAGACCTGCCTGTTGAGAGCCGTCGTCGTCTGGAGGCTTTGGAGAACTTTAGCGATTTAGGTAGCGGCATTCATATTGCCATGCAAGACCTTGACATCCGGGGGGCTGGTAATCTGTTGGGTGCTGAACAGAGTGGGTTTATTGCTGATTTAGGCTATGAAACGTATGTGAAGATTCTGCAGCAGGCTGTCGTGGAAATCAATAATGAAATGAGCAATGAAAATGAAGCAATGAGAAATACCCCAGAGCATTCTTCTAAACGTGGCAATGCGAAGCATCATTCCTCTTTTCTCACTTCTCATTTCTCATTTGTAGCTGACTGTTCCTTGGAAAGCGATCTTGAGATGTACTTTCCCGACCAGTATGTACCCAGCGATTCCGAACGCATGTTGCTTTACCGCGAACTGGATGGACTGCATACCGATGAACAACTGGCTGCATATCGTACTCGACTTATTGACCGATTTGGTCCTGTGCCACAGTGTGGTGAAGAACTGATGCGTGTTGTTCCTTTGCGCCGCTTAGGAAAGGAATTAGGTTGCGAAAAGATTGTTTTGAAGCAAGGTCGTATGACCCTGTTCTTTGTGTCTGCTCCCACGAGTCCTTTCTATCAGAGTGAGGTTTTCGACCATATCCTCACCTTCGTGGCACAGAATCCGCGTCGCTGCCAGTTCCGTGAGGCGAATGGCAAGCGTTCCATGCTGATTGCCAATGTACCTACAGTTGATGAGGCCGTGAAGCTGCTCAAGACAATCTGATTCATTCTATTTTTGTTTAAGTCTGTCATAATGTCATTCTATTGTGACATTATGACACATAAAAGTGCGCTGGCATTATAGTTGCATGTTGTTTAGCGAGCATCGCAAGGTACTCAAGAGAAAATAAACAACATGTGTAACATAAAAAATATAATTAGGAGGTAACGATTATGATGCCAATGATGAGAACTAACAGTTGGATTCCTACAGTGTTTAACGATCTGTTTGATGCAGACTATATGCCAAAGGCCAATGCTACGGCTCCAGCCATCAATGTGAAGGAATCAGACAAAGCTTATACCGTAGAACTTGCCGCTCCAGGCATGAAGAAGGAAGACTTCAACGTACACATCAATGACGAGGGTAACCTGATCATCAAGATGGAGAGCAAGCAGGAACATAAGGAGGAAGACAAGAACACCCGCTATCTGCGTCGTGAGTTCAGCTACTCAAAATACGAGCAGACACTGATTTTGCCTGACGATGTCAACAAGGAGCAGATTTCTGCAAAGGTAGAAAACGGTGTGTTGACAGTTGACCTGCCGAAGATAGTCGAGGAGAAGGTAAAGGTATCTCGCCAAATCAGTATTGATTAAAGGCTTGAAAGGTTTAAGGAGGAAGAAAGAAGCCCGCTCAATGTTGAGCGGGCTTCTTGATTATTTCTTGTCAAGTTCTGCCAGGTTCTGGGCTATCATCTCGTCGGTAACCGTGTAGTTCTGCAGGTCACCGTTGATGTAAGCCTCATAGCTCGGCATGTCGATGAGTCCGTGACCGGAGAGGTTGAAGAGGATCACCTTCTCCTCGCCTGTCTCCTTGCATTTCTTAGCCTCGCGAATGGCTGCTGCAATGGCGTGAGTACTCTCAGGAGCAGGGATGATACCCTCAGTGCGTGCGAAGAGCATACCAGCATCGAAAGTCTCGAGTTGTGGAATGTCAACACCATGCATCAGTCCATCCTTGATCAGTTGTGAGATAATCATACCGGCACCATGATAGCGCAGTCCGCCAGCATGGATGTTAGAGGGCTTGAAGTTATGACCCAGCGTGAACATGGGGAGTAGGGGAGTATAGCCCGCCTCGTCGCCAAAGTCATAGCGGAACTGACCGCGGGTCAACTTCGGACAGCTGTCTGGCTCAGCAGCAATAAACTCGGTATGGCGCTCGCCACTCAGGTTGTGGCGCATGAAGGGGAACGAGATACCACCGAAGTTAGAACCGCCACCAAAGCATCCGATGACGATGTCGGGATATTCGCCTGCCATCTGCATCTGCTTCTCAGCCTCCAGACCAATAATCGTCTGGTGCAAGCCTACGTGGTTAAGCACAGAGCCTAACGTGTATTTACAATTAGGTGTAGTGGTAGCCAGTTCGACAGCTTCAGAGATAGCTGTTCCCAATGAACCAGGATGTAAGGGATCCTTGGTGATGATGTCCTTACCAGCACGTGTTGACATAGAAGGAGAGCCTGTTACAGCAGCTCCAAAGGTGCGCATCACACTGCTACGATACGGTTTTTGTTGCATGGTAATCTTCACCTGATAGACGGCACATTCCAGTCCGTAGAGCTTGGCGGCATAGCTCAGTGCCATACCCCACTGACCAGCACCTGTCTCTGTGGTGACGTTGGTGGTGCCTTCCTGCTTGGCATAGTAGCACTGAGGAATAGCAGAGTTGATCTTATGCGAACCCAGAGGATTGGTACTCTCGTTCTTGAAATAGATATGAGCAGGTGTGCCCAGAGCCTCTTCCAGTGCATAGGCACGCACCAGGGGTGTTGAACGGTAATACTTGTATTTGTCGAGCACTTCCTCTGGGATGTCTATCCAGCGGTGTTCCGTATCCAACTCCTGCACGCAGCATTCGCGGGGGAAGATGTGTGCGAGGTCGTCAACACCGAGAGGCTGCTTGGTTTTTGGATGGATAGGTGGCATGGGCTTGTTAGGCATGTCTGCCTGAATGTTATACCACTGTGTAGGAATCTCACTCTCTTGAAGGATGAATTTTTTCTGTTTTGCCATTGTTTTTTGTTGTTGGTGAATAATTACCGCTTGCAAAGGTAATAAAAATATAGTGAAAAGTGAAAAGTGAAAAGTGAAAAATTTGCTGCTGCCATTTTAAAATCGTACCTTTGCAGCCATTATGGTCATTGTGATTGCCGTTTTTCTGTATTTTACCTTGCTGTTTGCCATCAGCCGGTGGACAAGCAGACGGGCTACCAATGCAACGTTTTACAGGGCAGACCGCCGTTCCCCGTGGTATATGGTGGCTTTTGGTATGGTTGGCGCCTCCATTTCAGGGGTTACCTTTGTGTCAGTTCCAGGAATGGTGCTTCATACGCAAATGACCTATCTGCAGATGTGTATGGGCTTTATCTTAGGCTATGTGGTGGTAGCTTTCGTATTGCTTCCCCTCTATTACCGGCTTAACCTGACGTCGATTTACGGCTATCTGGCCCAGCGGCTTGGGCGCAGGTCGTACAAGACGGGTGCCTCCTTCTTCCTTTTGTCAAAGATGATGGGTGCCGCCGTGCGTTTCTATGTGGTTTGTATCATTCTGCAACGTTTTGTCTTTGAACCAGTGGGAGTCCCTTTTGCCATTACGGTGATAGGTATGGTGTTGCTTATCTGGCTCTATACCCGTCACGGAGGCATCAAGACACTGGTGTGGACCGATTCCTTGCAGACACTTTGTCTGTTCACCGCCCTTCTCCTTATTATATATAAGGTGACGAGGGATATGGGACTGACGATGGGAGAAGCGGTAGCGATGATTAAAGACAATGCTTTATCGCAGGTTTTTGTGATGGACGACTGGCTGTCTAAACAGTATTTCTGGAAACAGTTCCTGAGTGGTGTGTTTATTGTATTGGTGATGACGGGAGTTGACCAGGATATGATGCAGAAGAACCTGACGTGTAAAACGCTACGAGGTGCCCAGAAAGATATGTGTACCTATGGAGTGGCTTTTTTGCCTGCAAACCTGCTGTTCCTCTCGCTGGGCGTGCTGCTTACTATGTGGTATCAGCAACAGGGAATGCCGGTTCCGGCTATGGGTGACGACCTGCTGCCAAACTATATTGAACATATTTCATCCAATAACAATTGTCAATTATCAATTGTCAATTATCAATTAACAGAACTGTTGTTCGTTCTCGGCATTGTTGCTGCTTCCTTCTCCAGTGCCGACTCAGCACTGACCTCGCTGACTACCATTTATTGTGTGGATATCAAGGAGCGGGCTTCCGACGAGCCATTACGTAAAAGGGTCCATCTTGCAATGTGTGGACTTTTTGTGTTGTTTATCCTGTTGTTCAAAGCCGTCAACTCCACCAGTCTGATAGATGCCGTCTATATCATTGCGTCTTATACCTACGGGCCTTTGCTCGGTCTGTTTGCCTATGGCTTGTTGACACACAAGGAGGTGAACGACCGGTGGGTGCCCTATATCGCTATAGCCTCTCCTTTGTTATGTTATGTGATAGACTGGGGGGTAAGCCAACTGACGGGTTACCGCTTTGGCTATGAGTTGCTGATGCTCAATGCCCTGTTCACGTTTGTGGGTCTTACGGCATCTCGCTATTTTCGTCCCTGAGGTGGTCGAAGTATTCTTTGGGTTGCATCCCCATGACGCGTTTGAAGGAGGTGGCAAAGTATTTGGGGTCTTTAAAACCTACCTGATAGGCAATGTCGCTCACTCGCAAACTGGGGTCTTCCTTGGCCAGTCTGCAAGCGGTCTTGATGCGGATATCCCGTACAAAAGTGGTCACATTCTTTCCCGTAATAGCTCTTATCTTATTGTATAAGGTGCTCACGCTGTTGCTCATATCAGCAGCAAAGGCGTCACGGTCGTAATCAGAATCGCTGATATGTTCGTTGATGCACCTGATGGCTCGTTGCAAATACTCTTGGTCTGCAGATTGTATCTTATGCACCACACTGTCTGTCGTGTTTGAGGTGACAGGTGGGATATCAGCATGTACACGTTGGCGGTTGGCTATGATGTTGTCTATGCGCAACTGTAGTTCGCGCATCTTGAAAGGCTTGGCTATGATGTCGTCGGCACCAGCCGTCAGGGCTTCCATGCGTTCCTCGTCATTCAGCTTGGCTGTTATCAGGATGATGGGCAGATGGTCGAACTTCTCATCCTGCTTCAGGGCACTGGTCAGTTCATAGCCGTTGATATCAGACATCATGACATCCGAGATAATCAGGTCAATGGGATGCGCATGTACCACTTGAAGAGCCTCCCGTCCGTTGGTAGCTGTCAGCACATGATATTTGCTTTGTAGCAGCTGTTTCATCAGCATCAGCAGCTCTTGGTTGTCCACCACCACCAATATTCTTGACGCATCTTCGTTGACAGGGCGGGTTTGGATAGCCTGAGGGAAGGTAGCCTCTGGTGTCGGAAGGTCCAGAATCAGCTGTTGTGGAATCTTGATTTGGTGTTTGTCGTCAATCTGTTCGGCAGAGAATGCTTCTTTGTTGATAGGCAGTTCCAGCAGGAAAGTGGTTCCCTGTCCGTCTATGCTCTTGCATTGGATGGTTCCTTTGTGCAGGCGAACCAAGTCGTAGGTCAGTGCCAAGCCGAGTCCCGTGCCGAAAGTCTGGTTGTGGCGATAGTCATCATCGTTGAATTGGGTGAAGATATGCTTCATCTTGTCTTTGGAAATGCCAGGTCCGTTGTCGCTGACACGGATAATCACGTGATCGTAGCGTTGGTTCGTTGTGACGTCCAGAATCACTTTTGCTTTGTCCCCCGCATATTTTACCGCATTGGAAAGCAGGTTAAAGATAATCTTGTCCAGCTTGTCAGTATCTATCCAGCCCATCATGCTGTCAGGCTTGCACCGTATCAGGAAGTCAACCTGTTTCTTTTCCATGAGCGGCTCTATGCAGTGGGCCGTTTCCCTGATATATTGCATCACGTCGCCATTGCTCACTCTCAGTTTCAGTTCCCCAGCCTGCGACTTGCTCGTTTCCAGAATCTGTTGGAGCAGTCGCACACTACGCTGTATGTTAAGGTCCATCAGGTCGTATTCGTGGTGCGCCGACGGGTTGCTGTTACGCAGGTTTTCTATGGAAGCGCTCAGGATGGTTAGTGGGGTCAGCAGTTCATGGGTGATGTTGGTGAAGATGAGACTCGTCTGCAGACGCTCTCGAATGCGTATTGTACGCACAAAAATCCATCTGAGAAAGATGATAAAGGTGATAATGAGGACTACGACAACCCCGATATAGATGTTCGTGATGTTCATATTTATAGTTTTATCGGGTGCGAAGATACATATTTTCTTCTAATTATAGATAATTTTTGCCCGAAAAAGTGCTAAAATGGTCGATTTTAGTTTGAAAAACGTTATTTAAGGTTCGAATTTGATGAAAATAACGATTTTTAAACCATATATAACGTAAAGTGAACTCGTACTCTGATTTTATGTTGTATCTTTGCATCAAAGAAAAGAGAATTGGCGAATTCTCAGATGCAATTTAGCTCATGATAGGTCATTCTCCTATCGTAACAAAGAAATATTTTTAATGGTTAAGGTTTATGGTTGATTAATTTAGTTTTTATTTTGAAAAAGCCCCGCTGTGAAGCGAGGCTTTTTTTGTTGATTATGATGGGGCGTTTCTATGTCTTTTCTATGTCTTAGCTGTTCTCCAGCAGGAAGCGTTCAGCTTCTATGGCTGCCTGACATCCTGTTCCGGCTGCACTGATGGCCTGACGATAGACGGGGTCGGCACAGTCGCCGGCTACGAAAACGCCAGCCAGTTTGGTGCGTGGTGTGCCGTCAATCTTCTTGAGATAGCCTACCTCGTCAGTGTCGAGCCATTCCTTGAAGATGTCGGTATTGGGCTTGTGGCCGATGGCCAGGAAGAATCCGTCGATGGCAATATCCACCTTTTCCTCGTCAGGCTCACCCTTGCGCTTTACCAGATGGGCACCTTCCACACCGTTCTCGCCAAACAGTCCCAGTGTGTTGTGTTCGAACAGGATTTCAATGTTCTCGGCATTCTTCACACGGTCCTGCATCACCTTCGAGGCACGAAGGAAGGGCTTGCGGACGATGAGATACACCTTCTTGGCCAGTCCGCTGAGGTAGAGGGCATCTTCACAGGCTGTATCGCCACCACCCACTACAGCTACTGTCTTCTTACGATAGAAGAAACCGTCGCAGGTGGCACAAGCACTGACTCCTTGTCCGTTGTATTTGCGTTCGTCGTCCAGTCCAAGGTACTTCGCTGAGGCTCCTGTGGCGATAATCACAGTGTCGGCTTCCAACTCTGTGCCATCTTCTGCCCACAGCTTGTAAGGACGGTTCGAGAAATCGACCTTCGTAATGCTTCCATCGCGGATGTCGGCACCAAAGCGTTCTGCCTGCTCTCTGAAATCCATCATCATCTGGTTACCGTCAACTCCCTGAGGGTATCCTGGGAAGTTTTCCACCTCAGTGGTCTGTGTCAGCTGACCGCCGGGCTGCATTCCGCTATACTCTACGGGGCTCAGGTTGGCACGACTGGCATAGATGGCTGCTGTATAACCAGCAGGACCGCTGCCTATAATCAGGCATTTTACGTGTTCCATTTAGATAATTAGAAATTAGTAATTATGATTAGCTGATTACAGCAGTTCTTTGATTTTCTCTTCAATCACGGCACAGCTGGTGGTGGGTTCGAAGCGGGCTACCACCTGTCCCTTCTTGTTAATCAGGAATTTGGTGAAGTTCCACTTGATGTCGGGCTTCTGCTTGTAGTCGGGGTCAGCCTTTGACAGCATATCGTCGAGAATGGCAGTCAGGTTGTGCTCAGGATCCCATCCGGCAAAGCCTTTCTGCTCCTGCAGGAATTTGTACAGAGGGTCAGCATCCTCGCCATTCACCTTGATTTTCTTAAAGCGTGGGAACTCGGTGCCGAAGTTGAGCTTGCAGAATTCGTGAATGCTCTCGTCGGTACCAGGAGCCTGCTGTCCGAACTGGTTGCAGGGGAAATCGAGGATCTCGAATCCCTGGCTGTGGTACTTCTTGTACAGGGCCTCCAGCTCGTCGTATTGAGGTGTGAAGCCACACTTGGTTGCTGTGTTGACAATCAGCAGCACTTCGTTGGCATACTCTTTCAGTGACACATCCTTTCCTTTTCTGTCTTTGACAGAGAAATCATAAACAGTCTTCATTTCTTTTTTTTTGTTCTTATTGATTAATAAATGTAATGTCGTATCTTTGATTTTCAGCAAAGATACGACATTTCCTTCTTTTTACCAAGAATTTTAATCTTTTTTATTTAAGATTCC
>CACXSA010000050.1 GCA_902770195.1 uncultured Prevotellaceae bacterium
TGCCGACTTGCCGTCTGCCGAGATGTTCTCTGCGGTGGCTACTGCCTTGACCCGATCCGAAGATCCATTCTGTACATAGAACAAGGCTATTTGGTCGCCTACTTCAAAGGTCTTCACTCCGGTAGCGCTCAGCGCACGGGTGGTGGCATCGCCGCCACCCAGTCCGACGGTCGTCGTCACGGTTACTATGTTGTCCTGCTTTGCGGACTGCTGATTGCCTGCGAGGTTATCCTCACTGGAACAGGCGGTCATCACTGCGCCCATTAATGCGAGGGCAGCCATACTGAAAAATTTCATTGTCTTCATTGCTTTCTTGATTTTAATCGAAATTGTTCACGCTCGACAGAGACAAGCACGCTTTTCTCTGTTCTCGCTTAATCACAATTTTCGTTTTAATGGGTTCGTTACTGTTCTTCAAATTCATGCAGCGTGTAGTCCGTCGTCTGGACGCTGCCAGCCAGCAACGCTGTCTGCTGATTCAACACTACCACCTCTACGGATGGCTTCTCATACTGTTTTTTCTTCATACTTGGTTTAGTTTAAAATGTTATTAATAAAATGAATATCACACATTCTTACGTCGCCCCGCCACATACAGACATGCAGACGAGGCACGCAGTAGCCCCGCTGTGGGACTCCTGCGTGCCTCGTCTGCACCCTTTGCCTGTGCGCCCTTCGCCGCCCTTAGCGGGCTGGGTGGGGGGGGGGGGGGCATTTCTGCTATGCTCCGCCATACAACAACTGCCGCCCTCGGTTAACCTGCGGGCGGCATCGACAATGCCTTGTATGTATGTGAGCAGAAACATCATTTATGGAAGGTTCTGAATTGTTTCGCCGACAAAAGTACAACATTTCAGCTTAATAGCAAATAAAAATCCCACACGATGTCACTCACCGCATGGGATTTTATGTTTATTTAAGATTTCAAAATTTTGGTATCGCGCACAAAAGGGTCGGTTCAGCTGTGTACATAACATCCGCCCGAAAGCTGACAGATGACTTTCGGGCGGACGATATGAAAAAGCTCTGTTCCGCATTACATCGGGAAGACCTTCTTGCCCTCGAAGTAGGTGGCTGTAGGCTTGGTGGCGTGAATCTCCATCACGGGACAGGTCAGCACATCCTGGTTCAGCAGCAGGAAGTCGGCATACTTGCCGGTCTTGATGCTGCCGCGCTCATTCTCGATGAACATCTGCTTGGCGCAGTTGATGGTCAGGGCGGTGAGGGTCTGCTCGCGGGTGGCGAGTTCCTCAGGCCACCACGGTGTGCCATTCTCAGACCAGAGCACACCCGTTACGGCAATCTCCATGATGCCGAAGGGGTCGTCAGGACTGCCACTCGTTGCAGGATAGTCGGAGTGGATGCTCACGGGGATATTATAGTCGAAGAACGACTTGAAGGGATAAGACTTGTCCTCCATGCCGGCAGGAACCATGGTCTTCAGTACCTCAGGAGCACCTGTTACGAAATGATGCCATGTCACACCCGAGGTGACATAGATGTTATGCGCTGCCATGCGCGGATAGTCCTCATCGTTGACGTTACGCACATGCACCAGCGTGTTGCGCATCTCGTCCTGTCCACCGTTGACGAAGGCATTGACAACCTGATGGACACCCTTGTTTCCCATGACGTGGATGTGGATGGTCAGCCCCTGGGCATTAGCCTTGCGGGTCAGCTCGGTCACTTCCTCTTCCGTCCAGTTGGCAATGCCCTGGTGACCGTCGGGATAGAGCGGATCGACAACAGCCGTACCGGCTTCTACGCCACCGTCGAAGAGCAGCTTGATCCATCTGGGCAAGACGCGCTTGGAAGCGAACTTCTTGGCATCGACCGCCCTGGCCAGTGCCTCGTCCATATCCATCCAGCTTTCAATCTCGTAGGGCAAGCCCACGACAAAGTGCAACTTGCCTTCCTTGTCCATCTGCTGGCAAGCCTGGTAGTAATTGGTGTTTACGAAATAGTTGCCCCAGCCGCCGTGGTACATGGTGTAACCCACTGATGCCATGTACTTGTCGATTTCAACCAGGTTAGACAGCGCCCTGTCGAGGGTATATAGGTTGTCATTGTCCAGGAACGAGCGCAAATAGGTCTGCGCCTGTTCCTTCATCAGACCCGTAGGCATGCCGTTGTCGTCAACGACTATCTCGCCGCCGCGTAATGTGGTCTTGCCGGCTGTGCCGTCTTCCTTGATGATGCCGGCCTTCTTCAGCAAGATGGTGTTGCCCAGTGCTTTGTGGCATTCCTCGTCCAACAAATAGATGGGGATATCACTGCAGATGGCATCCAGATCCTCACGAGTAGGCAGAGGGTCGAGACTCTGGAGACGCCAGCCTTGTCCGAAGATGGAGGTAGCACCCTCAGCCCTGGCTTTCTTGACAGCTTCGGGAAGAATCTCCTTCAGCAATTTCTCTGAGGTAACATCCAGTCCTATCATCGTGCCGATGGTCTTCAGCGCATAGCCCAGCATGTAATGGGAATGGCCGTTGCCGCAGCCAGGCATCACCAGTCCCTTGCCGGTATAATCAATCACCTCCGTCTTGCCGTTCACGATATACTGCTCGGCACCCGCCTTGTCGCCTACATAGACGTACTTGCCATCCTTCACGGCAAAGGCTTCCGCCATCTGATTATTCTCAGAAGTGAAAATCTTGCCAATGACCACCAGGTCGGCACCACTTTTTTCGTCTGTACCCGCGTTGTCTTTGTTCGACGTACACGCCGTGAACACGCTTACACCGCAGATGAGGATGGCGGCGAGCATCCAATTCTTGTTAAACAAGCGACCAAAGGTCGAGCGCATAATCTTTTTCATATCATTATTATTTTAGAATGAGTAATTCGGCTAACCGTTTGCAAATATAAGAAAAATCTACAAACAAACATAGCCTCTGGTGCTATACAAATCGTATTTTGTATATTTTGAGACTGTTTTTGTAAATTTTGAGAGTCGGTCCGTTAATTACCCTGCATTTCTTGCATCCATGCCATTACGCTCTGCCCCGTGCGCTGCTTGAAGGCCAGTGCGAAAGTGCTGTAGCTGCGGTAGCCGCTGTCGTGGGCCAGTTGCTTTGCTGAGACGGATTGATGGGATGCGAGCGACTCACGATAGAGACTGATGAAATGCTGGATGCGCAGGTTGTTGATATAGGCATTATAGGTAGTGCCCTGGCTGGAGAAATACTGGCTGAGGTAAGTGCGGTTGGTTCCCACGGTTTTGGCAAGCTGGCTAGCCGTCAGGTCGTGCTGCAGGTATAGCTGTGTGTCTATGCAACGCTGCTGGAGCAAGAGCCCCAGGTCGTTGGTCACAGTCTGTTCATCCGTCATGGTTGATTCCTCATCGGCCTCCTGTGACTGCGGGATGCTCAGGTCGCTCAACGTCTCCACGCGCCACAGCAGATAGCCAATCAGTACGACGAGGATAATCTGTAGAATGTATTCGAAAGTCAGGTCGTCGCCGCTCAGTGTATATATACAGAACACGAGCAGTATGATGGCTAGCACCACGAAGCTCTGCCACACCTCCTTGTGCTCCAGGTCGGCATAGTTGTCGCGAAGCCACCGACCGTATTGCCGCAATGCAAACACCATATAGACTATCAGTCCTATGCTCATCAGCAGCAGATAGCCTATCAGCACGGGGAAAAGGGCATCGCTGCAGGTGACGACGCACCACACCATTCCAATGACGAGCGGCATGACCATCACAACGACAGGCCACAACGGTCGCCTGCGGTCTTGCAGCATGGAAAACAGCACGATGATGGCCAGCGGAAAGAATGTCAGGCAGTCTATCAGTCCGCCAACCAGATTGGCCAGATGCACGTCATCGCTAGAGGTGATGAAGAACAACGGCCCCATGTACCACAGATGATTCACCACGAAGACGGCAAACAAGCCTGCCGTCCAGCGGCGCAACCGTACTGGCGGCGTGACGTCAGGGGCAATGGCATTGGCCCGACGAAAAAGCAGGTAACAGCTGGCCATCAAGGCCATAGCTGTTACCACTGCATAAAGCATGATGTAGAGCGGATCTACCCTGATTTGGTCGTACATGATTAGTTAGCATTTGTGTGCAAAGATACTAACATTTTCGCTAATCACCAACTATTACATATAAAAATTCGGCGGAAGCAGTCATTGTTTTTTTAGGCCAAAGCACAGAGGGACAGGCACCGTGTGACCCTCAGGGCGTCGCACCCTTTGGCGACGGTGAGTGAGTCGGGCGTGCTGGAGGGCGATATCACGGCAATGGTATCGCCAGCCTTCAAAAACGGGGGCATGATGATTTCCTGTTGGGCAAAGAGGGCCTCAGCCATACACAGCAACAGGACGATAAAAGCATTTCTCTTCATATTCGCCACTAAATTCTCCTCATACTCGCCAGAAAGATGTCGGGCTCTACATGAATATCAGCCTACCGTTCCTTCCAGCGATACGCTGAGCAGCTTCTGCGCCTCAACGGCAAACTCCATGGGGAGCTTCTGGATGACTTCCTTGGCATAGCCGTTGACGATAAGGCCGACGGCCTGCTCGGTGGGGATGCCTCGCTGGTTGCAATAGAACAGCTGGTCTTCGGAAATCTTCGACGTGGTGGCCTCGTGCTCGAAGATGGCGGTGTCGTTGTGAACGTCCATATAGGGGAAGGTATGGGCTCCGCACTGGGAACCCAGCAGCAGCGAGTCGCACGACGAGTAGTTGCGGGCATTGTCGGCATTCGAGGTGGCACGCACCAGTCCGCGGTAGGAGTTCTGCGAATGACCGGCGGAGATGCCTTTCGAGATGATGGTGGAACGGGTGTTCTTGCCCATGTGAATCATCTTCGTACCGGTGTCTGCCTCCTGGTAGTTGTTGGTGACGGCGACGCTGTAGAACTCTGCCTGCGAGTTGTCGCCTCTTAATATGCAGGAGGGATATTTCCACGTGATAGCCGAGCCGGTCTCCACCTGCGTCCACGACAGCTTCGAGTCGGTGCCGCGCAAGTCGCCGCGCTTGGTGACGAGGTTCAGCACACCGCCCTTGCCGTTCTCATCGCCCGGATACCAGTTCTGCACGGTGGAGTATTTCACCTCGGCACGGTCCATGACGATAATCTCGACGATGGCGGCATGCAACTGGTTCTCGTCGCGCATGGGGGCGGTACAGCCCTCGAGGTAGCTGACGTAGGAGTCGTCGTCGGCCACGATGAGGGTTCGCTCAAACTGACCGGTGTTGCGGGCATTGATGCGGAAATAGCTGCTGAGTTCCATGGGGCAGCGCACACCCTTGGGGATATAGACGAACGAGCCGTCGGAGAAGACTGCCGAGTTGAGGGCGGCAAAGAAATTGTCGCGATAGGGAACGACGGTGCCCAGATACTGGCGCACCAGGTCGCCATGCTCCTTGATGGCCTCGCCGATGGAGCAGAAGATGACACCCTTCTCGCGAAGCTTCTCCTTGAAGGTGGTCTTGACGCTGACGGAGTCCATGATGGCATCGACCGCCGTATTGCCCGACAGTGCCAGTCGCTCCTCCAGGGGAATGCCTAGCTTGTCGAAAGTCTTTTCGAGCTCGGGGTCTATCTTCCCGTCACCCTGAGGCTTCTTCGCCATAGGGTCGGCATAGTACGAGATGGCCTGGTAGTCGATGGGCGGCACATGGACATGTCCCCACTTAGGCTCCTGTTGCTCCTTCCAATAGCGGAATGCCTTCAGGCGGAAGTCCAGCATCCAGTCGGGCTCCCCTTTCTTGGCAGAGATGAGCCGGACGATGTCCTCGTTCAGCCCTTTCTCGATGATTTCTGTATGTACGTCCGTGGTGAAGCCGAACTCGTATTTCTGTTCGGCTACCTGACGGACAAATTGGTTCTTACTTTTCACTTTTAACTTTTAACTTTTAACTATTTCACATGATAGTTAAAGCTATCGACGTCAACATAGCCGCCAAGGTGCTTGGTGGCATAGTTGAAGATGGCAAACTTGGAGCCCATGAAGAAACGCTGCCAGTCGAAGCGCAACTGGTAGTCGCCGCCCAGCTGGATCCACTGCTCGCCGTCAGTGCTGTAATAGAACTGTGCCACGTCGCGCCCTACGTTGAAGTCGGCATCGATGCGTAGCCAGAGGACGGGCGCGGTAAGGGGCACGGTGGCAATCACCTTGTCGGCAACCTGCTCCACCTTCTTTTCCCTCTCCGACAGCTTCACGGACTGCTCATTCAGCGTGAGCACCAGCTTGCGACCGTTCTTCTTGACCATCAGCACACCGGCATCGCTGTTGAAAGCGGAGAAGCCGGCACAGTCGCCATCCTTCATCTTCGACAGGTCCAACTTGACGGTACCGCTGCACGTAGGTCCTTCCATGCGCTGTGTCAGCGTGTTGGGAGCCAGGTAGAGGTTGGGCACCACCCGACTGGTTTTCAGACGGAGCCATCCCGGACGGTCGGTCAGCGACCATGCACCATCCACGGGATTGTGGTTCCACTGCCATTGCAGACCGAGTTGCTCATTGGAGAAGTCGTCGCTGCAGACAATATGCTTCTCGGGCTCGCCATTGACCAAGGCACGCACACGGGGTGGCACCAAGCCTTCCTCGTCGCCCAGCATAGGCCATCCGTCAATCCAGCGGCAGGGCATCAGCGTCAGCACACGACCTACACCTCCGCGGTCTTGGAAGATGATGCCGTACCAGTCGCCATACTCACTATCTACGATGGTGCCTTGTCCCACATGGGGGAAGCCACCGAAGGGACTCTGCAGGATGACGCGCTTCTCATAAGGACCGCGGATATCATCGGCACGGTAGCACACCTCACGACGGTAACGACCGGGGACGCCCCACACCTGCGAGATCATCAGCAGGTAGTAGTGACCCTTGTACTTCAGCATGCGACTGCCTTCCAGGATGCCTGTCTCGTCAGCCTCGCGCTGGAACAACTGATGGTGCGAACCCTCGATGACATCAGACAGGTCGGGCTTCAGCTCCATCATCTCGCCAGTGCCGTAGATGACATACACACGGTTGTCATCGTCGAAGAACAGCGAGCAGTCGTGGAAATGGCGCATGCGCGACAGGAGGGTCCACTTGCCCTCTGCCTTCTCGGCAGTGAAGATATAGGTGTCGCCCATCGCTCCTGCCTCGTTGGGAGCCAGGAGGGCATAGAAACGACCGTTATGATACTTCAGCGACGTAGCCCACTGACCGCGTCCGTATGCCGTACCCTCTTGCAGGTCGTACTTGGGCGAGTCGGTCAGCTTGTCGAAGATATAACTTACGGTCTCCCAGTTTTTCAAGTCCTTGGAACGCATAATGGGAGCACCGGGCATGAGGTGCATGGTGGTGCTCACCAGATAATAGGTATCACCGACGCGGATGACATCGGGATCGGGCACATCGGCCCATAGCATCGGGTTCTTCACAAAAGTGCCCTCAAAGCTGCCAGAGGGCTGTTCGGCAGCCTGGGCAGTCAACAGGCACGCTGCGAATGACAGTGCTATTATGAATAATCTACGCATTCTTCACTTTTCACTTTTAACTTTTCACTTTTCACTATTAACTATTCACTAGCGAAGCGCTACAGTTTCTGTTCTACCTCAATCTCGGTGAAGGTCTCGATGATATCGCCTACCTGGATGTCGTTGAAGTTAACCAGACCTCCTTGACGTCATCCTTGTAACGCTTCAGCGCATCGATAGCGGCTGTGTGAACCACAATACCGTCGCGAACCACGCGGGCCTTGTCTTTCGAGTGTACCTTACCGTCGGTAACCAGACCACCGGCAACAGTACCCACCTTCGAAATCTTGAACACCTGCTTCACCTCAATCTCACCGGTGACAATCTCCTTCTTCACCTTGTCAAGCATACCCTGCATGGTCTGCTTCACATCGTCGATGGCGTCGTAGATGATGGAATAGGTGTTCATCGGCAGAAGGACGTACCTGGAAGCCGATGATGATAGCCTCGGAAGCACTGGCCAGCATGACATCGTTCTCGGAAATCTGACCCACCGCCTTCGAGATGACATTCACCTGAACCTTCTCGGTAGAAAGCTTGATGAACGAATCGGACAGTGCCTCGATAGAGCCGTCGGTATCACCCTTCACGATGATGTTCAGCTCATGGAACTCACCCAGAGCGATACGGTGTGACAATTCGTCAAGACCGAGCTTCGTGGTGGTGCGCAGACTCTGCTCACGCTGCAACTGGATACGCTTGTTGGCAATCTCGCGAGCTTCCTGCTCCGACTCCATCACGTGGAAGGAATCACCGGCAGTAGGTGCACCGTTCAAGCCAAGGATGATGGCAGGCTCGGCAGGACCGGCCTTCTCAATGCGCTGGTTACGCTCGTTGAACATCGCCTTTACCTTACCCCAGGCTGTTCCGGCAATCACGATATCACCTACCTTCAGCGTACCGTTCGATACCAATACAGTAGATACATAGCCACGACCTTTGTCGAGTGAGCTCTCGATGATGGAACCGGTGGCCTTGCGGTTAGGATTAGCCTTCAGGTCAAGCATCTCAGCTTCGAGCAGCACTTTTTCGAGCAACTCATAGACGCCGATACCCTTCTTGGCAGAAATCTCCTGACACTGGTACTTACCACCCCACTCCTCTACGAGCAGGTTCATATTGGCCAAGTCCTCACGAATCTTGTCGGGATTGGCTCCTGGCTTATCAATCTTGTTGATGGCAAACACCATCGGCACATTTGCGGCCTGGGCATGGGCGATGGCCTCCTTCGTGGTAGGCATCACAGAGTCGTCGGCAGCCACGATGATGATGGCGATATCCGTCACCTGAGCACCACGGGCACGCATGGCGGTGAAGGCCTCGTGACCAGGAGTGTCAAGGAACGTGATGCTGTGACCGTCCTTCAACTTCACGTTGTAGGCACCGATGTGCTGGGTGATACCACCTGCCTCACCGGCAATCACGTTGGTGTTGCGGATGTGGTCGAGCAACGAGGTCTTACCGTGATCGACATGTCCCATCACCGTTACGATAGGAGCGCGACTGATCAGGTCGTTCTCGTCATCGTCCTCCTCAGTGATGGCATTCTGTACCTCGGCAGAAACATACTCGGTAGTGAATCCGAATTCCTCTGCCACGATGTTGATGGTCTCGGCATCAAGACGCTGGTTGATAGACACCATGATACCTATCGACATACAAGTACCGATAACCTGGTTGACACCAACGTTCATCATCGTTGCCAACTCAGAGACGGTAACAAACTCCGTCAGCTTCAGTACCTTGCTGTCTGCTGCCTCGGCGGCCATCTCCTCGCTCATGCGCTCAGCCACGGCGTCACGCTTCTCCTTGCGGTATTTGGCACCCTTCTTGTTCTGGTTGGTCTTGGAGGTAAGACGGGCCAGCGTCTCTTTTACCTGACGGGCTACTGCCTCATCGTCAACCTCCAGTGACTTGACAGGACGGTTCTTTTTGTTCTTCTTGCCACCGCCCTGCTGGTTCTGATGCTGACCATTATTATTGTTGTTGTTCTTCTTGTTGTTCTTACCACCACCCTGCTGGTTAGCCTGCTTGGCAGCAGCTTCGATATCTACCTTGTCGGTACGGATACGCTCACGCTTACGACGCTCGCCGGCGGCCTTCTCCTCACGTTCCTTGCGGCGCTCCTCCTTTGTCTTCTTCTTAGGACGAGTGCTCTGGTTGAGTGTTGACAGGTCTATCTTTCCCAACACGTTCAACTGAGGAGCATTTTGGGCAAGCTTGGCATCACCAGGGGTCTTTGCCAACTCCAAGGTCTCTGCTTTCTCTTCTTGTTTCTGAGGCCCCTCATTTTCAACAACAGGCTCTTCCACTTCAGCAGCTTCCTCCACCACTGGCTCGGGTTTCGCTTCTGCCTCGGGCTTTGCCTCTTCCTGAGGCTCGGGCTTTGCCTCTGCCTTGGGCTCAGACTTAGCCTCTGCCTTGGGCTCGGACTTCACTTCTGCCTTAGGCTCGGGTTTAGCCTCTGCAACAGGTTCCTCTTTCGGAGTCTCCTTGGGGGCAGGGGCTGCCTTGGGCTTGCCAATCTCATCGAGGTTGATTTTTCCCAGCGTCTTCAACTGTGGGCGCTGTCCCATCATTTCCTCGGTCTTCGTCAAAGCCTTCTCGGGTTTCTCAGACTTTTCGGACTTATCAGCCTTCTTCTCCTTCGCCTTCTTGGTAAAGATCTTGTCGGCCTGCGTCTTCACAGCCTTGTCGCCATTGAACTCGCTGACCAGTGCCTGATATTGCTCATCGGTAATCTTGGTGTTAGGCGTCATTTCATCCTTCACCTCACCAAGTTCCTTCTTGTTTTTCAGGAAATCAACAGCGGTCTGAAGTCCAATGTTAAGTTCTGATAATATTTTATTTAATCTTACTCCCATATATTAATTCATAAATTTATAATGCATAATTTATAATGCATTTATTCAAACTCTGCTTTGAGCACTTCCAGTACATGGTCAACGGTCTCTTCCTCCAAGTCAGCCTTTTCAATAAGCATCTCACGGGGAGCATTGAGCACTTGCTTGGCGGTGTCCAGACCAATAGCCTTGATAGAGTCGATAATCCACTGGTCAATCTCGTCCGCAAACTCGTCGAGGTAGATATCCTCATCAGCATCAGCCTCGTTAACCACACGGAATACGTCGATAGTATATTCTGTCAGCATGGAGGCCAGCTTGATGTTCAGACCACCCTTACCGATGGCGAGTGAAACCTCCTCAGGCTGCAAATAGACCTCTGCCTTGTGCTCCTCGGGGTTCAGCGTGATACTGGTCACCTTGGCAGGAGCAAGGGCACGCTGGATGAAGAGCGAGGTGTTGTTAGAATAGTTGATGACGTCAATGTTCTCATTGCAGAGCTCACGGACAATACCGTGTACACGGCTACCCTTCACACCCACACAGGCTCCTACTGGGTCGATGCGGTCGTCGTAACTCTCTACGGCAACCTTGGCACGCTCACCCGGCATACGGGCAATACGACGGATGGTAATCAGACCGTCGTTAATCTCGGGAACTTCTGCCTCCAGCATACGTTCCAGGAACAACGGACTGGTACGCGACAGGATGATACGGGGATTGTTGTTCTCGTTCTGTACCTCTTTCACGATGGCACGAAGGGTCTCGCCCTTACGATAGCTGTCCGAAGGAATCTGCTCAGCCTTGGGCAAATGCAGTTCATTACCCTCGTCGTCAATGAGCAGCACCTCGCGCTTCCACATCTGATAAACCTCACCGCTGACAATCTGTCCCACCTTATCCTTGTATTTCTGATACAGAGAGTCGTGCTCCAGCTCCAGAATCTTTGAAGCCAATGTCTGACGCAGGTTCAGGATGGCACGGCGACCGAACTTCTGGAAGTTCACTTCCTCAGAAACCTCCTCGCCTATCTCGTAGTCGGGCTCTATCTTCTGTGCCTCTGTCAGGCTGATTTCCTTGTTCTCGTCCTTAACCTCACCGTCAGCAACCACAATACGGTTGCGGTGAATCTCGAAGTCACCCTTGTCGGGGTTTACAATCACATCGTAGTTCTCATCAGAACCGAACATCTTGGCTATCACGTTACGGAAGCTTTCCTCCAGTACGCTCACCAGTGTGGTGCGGTCAATGTTCTTTGTCTCTTTAAACTCCTGAAAGGTCTCTATCATAGAGGGACCTTTCGTACTTTTTGTTGCCATAATATATTTTGTTTTTTATTTTTTACCTATTTAAAGTTCAGCAGGTATTTGCAAGACTTTATTGCGCTGATGGCAAAAGTCTTGTCAACCTCCACCAGCTGGGGACGCTTCTTGCCCTCCACCTGTTGCTTCTCCTTAGTGGTTACGACAAACTGACTGCCGTCTTCGCTCACCTCTTTCAAGAGACCCTGCACTTTCTGGCCATTTTGCTGTAACACTTCTACCTCCTTACCAACGTGGTTGCGATACTGCTGCACCACCTTAAAAGGCTGACCGATACCTGCGGAGCCTACTTCCAGCTCATAATCGCCCAGTTCCTCACCCAGCTTCTCCTGGAGGAAACGGCTCAGGTCAGCACAATCTTCAATCCATACTCCATCAGCATGGTCGATCTCAATTACAATACGGTCATCGGGAGTCAACTCGACATCTACCAGGTAGTAGTCGCCCTTCTCCAACCATTCTTCAACTGCTTTTGTAACGATGTTCTTGTCTATCATATAATGTTTGTTAGTTAAAACAAGAATGAGAGGCTTCGTGAAGCCCCTCATTCCTCTGAACGCTGCAAAATTACGCATTTTCAATGAATCCTGCAAATTTTTTGCTTGTTTTTCTCTCTTTTTCCACGTTTATCCTACAAATATCCTGCCGACCGGCATCGTGCGAGTCATTATTTCCGGATATGGATGGTTAGAGAGTCCTTGTCAAAGACGATGCCGTCGTGCTCTATAAAGCGGCTTAGCACACCCTGCGCAGCCAACTCGGCAGGCGTTCCTACACTCAGCTGTTCCGGTTCCATCAGCCATATCTTGTCGGCCAGCTGCAACGACAGCTCCACATCATGGGTAGAGAGGAAAATGGTCTTCTGTTCCTCTGCAGCCAGCTTGCGCAACAGCTGCATGGTCTCCACCTTGCTGGGGAAGTCCAGGAAGGCGGTCGGCTCGTCTAAGTAGATGATAGGTGTCTGTTGTGCCAGAGCCTTGGCTATCATGACTTTCTGCCGTTCACCGTCACTGAGCGTATGAACCATGCGCCCCCGCAGGTTTTCTATACCCACCAGCCGGATGGCCTCACGCACTATCTTTTCGTCCTCAGCGTCCAGAGTTCCCCAGAAACCAGTGTAAGGCGAACGGCCCATACCCACCAGTTCCTCGATGGTCATATTCTGCACATCGGGTTTTTCCGTCAGCACAATACCGATGACACGGCTTCGCTCCTTGTCGGATAAAGAAGTGAGGGGTGATGATGGATGATGGATGATGGATGATGGGTGAGGGATGAGGGATGAGGGATGAGGGATGATGGATGATGGGTGAGAATTAAGGGCGATGTTGATGTCACCGTCCAGTGCCGGTTGGAATGCTGAGAGGGTGCGCAACAGGGTCGATTTACCTATGCCGTTACGCCCCAGCAGACAGGTCAGTTCGCCACTGTTGATAGTGGCATTCAAGCCCGTGGCAACCACTTTCCGGCTGTCTTTCGTGAGATATCCTATACTTAGGTTTTGCAGTACAACACTTTCCATGGCGGCAAAGTTACGAATTTTAAACGGAATATCGCTGCATGAGCTCCTGAAAAATGGCATTGCGGCACAATACATCCCTGTTTCCGGTCATCAGCAGTTGCTTGCGAGCCCGCGTCATCGCCACGTTCAGCTTGCGGTCTATCACCCTGCCGTCCTCTTCAAAACAGTTGGAGGTGAGGAAGTCGAGGTCGGTGCTGTTCTGCACCCCCAGCGAATAGATGATGACGTCGCGCTGTGAACCCTGATAGCGTTCCACCGTATCTATGCTGATATCCAGCAGTTCGGGAATGTCCAGCTTCATCATCTCACGGCGTATCAGGGCTATCTGGTAGCGATAGGTCACTATCACGCCGATGGAATGGTCGGCATCGAAGCGCGCGGCACCTATCTGTCTGTAGATGCGGCGCAGCAAGTCGGCCACCATGACGGCCTCGTCGGTTGACGGGAGGAACAGCACCCGATGCTGCTTCAGCTGATGGTCCAGCGCGTCCTGCGAGGGTGCCTGGTAGTCCAGCTTCTCTTCCAACTGATGAGGACAAGGCACTGGCTGCAACCGCTCCCGACGATAGAAATGCTCATTGGGAAAGGCGGCAATCTCCGGGTGCATCCGTCCCTGATGGTCCAGAACGCCCGTGAACGCCTCCCTGCCCGCCTCTTGCTCCTGGCGCAGCAGACGTTCGAAGAGCGACAGGCGGCATTCGTGCAGTCGGGGCTCGTCGTCAGCCTGTTGCACTACGGCAGGCAACTGCTTATGGTCGCCAATGAGGATAAAGCGGTCGATGCTGTCCGAACTGAGCAGTCCGATGATGTTAGGCTCCAGAATCTGCGAGGCCTCATCGACGATACACAGGGAGAAGTGCTTCAGGGCGAGCAGGAAGGGACGCCCTTGCAGGGTCGATGTGGTAGTCACCAGGATGGACACGTCCCTCAGCCGTCGGCGTATGTCGATCAGCTTAGGATTGTCGGTAAAGGCGGCACTCAGCAGTCGGTGGGCATATCGCGGGTCGCACGATGCCTCGTTGCCCAGCCGCAGATAGTCTTTCCCGCTATCCTCCAGCATACCGCATATCTCATCAACGGCACGATTGGTATAGGCGGTCAATAAGATTGAACTTTGACCATTGACCATTGAACATTGACCATTGACCATTGAACATTGAACATTGACCATTGAACATTGACCATTGAACATTGAACATTGACCATTGACCATTGACCATTGACCATTGAACATTGAACATTCTTCCTCTTCGACGAGGAAGCGGAGGGCCATCGAGGTTTTCCCCGTTCCCGGAGGACCTTGCAACAGGAAATAGTCGCGGGCCTGCTTGGCACGCAACAGGATGTCATCATAGACGGGATGATAGGAGTGCGACAGCGTGAGCGTCGTGTCCCGCCGCGGTGCCCTGCGCCCCGTCAGCAGGTCGCGCTTCTCCTGCGAGGCATTGCAAAACGCCATCATGCTGCGCAGCGACATGGTGGTGCTCATGTCTGACGATGCATGCTCAATGGCAAAGGTTCCTTCCTGGAAGATGGCGGGATGGTGCTGGGGATCATTGAGGCGCACCGTTATCTCGTCGTCCGTCAGACGCGTAATCACTCCCTTATATAATATACTGGCACAGACGTCGGGCTGGTCCTTATAACGATACAGATAGACGGGATCGCCGCGCCGGAAGTCCGTCTCGCCCCAGTCGCGCTCCTCCAGGGGCGGACATTTCAAGACCACCACCTCGCCATGTCCCGCTACCGACGTGTCTGGCGTCAGCCCTGTCAGCACGGGCAACTCGCCGCTCAGCGAATAGGCTGCTGCCTGCTCCCGATAGACGAAGGTGACCATCCGCTCCACATAGTCTTTCTCCTCGGGCGACAGCGCATACAGCGGATCCACCACTCGCGCTATGTCAGGACGGACAAAACGGTGATAGAAGTCCGACTTCTGCTCATTCTCCAGCAGCACGTCGGGATGCAACAAGGGTAGCACACTGCCAAAGCCCTCGCGCGCTATCTTCATTTCCAACGCCACGATACGGTTGCGCAGACGGATAGCCTCACGGAACAGCTCGTCGTTGTTATGCACATCTAGCAGTCCCAGTGCTGCCGGGTATTTCGAATAAAGCAGTCGCACGTCAACACCCTCCGCCTCATGCTGGAAATTATAGCGCAGCACCCCATAGTACAGCAGCACCTGCACATAATGCGCCTCCCGATAGCTCACCCATTTCTTGCCCGACTTCTGCTCCACCAGCAGCCGCAGGTCGTCGGTCATCAAATCCACGCGCCCCTTCAGTCCCAGCTGCTTACAGACGAACGAAGGCTCCAGCAGTGCCCGGTTGCGGTCATAGTCCTTGAAGAGGATATCCACCGACTCACGGATATGCTCCACCTGCTGGCGGGCATCGCGCTTGAACTGCTCACCGCTGAACCCCTCACAGGTACAGAACTGCAGGGCCTGCTCGCAGAACGATGTCTGCAGCATATCGCGGAACTCGGCAGCAGGGTTGTGAATAAGGTCGTCGAGGGCGGTGCCGGCGAAGTTACCCAACAGGATGGGCTGTGTGTTAACCGCCTGCTTCAGCCGGTTAATGACATACGCCAGGGGATGGTGGCCATAGTCCTGGAAACAGGCTGCCAGCGATGAGATATCTACGAGCACGTCGGGTTCCACTACCTCCAAACCGTCCTCCAACTGTATGACCTTCAACCCTTCGAACATTGATTCACTAATTATTACTACAAAGGATTATACGGATTATTTATTCTGAACCACGATTTTTTTTAGGCACGGATGGACACGGAATAATTAATTATAGTTAGTGTAATCTGCGCAATCCGTGCCTAAAAAAATTCCGTGTCCATCCGTGTCCATCCGTGCCAAAATAAAATAATCCGTGTCCATCCGTGCCAAAATAAAATAATCCGTGTTAATCAATAGTTGGCGCGGATCCACTCGATGATCCTGAGGAAGAAGGTGATTGCCGATGCCTCGTGGTTGCTGATGCCCGCCTCCTTGGTCGCCTCCGAGCTGTACTCGCCCACGAACTCCTGCGTCTTGATGCCGTGATCCTTGAGGAACTGGCTCATGGCATAGAAGTTCTCCACGGGCACTACGTCGTCCTTCGTGTCGTGGAATAGCATCACGTCGAAGTCGCTGCGCGGAGTCCATCCGCTGGTGAGCGCATCGGTGGTGAAGGCACTCTTGAACCGGCGCGACAGGGCACTGCCGGTATCCAGCACGGCGTCCGTACAGATGTCGCCCGTCTTTCTGGTCTTGATAAGTTCATTGTCAAGAGCCAGGCGCTTGTATTGCTTGCTGAGGAACCACTTGTCGAAGTTCTCTGCCACGGGGTCCTTCAGGTAGTCGTGGATGTCGTAACCCAGGCGGAAGAAGTGGTTGAAGGCATAGAGCACGTTGCAGACCGTGCTGGGCATCTCGGTAGTGCCCTTGGTGATGGCGTCGTACATCGAGTTGATGTCGTAGGGACCGTCACCTGCGAAGGCTCGTTTCACCTTGATTTCAGGATGGCGCTCAGAGATTTCTCGCAAAACGCCCATCGTGGTCTGTCCACCCTCCGAATAGCCAGCGATGACGAAGTCGTCGCCTTTCTTCACCTTCAGGTCTTCTATCAGACGCTTGGCAGCGAGATAGGCATCGAGCGATGCGCGCCCGTTGGCCCTTGAGATGCAGTAGGCCTGCGGCTCCTTCTCGGTGATGCCGAATCCGTAGTAGTCGGGCGCTACGATGATGAAGTTGGTGAAGGCAGCCCCCGTTGGGAACTCCACGGCTCCGCGAGAAGGAGCCTGCGTGGTGGCGTAGATGGTGAAGTGGTTATAGAGCAGAATGCCGTGGTATGGCTTATCGTCTTTTATCAGCGACTTATCCACCGTGATGGTACCGCTGAGCGTGCAGGGTTTGCCGAAGGGATCGACCGACGGGTAATTGAACACATAGTTCATATAGTCGGGGAAAATCTCCACCGGGATGCTGTCGGTGATGCAGGGCCGCGGCAGCGTAGATTTCGCCATCCATTCCTGTATCAGTCCGTTCTGGTCGTTACCCTTGGTGAGCGAACCCTCATGGGATGCATTGCTATAGGCAATATTACCCGACGCAGTCCGGTTCATCTCTATCTGACCGATATCCACAAAGTTGCTGTGATTCCCCTCACTGCTTCTGCGCGACGCCAGCAGGGCGGAGCCCGTATCCGCGTCGGTCAGCAGGATTTTCCCCTCGCTCGTCACCTGCCACTTGAACGGCGCATCCTTCGGACCACCGTAAACCTCGAGCGGCTCGTTGAACTCGTCGTCAAACACGGCCAGGGCCACATAGCCCGTATGGTCTGCCTTTGTCTCCACCACTATCATGGCGCGGTTGAAGGGTTTCCCCTTCTCCGTCACGTCCTGATAGTCGAACTCCTCATGCCACAGGCCAACCAGACTCGCTTCCATTTCCTGTTGGCTGGGCATAGCGGGATTGCTCTCTTTGTCACTGCATGAAGTGACCACTGTTGTCATGCCACAAATAAGGATGGCGGCAATCATCCACTTTTTCATCGTCATCATCATATATTATATTTGTATAGCAAATTATCGGTGCAAAGATACGATAATTTTAGGAAAATCCAAACAATAACCACAAATATGTGACAGGGGGACCCCCTGCGAGCTAGTTAACGATAAAACGACCCTGGGGGGGACCCCCTGCGAGCTAGTTAACGATTAAAAAACCTCAAAGGGGTGGCAGTCGGGCTAGTTAGCGATTAAAAAACCTCAAAGGGGGTGGCAAGTGAGCTAGTTAGCGATTAAAAAACCTCAAAGGGGGTGGCAAGTGAGCTAGTTAACGATTAAAAAACCTCAAAGGGGGTGGCAAGTGAGCTAGTTAACGATGAACCGCACAAGCCCCCCTCCCACGTCAAAGATGCTCACGTTCGAAAAAACACAAGAAAGTCTTGGTTCTTTCCTCACTTATTCGTATCTTTGCAGCCATAAAACAGGACTATGAAAAAGATTTTAATCATAACACTGGCCGCTATGTTCTTAGGAACTGCCGGCTATGCAAAGAGTAAGGTAACCGAGGACAACTCGAGGTCTGAAGACATTGTGGAAGCTGTTGACCTGGGACTTAGTGTGAGGTGGGCCAACATGAATGTGGGTGCTACGAAGATTTCCGGCTATGGCACGTACTTCGCATGGGGCGAGACAGCACCAAAGGACTATTATTCGTGGAAGACCTATGCATGGAGCAAGGGTAATGACTCGCAGTTCATTACCAAGTATTCAACCACGGACCGAAGGACCCAGCTGGCTCCCGTGGACGATGCTGCCCAGGCCAATTGGGGCGGTAAATGGCGTATGCCTACGGTAGAAGAGTTTGAGGAACTAATAGACCCTGCTAAATGCAAATGGGAATGGACTTCGATGGATGGTGTGAACGGCTATAAGGTTACAGGAAAGAAGACGGGCAACTCCATCTTCCTACCTATCACGGGATGCCGCTTCTATGGCGAGACTCAGTTCCGCGGTATCAAGGGCATCTACTGGTCATCGACTCTCTACACCACCAATGTCAACAAGGCTTGGTGTCTGGAGTTCAATTTCTCGGATGTCAACGTACACTACGGTGACCTCTCCAGCAATCGTTTCAGTGGTCGCTGCATCCGTGCCGTAAGATGAAAGTTATAGTTTCGAACGAGATAGAACAGGTATGTCCTGAGTTTGTAGGTGCTTGCGTAGAAGCGCAGGTTGTCAATTCGCCTTATTGCGAAGAATTGTGGGAAGAGATAAAAGCAATAGGGGAACTGTTTTGCAAGGAACTGACTACGGAATCGCTCAAGGAGATGACTAGCATTGCAGCTACACGACGCATCTATAAGGCGTGCGGCAAGGATCCTTCGAGGTATCGCCCTGCATCGGAGGCGTTGATTCGTCGTATATTACAAGGGAAAGAACTGTACCAGCGTGACACATTGGTCGATTTGGTGAATCTGGCCTCCATTGCCTTTGGTTATAGCATTGGTGGTTTTGATGCAGACAAGTTCGTTGGCGACACGCTGACCTTAGGAATAGGCAGAGAGGGAGAGCCTTACGAGGGAATAGGTCGTGGGGTGATTAATATTCATGGACTGCCTGTGTATCGTGATGCCCAAGGTGGAGTGGGAACACCTACCAGCGACAATGAACGCACGAAGATGACGATAGACACTACCCATCTGTTGGTGCTCATTAACGGCTACGACGGAAACGAGCAACGAGTCCGCGAGAATGCCGAGTACATCCAGACCCTGCTTCGCAAATACTGCCAAAGCGATGGTGGCAGCTATTATATATATAGGTAGCATTATTCCACCTTCGACTCCATCGGGTTACGCAATCCCTTGAAGCCAGTAAGGTAGGCCTTTGCAGAACCGAAGGACAAGAACATGTCGAGGCGAACGGGCAAGTGGTTCTTGTCGTCGGTGACGTAGAATCGGATCAACTCGTGGTTCTCACCGTTTTCACGCTCTATGAAGGAGAAGACCAGACAACGGTATTTGTCGTTGGAGTTCTTCATCTTCAGGGTAGTAGCACCACCGAACTTCAGCCATGAATTGGAAATATTGCTGGCATCGGCAATGGGAAGAGGTATCTTGTCGCCCTCCTTGAGCTTGGAAGCGTCGAAGTTGCGGGCGCGCAGATAGATAGTCATCATATCGTAAATACAATCCTTATACTCTGACTCCTTCCAATAGTGCTCACCACTGCTGGCAATAGCATGCTGCTTGAGGTGACAGTTGCCCTTAGGATAGCTGTACCATAACTCATCGACATAGTAACGGCTGCCTTCGCGGGCTCCCTTTCGGAAATAGAGGGGAGCAATGTCCATATCGGTATAGCAGAGCAGGGTGTCGCGCATCACAAAGACATTGTCCAGTTTGTCATTACCACGCGTGATAAGACTGCTACGGTATGCAGGCTCACCCTGATAGCGCGACTTGACGGTGGACATAGAAGCGGTACCCACTTTCACCCATACGAACTTCCAGTTGAAATACAGGTCATAAGCCAGGAACTCGCCCGACTTGAATGCATTGTTCTCAATGCCACATTGCGCAGCAGAGCTGCTAGTGAACAGTGAACAGTGAATAGTGAATAGTATTGCTACCATCCACATACGACTGTTTATTATCTTGCTCTTTATCATATTATTTGTTTTCATATATTATCATTATTCGTTATTCATTAGTACGCAGCACGCTTCATGTACTCTATACCCAACTGACGGGCACGCTCAGCATTACGGTTCTTCTTGCGTTTCTTCTCCTTGTCGGCCTTTTGCTTGATAATCTTGCCCGGCTTCTGCTGGTTAAGCTTTCGCTCCGTCAGGTTCCAATGCAAAGTCACATCGAACTTCTCCTTGGCTTCTATGTCACGCGGATAGTAATAGACCTCCTCGGGCTGGAGGTTTTCATCATAATTACCTGTATCCCATTGTCCGTTGCCATTACGATCCACAAAGGCCCGCATATAGTATGTCCCTGGGTTGATGTAATAGAACTGGGCAGAACCGTCGTCCTCCACAGGGGCTTCTTGTACCACCTGGTCATTATTGTTGAGCAACTGTGCTATCATCTGCTTCACGTCAAGACCAGTCAACTGCATTTGCAAGGTGGAATACTGGTCAAGTGATTTCACCTTAATACCCAACTTATAAGGCTTGGAGGCCAGACCATAGATGTCAACGAAGGCAGCAGAGTCTATCTCCAGACTATATTCCGTATCGGGATGCCAATCGACCACCAGCTCATAACGCCGCAGCATAGAGTCGCAACGATGGAACTCGAAGGGAGCCCGATACCACAGTGTGTCTATCTGGGAATAGAGATGAATGGCTGCTGTGTCCAGACTTGCCAGCGGAGTAGGTGCTTCGATGAATACGCTACGGTTAGGATCCATCGATTGTTCCACCTCGTATTTTATGTCTAAGGGTTTAGCGGGGAAGATGCTGTCGTAGGGTTCCTCGCGTTTCTTTTTCTTGTCCTGCTCCTTCTGCCAGTCCTCTATTTCCTTTTGCTTCGCTTTGAGTCGCTTGGCATAAGGTGTCTTAGCCACCAGTTCCAACGTGTCTAGCTGAGTAACCAGTTGTCCCAAGGAATCCGTTATCAGATATTCCATGGACATTTCCAGCGTGTCCTTGTTGACTAGCAGGGTGTCGCGCAACCAATAGGTCAGCGTGTCCTGCTTGGGAGTAGATTCAAGGATAAAGGCGGAGTCGGCATCGAAGTTCAATCCACGAAGAATGGGTAATTGGGGATTGCCGTAACTGAAATAGACCCCTATCCGGTCCGGCTCCTTGCGTTCTGCCTTCAAGAGGTAACGGTCTGTTTGTACCTCCTGGAAAGCCAGCATCACGATATCGTCGGGATAGAAGTGGGTATAAGGCACTTGCAGGATGTTGTCAATACGCAGCGAGTCGCGCCAGATAGTATCCTGACGGATATCAGGCCCTGCTGTGGGCGTAAAGGTCTGGTGAGAGAAGGCTATCATCTCGCTCTTCTGGCTGAACTTATAATTCGCATCAGCATCCTGCAGGGCATAGATACGGTATTCGCGTGGTGCTACACCACGAATACAGAAACGTCCGCTGCCATCCGTGCGGGCTATGCGCAGCAAGGGCTTGGTGCGGAAGGCTGAGTCGGCCAAATCGTCATAAAGTCCCACACTGATGCCCTTAACGGGTTCCAGGTTAGAGGCATCCAAGACAAAACCGGAAACTTCAAAGGTATCTATCTTCTCGCCTGTCGAGAAGGTATAGGTATAGTTGCCCAACGGGTTATCCTCGTTATTGTCAGTAATAGCATCGCTGAAGTCTATGGTATAAGTGGTATTTTCTTTCAGCGTATCTTGCAGTTCTATCACGATTTTCTTACCCGCAGCCTTTATTTCCGGCATCTCCAGCTGAGGGGGCGATACTATCACATTCTGAGAAGGGTCTGCCAATTTGATAAACTCGTCGAAGTAGATAGTCATCTTCTTCGAAGTTACATTGGTAGCCTGCTCCGCAGGAATGCTGTAAAGCACGCGTGGCGGATCGTCGTCATACCATCCTCCATCGGGAGAACCCATACGGGCACAGCTCGAAAAAATGAAGGAAATGAAAGAAATGAAGGAAATGAAAGAAATTATGTTCTTTCCCATCCGCATACTGAAAGCGGAACCCCATTTCTTCATTTCTTTATTCACATTTCTCATTACTTTCATTTCTTTCATTTCACATTTAATTGTAACAGTTGTTCGATATGTTCACGCGTATTGCTCAGTCGGGGCACCTTATGCTGGCCTCCCAACTTGCCGCGCTGCTTCAACCAGTCGTTGAAGAGACCCTTTCGCGCCTCGATGATTTCCAGAGGCTGTAAGGTGATGTCCTTGTATCGCTTCGCCTCATAGTCGCTGTTCACCTCCTGCAGTTTACGGTCCAGCAGACGAGCGAAACGCTGCAAGTCCTCTGGAGCACGCGAGAACTCGATGAGCCACTGGTGACGGCATTTCGCATTGGCATCCATGAAGACTGGGGCGGCAGTATATTCCAACACCTCGGCACCTGTCTGCTCGCAAGCGTAAGCCAATCCCTGCTCGGCATTGTCAACAATCAGTTCCTCGCCAAAGGCATTGATAAAGCTCTTGGTGCGTCCGCTGATGACGAACTTATAAGGATTGGTGGAGGTGAAGCGGATGGTGTCGCCTATCATATAGCGCCATAGTCCGCACGAGGTAGAAATCAACATCGCGTAGTTCTTATCCTTCTCGACACCCCACAGAGGCACTATCTTATTGTATGAGGAGTGATCTTCACCAAAGGCATTTCTCATTTCTAATTTCTCATTTCTAATTTCGAGGAACTCGTAAAACACTCCGTAGTCGAGCATCAGCAGCATCGCCTTGTCTGCGGGGTCGTCCTGCAATCCGAAGAAGCCCTCGGAGGCATTATAGGTCTCCATATAATGCATGTTAGGCGAGGTAATCAGTTGCTCATACTGCTTACGATAAGGCGTAAAGGCCACTCCACCGTGGAAGAACACTTCCAGGTTAGGCCATACCTCCTCCAGGTGTGTCTTTCCCGTGATTTCCATCATGCAGTTCAGAACGGAGAGCATCCACGAAGGCACACCGCTGATGTTGGTGACATTCTTGTTCATCGCCTCACGGGCTATGCGCTCTCGCTTGATTTCAAAGTCGGCAAGCAGGGCCGTTTCCTTCTTCGGCACACGAACCAGGTTAGCCAGCGGATTGATATTCTCAATCAGGATGGCACTCAGGTCGCCCACCAGAGAACCAGGCAGGTTATAGTTGGGCGCATGACTGCCACCTAGTATCAGAGCGCGTCCGTCGAAGAGGCGGCTATTAGGGTTATTGCGAAGATAGAGGGCTACGGAGTCGAAACCACCCGCATAATGTATCTTCTGTAAGCCTTCCTGACTGACGGGAATGAACTTCGACTTGTCATTCGTGGTGCCACTCGACTTGGCATACCATTTTACACGACCTGGCCATAGCACATTCTTCTCACCTTGTCGCATCCGGTCTATCTGTACCTTCAGCTCCTCATAGGTGTTGACAGGATTGTATCTCACAAAATCCTCATAACCTTTAGTGGTGGCAAAACCGTGCTCTCGCCCATATTCGGTATCCTTTGCAGTATGAATCAAATGTTCCAGCACTGCCCGTTGCAATGCCTCTCCCCCACTCTGATGCTTCTCCAAAGCCTTCTGACGGGGCTCAAAAACCTTTCTTATAATCTGAGTAACATCGTAACGGATGAAGAAATTACATTTTTTTATATAATAAGTCTATCAGAAGGTTTGCATCATTACCCTTCTGTCCTCCTATCACTTGCCAGCAAGGGGCATAAGTTAGTACCAAGCCCCCTCTAATTTTTGACTAAATTGTCAGGTAGATCAGAGAACCCCTGATCTATCCAGGTTTTCCGTCCCTTGAATTATCATTCATATTGAATGTCGTCCCATATCTCGTATTCCACTATGCCATTGACTGAATAGATACAAGTATGGTCAATGGCATTAAAGCGAAGGTCGGTAAGTCTCAAAGTCATATACGATTTGTCGCTGACCTTACTTGTGCCAATAACAGTGACCTTTCCGCTTAATGCCGTTGCCTGAATCAGAATATCTTCCATCCAAGTCGGAGTGTATGCAGCGGAAGCATGGAATTGGCTACTGTCAAATGTATCCCCTGCTTTCAGATTGCTGAAACTCATCGGCTTATTGCTTTCAAAGCTGATGTTAAGCATGTCGAAAACATCGGAACCTTTGATGTTGGCCCCAAAACCCATGTGATAGACTATGAGTTCATTACCTCCGTTATACCTGATT
>CACXSA010000051.1 GCA_902770195.1 uncultured Prevotellaceae bacterium
GTATGACGAGCATGGCAAGCTGAAGGGCAGCTTCGGAATCTGGCGTAACATCAACGACATCATGCACAAGCAGGAACAGCTGAAGCGTGAGACGGAGCGTGCCAATGACTCCGGCCACCAGAAGTCCGTCTTCCTGGCCAATATGACCCATGAGATCCGTACCCCCTTGAATGCCATTGTCGGCTTCTCCGACTTGTTGCAGGCTATCGAGTCGCCAGAGGAAAAACGTGAGATGATTCGCATTATTCACAATAACTGCGACATGCTGCTACGACTCGTCAACGATATTCTCATCCTGTCTAATGTTGACACCAATGCCATGCAGATGAGACTTGAGCATATAGACTTCGTCATGGACTTTGCCGATACCTGTAAGTCGCTCCGTGAGCGCGTACAGGAACCCACCGTAGAATTCCAAAGCGACAGTCCTTGCGAAACATTGCCAGTTTTCATTGACAAACGCCGCATTCAGCAGGTCATCACCAATTTCGTCACCAATGCTGTCAAATACACCCATCAGGGCTACATTCGGGTGGGCTATCGGCCGGAAGAGCGGAAGGGACGTCATGGACTCTACGTCTATTGTGAGGACACAGGTGCGGGTATTCCTGCAGATCAGCTGGGTCGTGTATTCGAACGCTTCGTGAAACTTAACGATTATATCCAGGGCACAGGTCTTGGTCTCTCCATCTGTAAGGCTATCATCGACAAGTGTGATGGTGAGATTGGTGTGGAAAGTGAGTATGGCAAGGGTTCCACCTTCTGGTTCTGGATTCCTGCTTAGGAATCATTCTAAATTTTTTGTCGCCTAGTAGGTGGTTTGTGATTTTTTTAATACCTTTGCAGCGCATATTTGATTTTTTAAACAAAATGATGATGAAAAGAATGTTTTTTAGCATGATTTGCATGCTGATGTGCCTGACAGGTTATTCGCAGGACGTTACGGGAAAGTGGCTTACCGAAGCTGGTGATGCCCAGGTGGAAATCTACGAGTCAAACGGCAAGTTCAATGGCAAGATTGTATGGTTGGCAAAGGGTCCTGATACTAAGGATACCCACAATCCTGACGAGAAGTTGCGCAATCGTAAACTGATGGGTGTCCATCTGCTCTCTGGACTTACCAAGAAGAAAGGTAAATATGAGGGAGGACGAATCTATAATCCCAAGAATGGTAAGGACTACAAATGTGCTATCTGGCTGGATGGTGACAAACTGAAGGTACGCGGATATATTGGTTTCCTGTACGAGACACAGACTTGGACACGCAAATAAATTTGAGAAACAATAGTGAGACTGCCAACCGACAGTCTCACTTTTTTACTTTGCAGTTCCTGATGAAAAGACGAACAGCTGTTTTTTCAGCTATTTAGAAGAGGAACGTTTTTTCCAACCAGTAGGTGAAGATGCCAGCCAGATAGCCCACGAAGGCTATCCAAGTGATTTTCTTCATGTACCAACCGAAGGTAATCTTCTCCAAGCCCATGACAACTACACCGGCAGCGGAGCCGATGATGAGCATGGAACCACCTACACCAGCGCAGTAGGCCAGCAGTTGCCAGAAGATGCCGTCGATGGCCATGTCGCCTGCTGCCTGAACGGGATACATACCCATGCAGCCTGCCACGAGGGGCACATTGTCAACGATAGAGGAGAGGACACCAATGATGCCTGTCACGAGATAGTGGTTGCCCTCAAAGGCAACGTCAAGGCTCTTGCCCAGAAGGGTGAGTACGCCAATGGTCTCAAGGCATGCAACAGCCATTAGGATGCCAAGGAAGAAGAGGATGGTTGACATGTCGATGCGGCTGAGCATCGTTGTCACGCGTTTCTGCATGGCACCTCTTTCCTCTGATTCCTTCAAATTAGCATAGAACATCTCAGTTACAGTCCATAGTACACCAAGTACCAAAAGGATGCCCACAAATGGTGGCAGGTGGGTGATGGTCTTGAAAATAGGCACGAAGATGAGTCCGCCAACGCCAAGGAAGAAGATGGTCTTACGCTGTGAGGTGGTGAGGTCGCTTGCTCCTACCGTCTGTGCCTGTTCTTTGGTAAAGGTCAGGTTGCCTTTCAGCGAGAGTGATAGGATATAAGCGGGAATCATCATAGAGACGAGGGATGGGATGAAAATCTCCATGATAACACCTGCTGCCGTGATGACACCCTTGTTCCACAGCATGATGGTGGTGACGTCACCGATGGGTGAGAATGCTCCGCCTGAATTGGCTGCAATCACTACCAGGGCAGCATAGATAATACGGTCTTTCTGGTCGCTTACAAGTTTGCGGAGAATCATAATCATGACAATGGATGTTGTCAGGTTGTCCAGGATGGCTGACAAGATAAAGGTCATGAAGGCAATACGCCATAGTAGCGAGGTCTTGCTTTTAGTTTGCAAGGTGTCGCGTACAAAGTTGAATCCTCCGTTCTGATCCACCAGTTCGACAATGGTCATAGCTCCCATAAGGAAGAACAGCGTGGTGCTGGTGGAACCTAAATGGTGCTCAATGACAGAACTTACTGCAGAAGCTTTCATATCGCCAATGGCTGCTGCTATGTAGCTGCCTGGATCAATCATGAAAAGTGTCCAGCAGCCAACGAACATCAACAGGGCAATGGCTGCCTTGTTGATTTTTGTCACACTCTCAATGGCTATGAAGAAATAGCCGATACAGAAGAGGATAACAATGAAAATAGTTAATGTTGACATGTTTTAATAGTTTTTTATAAATTGCGACAAAGGTATATAATATTTGTGTGATTGCCAAATGTTTGGCACTTTTTATTTTGTAAACGGCCTAACTTTCAAGTAATTTGATTTGGTGTTTGCAAAGATACGAAAATAATTCATAATTCTTGATGTGTAATTCATAATTTATTTGTATCTTTGCAAAATTGAAATAACTAAAATGCAATCTAATTATGGAAAGAACATGGAGATGGTTTGGCAAGAAAGATAAGATTACGCTTGCCCAGCTGAGACAAATTGGTGTGGAAGGCATTGTGACTGCTTTGCACGATGTGCCCTTAGGCGAAGTATGGACTCGTGAGAAGATTCACGACCTACGCATGTATATCGAGAGCTACGGCATGCGCTGGAGCGTGGTGGAGAGCCTTCCTGTGGTGGAAACCATCAAGTATGGAGGCCCAGACCGCGATCATCAGATAGAGGTGTATAAAGAGAGTCTGCGCAACCTGGCTGCTGAGGGCATCCACTGCATCTGCTATAACTTCATGCCTGTGTTGGACTGGGCACGTACCGATTTGTTCCACGACAATCCCAACGGTGCCACCAACCTCTACTTCAACTATGCCGAGTTTGCCTATTTCGATATCTACATCCTGAAGCGTCCGGGTGCTCGTGAGGAATGGGCTAATTTTGAAATGAGAAATGAAAGGAATGAAAGAATTGAAAGAAATGTTCTTGCCGAGTGCGACGAGCTGGCTAAGACGATGACACCTGAGAAGGACCACAAACTGGTGGAGAACATTGTCATCAAGACACAAGGTTTTGTATCAGGTAACTTCAGCGAGAACGATACCGCTCCCGTGCAGAAGTTCCGCGAGTTCCTCGACCTGTACAGGGGCATCGACAAGGCACAGCTGCGTGAGAATATGAAGTATTTCCTCTCAGCTATCATGCCTGTCTGTGAGGAGTGTAACATGAACATGTGCGTGCATCCTGACGATCCCCCCATCGAGATTCTCGGACTCCCTCGCATCGTGCGTACCGAAGAGGATATCCAGTGGTTCCTGGATGCCGTTCCCAACAAGCATAACGGCCTGACCTTCTGTGCCGGCTCGCTGTCGGCAGGTACCTATAATAATGTGGTTGACCTGGCGAAGAAGTTTGCTTCACGCACCCATTTCGTTCATCTGCGTTCGTGCCATATCTTCCCCAACGGCGATTTCACCGAAGCTTCACACCTGGGTGGTCGTGCCGACCTTATCGAGCTGTGTCGCATCTTCGAAAAGGAGAATCCGCAATTGCCCATGCGTGTGGATCATGGTATGACGTTTACCGATGAGCCTGGCGGTGTGTTCGACGAGTCAAGTCACGGTCATAATGCAGGCTATACACTCCTTGGTCGTATGTTTGCCCTCGGACAGGTGCAAGGCATCTTGGCTACCGTTGACCGCGAGTTGGGTATCGATTATAAACAACCCGGTTTCTTCGATTAACAGGATTTAAATTTCTAAAAAGGCGAGGACGAATCCGCTGCGTCTTCGTCTTTTTATATAAAAACAAACTACACATTATTATATATGGAAAACAAGAAATACTTCTTTGCCGTTGACCTGGGTGCAACCAGTGGACGCACCATCTTGGGCACATTGGCAGACGGCAAACTGGAGCAAGAAGAGCTGACCCGCTTTCCCAACAACCTGATAGAAACGGGTGGGCACTTCTATTGGGATATCTATGCGCTTTACCTGGAGATGATCAAAGGTTTGCAGGTAGTAGGAAAGCGAGGGTTGCATATTACCTCTATCGGCATTGACACGTGGGGTGTCGATTTCGTGTTCATCGGTGACGATGACGCCATCCTGCGTAACCCGATAGCCTATCGCGACCCTCATACTTTTGCCGCTATGGATGACTATCTGGAGAAAGTGCTGGACCGTAAGACCGTCTATGACATCACGGGTATTCAGTTCATGAACTTCAACTCGCTGTTTCAGTTGCATGCCATGCGTCAGGCGAACAATGTTGCCTTGCAGCATTGCAAGAAGGTACTCTTCGTTCCCGATGCCCTGAGTTGGATGCTCACGGGTGAGGCTGTCTGCGAATACACCATTGCCTCGACCTCCCAGATGCTGGACCCTAGAACGGGTGACTTGTCAGAGAAACTCATTGAGAGTGTGGGTATGAAACGGAGCCAGTTCGGACGAATGGTACAGCCAGGAACACAGATTGGCGTGCTGACGGAAGAGGTGCAGAAGATGACGGGGCTTGGGGCCGTTCCCGTGATTGCTGTCGCTGGTCATGATACGGGTGCTGCCGTTGCTGCCGTGCCTGCCAAGGATGAGCAGTTTGCCTACCTCAGCAGTGGCACGTGGAGCCTGATGGGTATTGAAACCAAGGAGGCTGTCATCAATGAGCGTAGCTACGAGCTGAACTTCACCAACGAGGGTGGCATAGAGGGTACTACACGCTTCCTAAAGAATATCTGTGGCATGTGGCTCTATGAGCGTTGCCGTAAGGAATGGCCTGAGGACGTTCGAAAACTGAGCCATCCCGAGCTGCAAGGTTCTGCCATGCAAGTGGAGGCTTTCCGCAGCATCATCAATCCTGACGATAAGGCCTTTGCCAATCCGCCTTCCATGATTGAGGCTATTCAGCAATATTGTCGTGAGACTGGTCAGACCGTCCCAGAGACGCCTGCCGAGATATGCCGTTGCATCTTCGACTCGCTGGCACTCCGCTATCGTCAGGTGTTCGGGTGGTTGAAGGAATTTGCCTCTTTCGACCTGAATGTGTTACACATCATTGGTGGCGGCTCCCTCAATAAATTCCTGAATCAGTTTTCTGCCGACTCCTTGGGCGTCGAGGTGCTGGCTGGTCCGCAGGAATGTACGGCTATTGGCAACATCATGCTTCAGGCGAAGGCCAGTGGCGACGTAGCCGACATCTGGGCTATGCGTCGTATCATTGCCAACTCGGTGGAAATGGTTCCTTACCATCCCTGTGGCGACAAGGCTGCATGGGAGCAGGCTTACGAGAAATACTTGCAGATATTAAAGATTAAACATTAAATATTAAAACAAATCATTATGGCAAAACCATTAGTAGAAACAAAAGCAAGGGTGGGTGTCTTCAGCATTGCGCTGCAGGCATACCTGCCACAGTTCCCTCAGCTCGTTCCTGAGTTTGAGGCTCAGTATGAAGCATTCAAGAAGACGCTGCCTGACACCATCGAGATTGTTGACGGCGGCATGGTGACAACCAAGGAGCAGTCGATGGCTGCCGGTGACAAGTTCCGCGCTGCAGATGTGGATCTCGTCATCCTGCAGATGCTGACATACTGCACATCGTATAATATGCTGCCTGCCGTTCGTGACCTAGATGTTCCCGTGGTCATTGTCAACGTACAGAAGAAACTAGCTCCCGACTATGCCAAGACGGATATTCCCACATGGCTGGGCGAGCTCTATGCCTGTGGTGCTATCGGTGAGATGGTAGCCGACCTGAACCGTGCCGGCAAGCGCTCGGCAGTTATTACTGGTGTTGTCGAGGGTGGCGACCCCGAGGTGCAGGCTGAGATAGAGGACTGGTGCCGTGCTGCCCAGGTGCGCCGTCGTTTCCGCGATACCAATATTGCACAGATCGGTCGTCCCTATCCTGGCATGATGGACCTATATATCGACGAGACCAACCTCTACCACCGCATGTTCGTCTATACCAAGCAGTTCGACTGGGAGCAGATGTGGGCCATTGCCGACAATATCACTGACGAGGCTGCCATCCGTGCGAAGGCAGAGGATATCCTCGCTACCTTCGACATCGAGGGTGGTGGTACCGTAGAAAAAGTGTGGGATATGGCGAAGTATGTCGTAGCCTTCGAACAGTGGGTGAAGGACGAGCAGCTGGGCATGATTGCCTCGCACTATGCAGGCTTTGCACAGGGCGTTGCCGGTAAGCTCGACTCCATGCTGATTCCTGCCTTCTCCATGCTTATCAAGCAGCACACCGCCTGTGCCGTTGAAGGTGATATGAAGGTGGCTATGGCGATGTCTATCCTGAAGACGATCTCAGGTACTGGCACGCTGGCAGAGATGTACAGCATTGACTTCCCGAAGGACATCTGTATCATCGGTCACTCCGGTTCTGGCGACTTCGATATCTCGCAGGCCAAGAAGCCGACGATGAAGATTGTTCCCGTGTTCCACGGAAAGACCGGAGGCGGCTATCTGACCCAGTTCTATCCCCCAACGGGTCCTGTGACCTATCTGGCCATTACGCAGGACAAGAACGGCGTCTTCAAGTTCGTGGCTGCCGAGGGTGTCAACGAGGAAGGCGAGATCTTCACCTTTGGCGATACCAATATGCGCACCAAGTTCTCGCTGCCTTGCCGTGAGTTCGTCAACAAGTGGAGCGAGGCCGGTCCCACGCACCACATGGCAGCTGCTGTCGGACATCACATTGACACCATCTTGAAGGTCGCCAAGATTTTCAATATCGAATGCGACGTAGTGTGTAGATAAAAAATGAGTAATGAGTAATGAGAAATGAGTAATGAAAATGAAGAAATGAAAAAATGAAAATGAGGGAATGCTCGTTGCGGCATCATTTCTCATTTACTCATTTAGGGCAAAGCCCGTTATTTCTCATTTCTCACTTCTCATTTCTAATTTGAATAGAATATGGCAAATACTGGAAGTTTGAAGAGCACCATTGCCGTGTCTCTCACCAATTATCTTGATGCTGGTGCTATTGTGGCTGGTGCCTCCGGTTTGACATTGTGGCAGAACTACCTCGGACTCTCTGAGGTGCACCTGGGCTGGCTGAACTTTATCTCAGCCAACTGCCTCGGTGCTGCCATTGGTGCTATCATCGGCGGTTTCCTGGCCGACAAGTACGGGCGTAAGTTTATCTTCACCTACAATCTGCTGGTCTATATGACTGGCGTGCTGCTGGTGATGTTCAGCATGAATTTCCCCATGCTGTTGGCGGGATTTCTGGTAACTGGTATCTCCGTGGGTGTGGGTGTACCAGCATCATGGACGTACATCAGCGAGAGTTCAGAGGTTAACAACCGTGGCCGTAACATTTGCATCTCACAGATGTCGTGGGGCTTCGGACCTATGTGCATCCTCTTGTTTGGCATGCTCTTTGCCCCTGGCGGTTACCTGTTTGGATGGGTAGAGTCCGTGGCACATCTCTTTGGTGGTGCCGACATGTCGCAGGAGGCAGTCAACGCCTTCTCGTCGCGTATTGTGTTCTTCACCCTGTTTATTGTAGCGTTTATCGCTTGGAACCTGCAACGCCAGTTGCAGGAGAGTGCTGAGTTTACCGCTCAGAAGGAAGAGGGTAAGAAGGCTGGTGTGCTTGACAATATCAAGGTGCTGTTCTCTAACAAGATTGCCGTGCGCACCGTTATCTTCCTGGCTACCATCTATCTGACGTGGAACCTCGTGGCTTCGGTGATGGGATTCTTCCAGCCGCATATCTACGAGACGGCAGGTGGCGTTTCTAACGAAATGGCAAACTGGATGAACTGCATCCAGTGGTTCATCATCGTCGCTGTGACGTTTGTCGTATCGAAACTTATCGATAAGTCTTCGCACAAGGCTATTTACGCCTTTGGTCTCCTTGTGGCTATTGCTGCTTGGCTGGTCATCGTTACCATCGGTGTCAACGGCATGGTCGGACTTTGGCTGTTTGCCATTCTGTGGGGTGTGCAGGGTGGTTCGTCGCCACAGATATTCTACGCCCTGTGGGGTTCAGAGCTGTTCCCCGCCAAGTTCCGTGCTGGTGCTCAGGGTTTGATGTTCTTCATCGTGCGCGGCTTGTCGGCAGTCTGGGGACTTATCTTCACCATCATCTATGGTGAAAACGGCGAAGGCTTCACGATTGCTGCCTTCTGCATGATTGCCCTATTGACCATCTCGCTCATCGTCGGCTTCCTCGGTGTTCCCAACACTCGTGGTCGGGCTCTTGAGGACATCACGAAAGAGCGTTACGGAGAGAAGTATTAACAAAATGAGAAATGAAAGAAATGAAAGAAATGAGAAATGACAAAGATGAGATGAAGAAATGCCATTCGTCGAGATTGGTGCAGCCTCATTTAACCATTTCCACATTAACATTTCTTTCATTCCTTTCATTTCTTTCATTCCTTTCATTTTAATTTAATATTGATTATGAAAAGTATTTTAGAAGGCCGCGAAGGATTGAAAGCGGTGGTTTATCAGATTGCAGAGGTCACTGGCTACCTCTGGCAGAAAGGATGGGCAGAACGTAACGGTGGTAACATCACCGTCAACGTCACCGAGTTTATGGACGACGAGTGCAAGGCGATGAAGCCCATCTCGGAAGTGAAGCAGATTGGTATGGTTCTGCCCCAGTTGAAAGGTAAGTATTTCTATTGCAAAGGAACGGGCAAGCGCATGCGCGACCTGGCCAAAGAGCCCATGCAGAATGGCAGCATCATACGCATTCTGGACGACTGCGCTTCGTATGTCGTCATTGCCGACGAGCCTGTAGTGCCCACCAGCGAGCTGCCCACGCATCTTGCTTTGCAGAACTATCTGCTGGAGACGGGTTCATGCTATAAGGCTACCCTCCATACTCATCCCATCGAACTGGTGGCCATGAGTCATATCCAGCGTTTCCTGAAGGGTGACGAAATGACGCGCGTGCTGTGGTCGATGATTCCCGAGACGCTGGCCTTTGCACCGCTGGGTATCGGCATCGTGCCTTACGCCCTGCCGTCAAGTGTAGCACTTGCTGAGGCTACGCTCGAACAGATCAAGACCCACGACGTGGTGATGTGGGAGAAGCACGGCACGGTAGCCGTTGGTCAGGACATCATGGATGCCTTCGACCAGACCGATGTGCTCTGCAAGGCTGCCAACATCTTTATGTGTGCCCGTGCCATGGGTTCTGAGCCCGATGGTATGACCGAAGCCCAGATGAAGGAGGTGCAGGATGTGTTCAAACTGCCCAAGAAGCGCCCATGCTAAATGAGTAAGAAAAAGAATGAGATTATGGTACCGGCAGGTGTGCAGCAGGTGTTGCTGCATGCCTGCTGTGCCCCTTGTTCGTCTGCCATCGTGGAGTGGATGCTGCAACACGACATCCGCCCCACCATTTTTTATTTCAATCCCAACATCTTTCCTCGCGAGGAGTATGACATCCGCAAGGAGGAAAGCAAACGCCATGCAGAGAGCTTGGGACTTCAGTGGATTGACGGCGACTATGACCATCAGCGCTGGTTGGAGGCTGTGCGAGGATTGGAGGGAGAACCCGAGCGAGGCAGCCGTTGTCTCCAGTGCTTCTCCTATCGGCTGAAGGTTGCCGCCCTGCAAGCCAAAGAATTAGGCTTGGCGTATTTCACCACCACGCTCGCCTCTTCCCGTTGGAAGAGTCTGGAGCAAATCACCGAGGCAGGACTGCGCGCCCAGGCTGCCGTTCCCGGCACTACCTTTTGGGCACAGAACTGGCGCAAAGGAGGACTGCAGGATCGTCGTAACCAGTTACTCCGCGAGTACGCTTTTTACAATCAGCAATATTGCGGTTGCGAGTTCAGCATGCGTGTCATATCTTGTGAATTTTCCGCAGAAGGTAAAGTTTAGTGTTTTTTCGTTTGGTGGTTTGGTGGAATTGTCGTATCTTTGCACACAGTACAAACCCAAAAACTAAGAATAATATGAAGAAGATTTCTACACTCGTCCTGTTGTTGCTTGTCGTACTGACAGGCAGCGCCCAGCCCGTCAGCCGTCAGGAGGCGATGGACCGTGCCATTCAGTTCCTGCAGTCCGCTCCTGCCCAGGGCAGCACCCGCAGGGCTATGACGACAACACCCCAGTTGAACGAGGTGGCAACGGGTATGGACCACCTCTATGTATTCAATGTCGATGGCGGAGGATACGTCATCACCAGTGGCGACGAGCGGGCCGTCTCCGTGTTAGGCTATAGCACCACGGGAACTCTCGACTGGCAGCACATGCCCGAGAACATGCGCTACTGGCTGCAGGGGTATAACGAGGCCATTGCCAAGATTGCCCAGAGCAACCTGCCTGCAGCTGCTCCACGTCAGCGTGCCACACGTCCTGCCATTAAGCCTATGGTGACATGTCCCTGGAGTCAGGACCCAGTCTTCAACGACGAATGCCCCATGTACACTGGTCAGGCTGCTGCTGGCAAGGACAAGCGATGCGTCACAGGCTGTACGGCAACAGCCATCGCGCAGGTGATGTACTACCACAAGTGGCCGACGGCGGCTACCACAGCCATTCCGGGCTACGAATACGAGGTCAGCAACGTTCAGAAGGGGCTGACTGAGAAATTCGAGCTGCCTGAGTTACCTGCCACCACCTTCGACTGGGCCAACATGCGCGACAAGTACCTGGACGCGTCGGGCGGTGTGCTGTCTGACGTGACTCCTGCCCAGCGCAAGGCCGTAGCCACACTGATGCGCTACGTCGGTCAGATGGTGAACATGAGCTACAGCCCTGAGATATCGTTGGCATTCCACGATCCGGCCGTGGAGCTGTTGCCCAAGTACTTCAACTACGACAAGGGCCTCCGTAGCATCTTCCGCTACGACTATACCATCGACGAATGGGAAAACACCATCTACAACGAGCTTGCAGCCAACCGACCGGTGGTCTATGCCGCTATGGCGGGCGATGATGGCGGACACACCTTCGTCTGCGACGGCTACGACGGTCAGGGACTGTTCCACATCAACTGGGGCTGGGCAGGCGAAGGCGACAACTACTTCTCGCTGTCGGTACTCGATGCTAAAGGCTACGACAAGACTGTCGCCGCTGGCAACGCCTTCAACCAGAGCCAGACGGCCCTCATCGGCATCCAGAAAGAGAATGGAGGTACGGGTGTAGGACTGCCGGAGCTGACGATGCCGATTTTCCCCTACACCATTACGGAAGATAAAGAGAAATACTACATCAAGATCAATCTGGTTTACTTCAGCGCGGCCTATCCTACGGCCACATTCGAGGTGGACCTGTTTGAGAAGAAGGGCGACCAGTGGGAGCAATTCACGGCAGGCGGTGAGCCCATAAACATGAAGACGGGAGTCGATGGCACTTATACCTTTAATTACTACAAGTCCACTGACGAGCCCGACTGCCAGAAGAATCTCTATGTCCGCTACCGTTATAAGGGCACTGACAACCAATATGGCGAGTGGAAGCTGCTGACGAAGACCCAGTATGTAGAATACAAAGTCAGCAACAAAAAGCTGACGCTGACGGGCTACCCCGTGCTCACCCAGACAAACTTCAAGATGACGGGTGCTCAAGTCACTCGCGGAACGGGTGATATCAATTCAACCAGCGAAATCACGCTGACCGTCGAGAACAAGGGCGCCGAGTTCAACGGAGCCTTCTCGCTCATTCCCTATTTTATAGGTAATGACAAAGCCGAGGATGCCTACAAACTCATCGATGCCGAAACTCCCAAGGCCACGTATGTCAAATATAATACCCTGTCGGTGGGTGCGTTCCTCAGAGCCAACAGTACGACGCCCGTGAAGTTTATTTTCACCCCGAAAGATGAGGGCACCTACCTGTTCCTGCTCTACGATGGGGCACAACCCGAAAACGACCTGGGCTATTTCTATATGTACTTCCCTGCCGAGGTGACTTCAATCAGTGAAAAGGGAAAAGTGAAAAGTGAAAAATTCGCTCCCGCGGCAGCTGCATACGACCTGCAGGGACGCAAAATGGTAAATGGTACATTACCCAAGGGCGTCTATATCATAAATGGCAAGAAGCATGTGGTAAGATAGTAACTTTGTACGCAAAGCTACTAATAAAGGCGATGTGAGCTCTGGCCTATTCTACAACCAGCAATACTGCGGTTGCGAGTTCAGCTTACATTAAAGAAATCGAAGCCTACGATGGTATCCACGAAACGGTGAACGTAGTCGGCAGCAGTGGGTGGCCACTGGAAACCGAGACGGTAGAGCACCTGCGTGGTATAGTTGTTGGTAGCTTCTATCCATCGTGTCTGATGGCCACTACCCATATCGTAGGCCATCAGCGGGCGTAGGATAGTCACTAAATCCGGATTCTCCATCATCTTCTCCAAAGCCTGCTGGAATTCCTCGTTCTCCACACGCCGGAGCGTAATGCCTGCCTTGGCAAAGCCCATCAGGATGTCGCTGAGGAACTGGCGGTGGGTATTCGAGGGATGGAACACCATACACTCCTTCGGGGTCTGGGCGAGCTGCATGATGGCATGTGCCACCTCGTCGATGGGCGAGAACTCGAAACACTTGTCGAGTGCCTCGTAAGGTATCATTCCGATGACCACATAGGCTCGCAGCATCGCCAGGAAGTTGTTGGTGTTGAAGTTAATCTGGAACTCGCCGTCTCTCTGTCGTGCTGACAGGTTACCTACTCGCATGATCTTGGCATTCAGATTGTGGTGGGCGATGGCGTCGAGCACCAGTTCCTCGGCCTTAAACTTCGAATAGACGTATTTATTGGTATCGATATTCTGTCCTATGAAGAGGTCTTGCTCAGACAATCTGACCTCAGGACCAGGCACATTGTCGATGCTGATGCCGGCAATACTATTGGTTGAGATATGGATGAGACGTGAACCCGTGCGCAGACAGAACGCAATCAGGTGGCGTACCGACTCGATGTTGACCATCTCGATGTCATTACCGGCAGAGAAGTGCTTCACGTTAGCCACGCAGTTGACTACAGTAAGTGAAGCGTTGGCTTCCGCTGCTTTATCCAAGGCGTCAGGTTGTGTAATCTCTGCAGCGAATGCCGTCACGCGCTCATCGAAATGGCTGAAAGCCTCGGTGTGTCCGAAGTAGTAGAAGTAAAGCGTCTTGATGCGACTCAATGCCTCGTCGTTGCCCTTGGCGCGTACAGGACAGAGTATCTTGCCGTGATAGTTGGCCAATAGCTCGTTAAGGATATGGATGCCGAGATAGCCTGTGGCACCTGTCAGCAGGACGTCGCCAACAGCCTGGCGCTGGCCGTTGCGGAACGCGTCGAGATTATTAGCCTTGAGAAGTGCATTGAGCGGTGCAAAATGTTTGGCCTCAGGAGTGTTGAGGGGAATAGCGGCAACGGGTTCGGCGACCACAGTATTGGTTGCAGAAGCCTTGTTGCCACTGACAAACGCAGCAAGGGCACGTGGTGTCTTCAGCGTAAAGATATCGTTGAACACAATCTGTGCACCGTGCTTGCTGGCTTCGACGATGACCTTGATGGCGTTGATGCTGGTGCCGCCTATCTCGAAGAAATTGTCGGTGGCACCCACCTCGTTGATTTTCAGAATATCAGAGAAGATGTTGCAGAAGAGCTCTTCCATCTCACCCACAGGTTCCTCATACTCGGTGGCACGTTTCATGTCGGGCACAGGCAGCACCTTGCGGTTGATCTTGCCGTTGGGTGTCATCGGCATGCTGTCCAGTTGCATATAGGCATCGGGCACCATGTAGTCCGCAAGCGACGATGCGGCAAGGGCTTTGCGGATATCCTCTTCGCTGAGCGTTGCACTCGCTTCTAAAGTATAGTAGAGCACCAAGTGCTCATTGCCCATCACCTTGCGCACCTCAGCAGCGGCCTGACGAATGCCATCGATATTCAGAGCCTTACTCTCAATCTCTCCCAGTTCGATACGGAAGCCGCGCAGCTTCACCTGGGTATCGATACGACCCAGATACTCTATCTGACCGTCGTCATTCCAGCGGCAGAGGTCACCGGTGTGGTACATGCGCACAGGGCGACCCCAGCGGTCTTGTTTCACGAATGGACAATCGACAAACGACTTCGCCGTGCGCTCAGGCAGTCGCCAATAGCCGCGTCCTACCTGCACACCGGCAAAGCACAGCTCGCCAGCCACGCCCTGCGGTACCAGGTTGCCAGCGGTATCGACAATGAAGTTCCAGTTGTTGGCAACGCTCTGTCCGATAGGAATATTTTCTACTCTACGGCCCGGAGCGATGGCATAATAGGAGGTGTCATCCGTACACTCCGTAGGACCATAAACATTGATTATCTCGATATGGTCGCTGAACACGCCGTCCATCTTCTCACCGCCACCCGTTGTGAAGCGGATAGGCAGGTCGTCGAAGGTGTTGAGCAGCAGACTGGTCATCGCCGTAGAATAGCCGCCACCCGTACACTGATGGTCTATCAGGAACTGGCGGATGGCAGCCAAGTCTTTGCGTATCTCCGTCGGCATGATGTGGAACGAGCCACCCAGCGTCAATACGGGATACATATCCTCGATATGCGCATCGAACGAGAACGAGCGGTGTCCGCTGATACGGTCATTGGCGGTCAACTTCTCCATGTCGATGACGACGGCAATGAAGTTACGCAGACCTGCCTGATGGAGCATGGCACCCTTAGGTTTACCGGTAGAGCCGGAGGTGTAAATCATATAGGCCAGACCGTCGGGATTCGAAAGGTCGATGGGTTCATGGTTCATGGTTAATGGTTCATGGTTCATGGTTAATGGTTCATGGTTCATGGTTAATGGGGCATGGTTGGTTGGCTCGCTCGGCTTTGCCGCTTTGCCCTGCAAAGAACCATTAACCGTTAACCGTGAACCGTGAACCAATAAGAAGTCGTCGATGAAGAAAATGGTCAATGGTAAATGGTCAATGGTCAATCCGCCTTCCGCCTGCTTGGCAGCTAATACTTCATGTGTAGTAATCAGCACCTTCGACTCCGAGTTCTCGAGCATGTAGCTGAGTCGCTCGTTAGGATATTCATAGTCGAGTGGGGTATAGGCAGCACCGGCCTTGTGGATAGCCAGCACCGCCAGAGGGAACTCCTTGAAACGGTCGAGCATGACGCACACGAAGTCGTTGGGCTGTACGCCGAAGTCTATCAGCTGATGGGCCAGGGCATTTGAGTAGCAGTCCATCTCGCCGTAGGTCAGTTGGCTGTCCCTGTCCACTACAGCGGGCGCATCGGGTGTGCGACGGGCCTGCTCGGTGAAGAGGTTGGCAAAGGTCTTACTCAAATCTACATCAATCTCCTTACCCGTACCTATCTTGATGATACGTTCTGCCTCCTCGTCGCTGACAATGCTGATGCTGTCAATCGACTGGTCCGGCTGCGCCATCATGTGTTCCATGGTGGCCTTGATGGCATCGGCCATCATGCGCATCTGCTGACGACTGTTCATCGCCAGACTCGACTCCATGCGGATATCATAGTTCTCGTCTGCCAGGAAGATGTGTGCCAGCATGTCGTAAAAAACGTCACCACGATCCTGCTGCACCAAAGGGCGGTGAAATTGAACGAGATGCCAGGCTTCACACCCAGGTCACGACAGAAGTGCGAGAAAGGATAAGCCAACTGCGAGAGTGTCTCTTTCATCTCCTGATGTACGCTGGCAATATAGTCGAGAACGGTCTGTTCCTTCTTAATTTCCATCATAAACGGGATGGTGCGCACGAACATGCCGTAAGCCTGCTTCACACGAGGGTCGCGGCGTCCATGATAGATGGTGGTATAAGCCACCTTCTCCTCTCGCAACAAACGGGCCAGCACATAGCTGAAAGCTGCCTGGAAAAGCTGGTAGGGCGCAAAACCGTTTGCCTTACACCATTCATCCACCATCGCACGGTTGATATAGGCAGACTCCTGCCCCATCTCTCCTACCGGATTGTCGGGATGTGACGACAGTGAAGCGAGTTCCACACCAGCATATTTCTCCTTCATCAGCGCTTTGGCGCGTTCATATTCTTCGTTGCCCAGGCAGGCCGTCTCGTCCTCTGCCGTCTGCAATATGCTATAGTCCTGCGCCGGCAACGGCTTTCCTTCGTAAGCCAGTGGCAGGTCTCGCTGCGGGAACAGCACCAGATAGCTCGTACCGTCGGAAACCAAATGGTGAATATCCAGCAGCATATAGTGTTTCCCTTCCCGCGTCGCAATCAGTTCCACACGAAACAGCGGATCTTCGCCCATGATGTCAAACGGACGGCAAAAACCGTGATAGGCATACTGCCGGAAGTCTGTTTCCGACATCTGACGCCGTACGATGGTCAGCTGTTTCGCCTCGTCCACATACTGGCGTGGTTCACCGTTGTCATCGATGAGGAAGCGTATGCGCAACTCCTGCCGTGCAGCAAAAATAGTCTGAATGGCCTGTTCCACACGGTCAAGGTCAATATCATCAGTCAGTTCAGTAATACAAGGAATATTGTATTGCATCACCTGAGGAAACTTCAGACAGTCATAGAACACGCCTAATTGTGATTGAAGCAAAGGATAAGTCTTCATCGTGTATATTTTAGATTTTAACTTTTCGTGTGCAAATATACGAAAAAGAAATTATTCTAACAAAAATTTTTCCCACTGCTTTTACTTTCGTTAAACCACATTAAGCAGACGACGATGTTCTGTCCTTGCAAACCTATAACCAGCAATATTGCGGTTGCGAGTTCAGCATGCGCATCATTGAAAAAGAGAGGGACTCCTTCTGAAGCCCCTCTCTTTCGATTAAAATGGTCCGCGTCCCATGCAACTGGTCGTGCCCAGTGCCGTCAGGAAAGCTGTGAGAGCGGCTACTACTACCTTCACCACTACCTCAATAAAACGATTCTTCTTCATACGCTACTTCTTACTTCAGCCATCAGCCATCAGCCTTAGCCTTCAGCCTTCAGCCTTCAGCCATCAGCCATCAGCCATCAGCCTTAGATTTCATCGCCTCCGCTGCCGCCACCGTTGTCGCCACCGTTGTCGTCACCGTTACCCGTAGTTCCGTTACCCGTGCTTCCGCCCTGGCTTTGGTTGTCGTTAGAACCACCGGGGTTCTCGTTGTCCTCCACCTCAGCGTCGTCGTCGCTGGTCACGCGCTTCACCTCCTTGCCGTCGCGGTCATAGCAGGTGATGATGATAGCGGTGTTCTTCAGCTCGTCCTTCAGATCCACGCTGGGGGTGAAGATGATGCGGCGACACTCAATCAGGCTGGACTTCACGTCCTCCACCTTCTCCACAGCCTTGCTTCGCAGTCCGAAGCGCATGGTACCCAGTCCGGGCAGTGCCACGCTGTGGCCCTCGGTGGCCCACGCCTTGATCACCTCGCCGGCTGCATCCCAGCAGGCCTTCATCACACCCTGGCTTACGCCACTGCGGAGAGCTGCCTCACGAATCACCTTCTTCTGGTCGAGGCTCGAGTACATCTCGGGTTTCATCACATAGCGGTACTTGCCCGCCGATTCCTTGTCAAACTTCAGCAGTCGTTCCACTGCCTTTACTTTCATTGCCATAATGAATAAAAAATTTTAAGGTTGTAAAAATATTTCCTGTTCCTTAAAACCTTTTCCTTAGTCGTGATTCTTGCGGTTACGCCATGAAAAACTGAAAAAATGACTTTCCCTTCGGGCCGTCGAGCTAAACCTTCTGTTTGTGTACGTTGAACCAAAAAATATTTGAAATATTTTTGGCAATACGCACAAAAATGTTTAACTTTGCCACATTGTTTATTCATAGAAAAACTTAATAATTTGTTGTTTTATTCAATAATTATTTATATCTTTGCATCAGGATCTTAAAAGGAATTGATTTATGGCAGACGATACAAGGGAGATATTCATAAACCCGTACACCGACTTCGGCTTCAAGAAGTTGTTCGGTACTGAGATGAACAAGGATTTGCTCATCAGTTTCCTAAATGCTCTTTTTAATGGGAGCAAAAAGGAAATAGAAGATGTGCAGTATCTTAATGGTGAGAATCTGGGCGATGGCTATGGTGATCGTCGCTCCATCTTTGATGTGTATTGTATGGCAAAGGATGGCAGCCGTTTCATTGTGGAGATGCAGAAGGCAGAGCAGACCTATTTCAAGGATCGTAGCGTCTATTATGCCACTACACCTATTCGTCAACAAGCTCCAAAGGGCAAGTGGGATTATCATCTAGAGGAAGTATATACTGTTGGTATCCTGAATTTTGAATTCCCCAACAACGAGTATCCTGCCGACAGCTACCGCCATGAAATCAAGCTCGAAGACGTAGAAGACCACCATGTATTCTACGACAAACTGACTTTCGTTTATCTTGAAATGCCCAAATTCAATAAGACGGAGAATGAGTTGACCACAATGTTCGAGAAGTGGATGTTTGTGCTTCGCAACCTTTCCCGCTTGTTGGAGCGCCCGAAGGCTTTACAAGACAGAGTGTTCCAGAAGCTGTTCGATCAGGCAGAAATAGCCAAGTATTCTGATGCTGAGCGGCGCCAATATGAGGCCAGCCAGAAGGAGTATTGGGATTATACGAGTACACTGGAGACAGCAGAACGTAAAGGTGCTTTGAAAGGAAAAACGGAAATCGTTCAAAGAATGAAAGCCAAGGGATTCTCTGTAGAGGACATTTCTGAGATTACAGGATTGGCAATTGAAGAGGTAAAGAAGCTGTTACAATAAAAATGGTGCCGACGGTATCCCTGCCGAAAACTACAAGGGCAAGACCTACACCATTCAGCACCCGGGCAAGTACAGATATTATGCGCTGCTTATTTTCGACAACTGGGGCGACCGATACATGCAACTGGGCGGATTCAGGTTCGAAGAGTGGGAGAAATAACAAAAGCAAGAGGGCTGGAACATTTCCAGCCCTCTTCTATAGGTATCTAAAACGCGCTGCAGAGAAGAATCAAGGGGACAGACCTGTCCCAGCGACTAGGCACCATAGTGCTTTGCAAAAAGAATCGCTACCAGCGGATGATAGCGATTCCTTTAGTTTTGGCGTAGAGGTCTTCACTTTACCTCACACCGTGCCTGTCACTCTGTGACCTGCTTTAACAGATTTATTCCTTCACTTTTCTTGAGATTAAGAAAAGTGAAGTTTTTTTTTATTTCTCGAAAACTTTTAGTATCTTTGCACACAAATCAACGCAATCAGTCATGTACGAACAGATCCAAGGAGAGGTGCTCTTCATTATGTTTTACGGAGCTGCGGCCATGCTGTCTTTGACGGCATGCTGCTATCTGCTGTTCCGTGATGGCAATGCTTTTATCGCTGATGTCACGTCACCAATACGCCTGCGTCGATGGGTTGCAGCCCTTTTTGCCAGCATGTTTTTGAGCCATGTGTGGTATATGCCGACATACTATCTTTCCTCAAACGAGGATATTATGCTGAGTGCTATTGTAGGTGCTGTGCTCGACTTCATGATGCTGATACCTTTGGCGATAGTCGTATTGCTCGTCATGCTGCAAGACCGCAGGCGGCCGCTGTGGCCCGTCTTCATGATGATGGTGCCATTGATCATAGGACTTGCGGTGTGCGGTGTCAGCCGTAGCGATGCCTTATTACCGATGTTCTATATCTATTATCTGTTGCTGGCCATTGGTTTTATTATATATATAGTTCGCGCGACGAGACAGTACGGACGCTGGCTACGCGAAAACTTTGCCGACTTAGAGCATAAAGAGGTGTGGCAAAGTTTCATGATATTGGCTATCATTCTGCTTATTTTTTTCTTCTATGCGTTTGAGTCTCAATCTCCGGCCAACAAATACGTCACGCAACTAAACAACATAATACTTGTCTGTCTTCTCCTGTGGCGAGTTGAAACGTTAAGCGTCCTAAGTATTCCTGTTAATGATGCCGAAGAAGAGGCTCTCACCACAGAGAATGTGGATGATAACGCCCTTCCATTATCCATTCGCAGTAGCATTGGATTGTTGCTACAGAAACATTGCATCGACAAACAGCTCTACCTGCAGCACGATTTGAATCTTCTACAACTTGCTAAAGTCATAGGCACCAACCGTCTTTATCTCAGCCAGTATTTCTCCAGTCAGGGCACGACTTACAATGAATATATCAATCATCTGCGTATCGATTTTTTTATTAGTCTCTACCATAAGGCTGTCGCTACACATCGTCATTACACAGCCCAGCAGCTGGCAATCGAAAGTGGCTTCCGAAGTTACAACACTTTCATGCGCGTCTTCAAGCAGCGAATGGGGCAAAACGTGAGAAAATGGATGGATGAAACGGGTCAAAACTGTTCAAATCAGCAATAATAATAACCAAATTAGCAAATCTTTAAGCGACAGACATTTGGGGTAAAGCTATTATCGGGAATTTGGTTATCTTTGCAAAACCAAATATGACATTTGAAAACCTTATAATATGTTTTATCCTAAAATAATAGTAATTATGAGAAAAATGAAAAAGTGGATGCTTGCCGCTATCTTGATTTGTGGCTCAAGTGTATTTACATCATGTACGTCGA
>CACXSA010000052.1 GCA_902770195.1 uncultured Prevotellaceae bacterium
TCCGGAGCTGACCAACTACCTCTATTTCACGTACACGCACACGCCCGCGTTCGGAAATCCTGAGGGTGAGCAGTATAAGGCCAAGCACGACATAGACTATTACCAGAACGAGAAATCGGTAGTGGTACTGGGTTCAGGTGCCTATCGCATCGGTTCCAGCGTAGAGTTCGACTGGTGTTCGGTAAATGCCATCAATACGGCTCGCAAACTGGGTTACAAGAGCATCATGATTAACTACAACCCTGAGACCGTTTCAACAGACTATGACATGTGCGACCGCCTGTATTTCGACGAGTTGTCACTGGAGCGTGTGCTCGACGTGATTGACCTGGAGTCACCCCGTGGTGTCATTGTCTCTGTGGGTGGTCAGATTCCTAACAACCTGGCCATGAAGCTACACCGTCAGGGTGTTCCCGTACTGGGCACCTCGCCAGTAGATATCGACCGTGCTGAGAACCGCGACAAGTTCTCGGCCATGCTCGACAAGCTGGGCATCGACCAGCCTGCATGGCGCGCGCTGACGAGCTTTGACGATGTGAAGCAGTTTGTGGAGCAGGTGGGTTATCCCGTTCTGGTGCGTCCTTCCTACGTGCTGTCGGGTGCTGCCATGAATGTTTGCTATGACGACGAGGAGCTGCACCGCTTCCTCAGCATGGCTACCGAGGTTTCCAAGGAGTTCCCCGTAGTGGTTTCGAAGTTCATGACCGAAACCAAGGAGATAGAGTTTGATGCCGTTGCCGACAAGGGCGAGGTGGTGGAATATGCCATCTCAGAGCACGTAGAGTATGCCGGAGTACACTCTGGAGACGCCACGATGGTGTTCCCTGCCCAGCACATCTACTTCTCTACCGTTCGTCAGATCAAGAAGATTGCCTATAAGATTGCGAAGGAGCTGAACATCTCAGGTCCATTCAACATCCAGTTCCTAGCGAAGAACCGCGAGGTGAAGGTTATCGAGTGTAACCTGCGTGCCTCTCGTTCGTTCCCCTTCGTATCGAAGATTCTGAAGCGCAACTTCATCGAGACGGCTACGAAGATTATGCTGGATGCACCTTACTCTCGTCCAGATAAGTCGGAGTTCGACATCGACCGTATCGGTGTGAAAGCCAGCCAGTTCTCGTTTGCCCGTCTGCAGAATGCCGACCCCGTGCTGGGTGTTGACATGAGTTCTACCGGTGAGGTTGGCTGCCTGGGTGACGATTTGAACGAAGCAATGCTGAACGCTCTGATTGCCACAGGATACCGCCTGCCCCAAAAGGGTGCCAACATCCTGATTTCTTCTGGTGCAGCCAAGGGCAAGGTTAGTCTGCTGGAGCCCGCCAAGGAACTGATTAAGAAGGGGTACAAGGTATATGCCACAGGTGGCACGGCCAAGTTCTTCAACGACAATGGTGTAGAAGCAAAAGCCGTCTGCTGGCCTGATGAAGAGGGAGCAAATAATGTGATGGACATGATTGCCCAGCACGAGTTCGCACTCATCGTGAACGTGCCAAAGAACCACACGAAGCGTGAGTTGACCAATGGCTATCGCATCCGTCGTGGAGCCATTGACCACAACATTCCATTGATGACCAACGTGCGTCTGGCTAAGGCTTTCATCGAGGCGTTCACCGCACTCAGCGAGAACGACATCAAGATCAAGTCTTGGCAGGAATACAATGCTTAAAGAGGTCAGAAGTAAGAAGTAAGTAATCGACAAAGTCGCTTTGTACCTTTAGGTCAAAGAAGTAAGAGGTGACAGGGAAGAAGGGTCTTGTACTAGAGGGTGGCGCCATGCGTGGACTATGGACGGCAGGCGTGACAGATGTGATGATGGAACATGACATCTGGCCCGACGGACTCATTGGCGTATCGGCAGGTGCGGCATTCGGTTGCAACTATAAGTCGCGCCAGATAGGTCGTGCCATCCGTTACAACACCCGCTTTGCCAAGGATGCCAGATATAGTGGCATGAGGTCATTGTTGCTTTCTGGCGACTACTTCAATGCGAAGTTTGGCTATCACGTGGTGCCCTACCAGTACGACATCTTTGACATTCAGGCCTTCGAAAAGAACCCTTTGGAATTCACCGTAGTGTGTACGGATGTGGAAACGGGAAAGCCCGTGTATCACAAGATGAACCACGTAGATTATGACGAGTTGGAATGGTTGCGTGCCTCTGCATCCATGCCTCTAGCATCGAAGGTGGTGAAGGTACAGGGACATAAGCTATTGGACGGAGGTGTAGCTGATTCCATACCACTACAGTATTATGAAAGCATCGGATACAAAAAGAATGTGGTCATCCTGACACAACCGTTAGGTTACCAGAAAGAGCATAACAAGCTGATGCCGCTGATGCGTCTTGCACTACATCGTTACCCCCACTTCCTAAAGGCTCTGGACGAACGCCACCAAATGTACAACTACCAACTGGAATATGTGGCGAATGCAGAGCGACTGGGACGTTGCCTGGTTATCCGTCCTGACGAGAAGATACCTATCGGTCATATCTCACACAACCCAGAACAAATGCGCCACGTTTACGAACTGGGACGAAAGGTGGGCGAAAGGTATATTGACCGCATCAAAGCCTTTTGTAATTCATAATTCATAATGCATAATTCATAATTGAAATGAGAATAGACATCATCACCGTACTGCCCGAAATGCTGGAGGGCTTTGTACACGAATCGATACTGGCACGAGCCGAGAAAAAAGGACTGGCAGAGATACGCCTCCATAACCTGCGCGACTATACGCTGGACAAATGGCGCCGTGTGGATGACTACCCCTATGGAGGCTCGGCAGGCATGGTGATGCAATGTGAGCCCATAGACCGTTGTATCACGGCATTGAAGGCAGAGCGCGACTACGACGAAGTGATCTTTACGTCGCCCGACGGGGAGCGCTTCGACCAGCACATGGCGAATGAACTGTCAATGAAGGGTAACCTGATTATCTTGGCAGGTCACTATAAGGGTATTGACCAGCGTGTACGTGACCACCTGATTACCAAGGAGATATCCATTGGCGATTTTGTGCTGACGGGTGGTGAACTGGTGGCTGCCATGATAGCCGATGCCATTGTGCGTGTGGTACCAGGAGTCATCGGAGACGAACAGAGTGCCTTGTCAGACTGTTTCCAGGATGACCTGCTGGCAGCTCCTATCTATACTCGTCCTGCCGACTATAAAGGTTGGAAGGTTCCCGACATCCTGCTCAGTGGCAACGAGGCTAAGGTCAGGGAGTGGGAACTGGAACAGGCGATGGAGCGCACAAGGAAACTGAGACCCGACCTTTTGAAAGACTGATTTGCATATCTAATCCTAATTAATAATATTACAAAAACATGTTTACAAAAGAGATCTATATACGGCGACGTGCCGAACTGAAAAAAATGGTAGGGAAAGGTATCATCGTGCTCTTCGGCAACAACGATGCTCCTTGCAACTACCCTGCCAACTGCTACGCTCCCATGCGTCAGGATTCCTCTTTCCTCTATTATTTCGGACAGCATCGTGACGGACTGGTGGGTGTCATTGACATCGACAACGACGAAGAATGGATGTTCGGTGATGATATCGATGTGGAGGATATCGTATGGATGGGCTTCACACCTTCTGTAGCAGATTTGGCTGCTGAGGTGGGCATCAGCAAGACGGCCCCCATTTCTCATCTCTCATCTCTCATTTCTCATTCGTCGAAGACGTTCCACTTCCTGCCCCCATATCGTTTCGACACAAAGATTCAGATTATGGACCTGCTTGGTATTCATCCGTCAAAGCAGAAGGAATCAGCGTCAATCCCCCTGATTCAAGCAGTTGTAAAGATGCGATCCACTAAAGAAGCACAAGAAATTGAAGCTATTGACCGTGCCTGTGATGTGGGTTATGCCATGCACACCACTGCCCAGTTACTTATTAAACCGGGAGTGACAGAACGCTTCATTGGCGGACAAGTAGATGGAATTGCCCGTTCGTTAGCTGACCAGGTAAGCTTTGCTACCATTTTCAGTCAGCATGGCGAGATTATGCACGGCAACCCATCGGCAAACAAACTGGAGGATGGTCGTCTGGTATTGTGTGATGCTGGTTGTGAACTGGACGACTACTGTTCTGATCATACCCGTACGATGCCTGTCAACGGCAAGTTCACCCAGCGTCAGTTGGAAATCTACAGCATCGTAGAAGCTTGTCACGACTACGTATTGGAAGTTGCCAAACCCGGCGTAAAATATTTTGACGTACACATGGCCGTTTGTCGGATGATGACGGAACGCCTGAAGGAACTGGGACTGATGAAGGGCAATACGGACGAGGCTGTAAAGGCAGGTGCCCACGCTATGTTCCTGCCTCACGGACTGGGACACATGATGGGTATGGACGTTCACGACATGGAAGGTCTGGGACAGATTTATGTAGGCTTCGACGATGAGACACGCCCCAATCTGGAACAGTTCGGTACCAACTGCCTGCGTATGGGTCGTAGGCTACAAGAAGGCTTCGTCGTTACTGACGAGCCGGGCATCTACTTTATCCCTGCTCTCATTGACGAATGGAAGGCATCAGGACACTGCAAGGAGTTCTTGAACTTCGACAAGCTAGAGACCTACAAAGACTTTGGTGGCATCCGCATTGAGGACGATGTGCTGATTACCAAGGACGGTTGCCGATTCCTGGGCACCAAGCGCATCCCTTACCATCCTACTGAACTAGAAGAATTTATGAAGAACAATTAATAAATCAATTAAAACAATGAAAAAGCTAATGACTCTCGCCCTGCTGGCCCTTGTGGCAGTAGGCGCACAGGCTGCCAAGAAAAAGGCACCTGCCAAGAATGAGAACAAACCTGTTTTTACAATCGTCAAGGAGAATCCTATCACAACGATTAAAGACCAGAACCGCTCAGGTACGTGCTGGGACTACTCTACCCTCTCCTTCTTTGAGGCAGAAATCCTGAAGGCTACAGGCAAGAAGTACACCCTCTGTGAGGCTTTCGTAGCCAACAAGACCTATATGGAGCGTGCCATCCAGGTGGTTCGCTATCACGGTGACTGCCAGTTTGCACAGGGTGGAAGTTCTGAGGATGTGCTTCACACTTTGAAGACACACGGCATCTGCCCCATCGAGGCAATGCCTTTCCCCGGTTCTCTCTATGGTGATTCGCTAAACAACTTCAACGAGTTCTTCGGTGTGCTGGAGCCGTATGTGGCTGCTGTTGCCAAGAGCGATGCCAAGAAGATTAGCAAGGCTTGGAAGACTGGTATGCAGGGAATCCTCGACGCTTACCTGGGCAAGTGCCCTGAGGAGTTCGTCTATGAAGGCAAGAAATATACGCCCAAGAGCTTTATGGCTTCTTTGGGTATCAACCTTGATGACTATGTGAGCATTACCAGCTATACCCACCATCCTTTCTACACAGCCTTTGCCGTAGAGGTACAGGATAACTGGCGCTTCCCGCTCTCTTACAATGTGCCTATGGACGAGATGATGCAGATTATCGACAATGCTGTGATGAACGGTTATACCGTAGCTTGGGGCGGAGATGTGTCGGAGGACGGATTCACCCGTAAGGGTCTGGCCTATGCTGTTGACACCAAGAAGACCCAGCAGAGTTTAAAGGGCAGCGATATGGCCAAGTGGCTGAAGATGACCACTTCCAAGAAGCGCGACATCATCGACTCTTTAGGTATCACTGTTCCTGAGATTGTTCCTACACAGGAGATGCGTCAGGAGCGCTTCGACAATTGGGAGTTGACAGACGACCACGGCATGCATATCTTCGGTATTGCCAAGGACCAGAACGGCAAGGAATACTATATGGTCCAGAACTCATGGGGTGAGACTGGCGACTACAAGGGCATCTGGTATATGACCAAGGCCTTCATCGCCGCCAACACGATGGACTTCCTCATCAACAAGAAGGCCATTCCCGCCGAGATTCGCAAGAAGTTGGGACTTTAACACATGAAAGGGGTGTGCCATCATGCGCATCCCTTTCATTCTTTCACCTAAAACTAAATACTACTTATGACAAAGCTATGGAAAAATGACACAGAGCTGTTTAGCATAGCCCGTAAAGAGCTCTTTACCGCATTGGTGGGTGATGTTCTTGACAAAATGGGATATCTTCACCAGTTCCTTCCTCCACATATCAAACCCCTACGCCACGACATGGTGGTGATTGGACGAGCTATGCCCGTACTGGAAGCCGATGTTTTTGCCGAGCGCCAGGAGAACGGACGTCTGGAGGTTATGAAGAAACCTTTCGGCATCATGTTCGAAGCCCTCGACCAGTTGCAGCCTGGTGAGGTATATATCTGTAGTGGTTCGTCGCCACGCTATGCACTTTGGGGCGGACTGATGTCCACACGAGCCATTGCCATAGGAGCTGCCGGTGCTGTGGTAGATGGTTTCTCACGAGACACCAACGAGATTCTACGGCTGAACTTTCCCACTTTTTCACAAGGCACCTATGCACAGGACCAAGGACCTCGCGGAAAAGTGATAGACTATCGGGTACCTATCGAGTTAGGTGGCATTCCCGTACGCCCTGGCGACATCGTTTTTGGCGACCTAGACGGAGTAATCATCGTACCTCGTGAGGCCGAGGAGGAAGCTTTTGCAGGTGCCATTGAAAAAGCCCGTGGTGAAAAGCTGGTGAAACAAGCTCTGGAGCAAGGCATGAGCACCGTCGAAGCATTCGCAAAATTTGGAATCATGTAAAACAAATCAGATATGAATGCATTTAGAATTGATGGACAACGAGCTGTCATAACAGGAGGAGGCAGTGGACTGGGTCTGGGCATTGCAAAAATATTTGTAGAGGCTGGAGCCGAAGTAATCATTATTGGCAGAAACGAAGATAAACTGCGCGAGGCCCAGCACCAATTGGGTGATAAGTGTAGCTATCGTGCCTTCGACGTTACGAAACTCAACGATATTCCCGCTTTGGTTCAGGAGATTGGCACTATTGACATCTTGGTTAACTGTGCTGGTGTACACTTGAAGAAATGGGCACTCGACGTGACAGATGATGAATTTCTGAACGTACTGAACGTCCATGTGATGAGTGTCTTTGCCTTGAGCCGTGAGTTTGCCAAAGGAATGGTTCAACGTGGCAAAGGCTCCATTATCTTGATAAGCTCCATGACGGCTATCATGGGTATGGAACAGGTAGTCGCCTATACCACGGCAAAATCGGCCATATTAGGTCTGCAGCGCAGTCTTGTAGCAGATTTGTCTCCAAAAGGTATTCGCGTAAACACCATTGCCCCAGGATGGATCGATACACCCATGTTCCACAAGGCTACTGACAACGATCCGCAACGCAAGGCCAACATCCTGCGCCGCATACCCATGAAGACTTTCGGACAGCCTGAGGATATCGGCTATGCTGCACTCTACCTTTCTTCACCTGCCGGTAGCTATGTAGATGGGGTTTTTCTCCCTGTTGATGCAGGAGCATCAGAAGCATTCTAAGAAGTAAGAACTGTGACTATGAAGAAAACGAATGTCCGCTGGACGGTGGTGGCACTCATCTTCTTTGCCACGACCGTCAACTATATCGACCGTCAGGTCATCGGTCTGTTAAAGCCCTATATCCAGGACGACCTGGGATGGACGGAAGCAGACTACGGTTATATTGTTACTGCCTTTCAAGTAGCCTATGGTATCGGTATGATTCTGGGCGGTAGGATGCTCGACCACTTTGGCAGCAAACTGGGTTACTCCATCGCTATCATCGTGTGGAGCTTGGGTGCCGTGATGCATGCAGCCGTGCGCTCAGTAATAGGGTTCGGAGCCGCACGTGCCGTATTAGGACTGGGCGAAGCAGGAAATTTCCCCGCTGCCGTTAAGGTCATTGCAGAATGGTTCCCCAAGCAGGACCGCGCCTTTGCAACGGGTGTATTCAACTCTGGAACGACAATAGGTGCCATTATTGCCCCCATCATCGTCACTGCCATCACACTGGAATGGGGGTGGCGCTGGGCCTTTATCGTTACAGGTATGTTAGGATTCATCTGGGTGGCTTTCTGGTGGATGCTCTATCATTCCCCTGAAAAGCATCATGGCGTGAATCAGGCAGAGTTGGACTATATTCATTCTGACGAGGAGGAAGAAGCCCATGAGTCCCATGAGACCCATCAGGCAGTCACCTGGCGCCAGCTGTTCCAGCATCGGCAGACCTATGCCATCCTCTTCTCACGCTTTGTCACCGACTGGGTGTGGTGGTTCTTCCTATTCTGGACTCCCGATTTCCTGAACAAGACTCATGGCGTAGATTTGAAGGCTACCGTACTACCGCTTATCATTATATACACCATGTCGAGCATCGGAGGCATCTATGGTGGACATGTATCATCACAGTTCATTCGCTTCGGGCGCAGCATCGACTTTGCCCGCAAGACTACCATCCTCCTTTTTGCATTACTGGTACTTCCCCTAAATGCCGTGCCCCATATTGACAATATGTGGATGGTGGTGTTCATCATCGGATTAGCTACCAGCACCCATCAGGCATGGGCCTCAAACATCTTTACTATTGTTTCTGACGTCTATCCCAAGCAGGTGGTTGGCTCCATGACGGGCATCAGCAGCGTAGGAGGAGCCATAGGTGGTGCCCTGGCCTCTTCGTTCGTAGGACTTATCCTCGAATATACGGGCAGTTATGCCGTCATCTTCATGATAGCCAGTACTATGTATCTGCTGGCCTGGCTGACGTTAAGACTCTTCGTACCTATCAGGCAGATTAAGTTTTAAGGATGAATAACGATATAACGACAATGAAAATATGATAATACAAAAGATTGAAACATGGTGGGTGCGCCGTAACAAGTGCCTTTTCGACGACAAACGCAAGGGAAAGAGTGCCATGGACTGGGATGTGCTGGTGCTGAAGTTGACCACCGACACAGGCATTGAGGGCATCGCAACAGCTCTTGCTGCACGCTCTGGAAATGTGACAGAAGCATATATCCACGACAATATAGCCCCTGTTGTCCTAGGGCGCTCACCCTATGAACATGAGAAGATATGGCATGAGCTGTGGAACATCGACCGCCACCTGACTTTCTTCCCCGTTTATCTACCCGGTCCTATTGACGTTGCCCTGTGGGACATCTGTGCCAAAGCTGCTGGTCTCCCACTCTATCAGTATATCGGGGCCTATCGTGAACAGTTGCCCGTTTATGCCAGCGGTTTGTTCCATAACACCGAACAAGAGTACATTGATGAGGCACTCTTTTACCAGCAACGTGGCATTAAGTGTTACAAGGTGCATCCCTGCGGTCCTGTGGAGACGGATATGCGTATCCATGAAAACCTGCGCAAAGCCGTAGGCAACGACTTCGGTCTGATGAGCGACCCTGTGGCTGAATACACCCTTGATGAAGCCATCCGTGTTGGGCGGCAATTGGAGCGATTGGACTATATCTGGTTGGAAGAACCCTTCCGCGACTTCGAATTATATAAGTACACGCAGCTGTGCGAAGCCCTTGACATTCCCATAGCGGCTACAGAGACCACCCGTGGTTGCCATTGGGGTGTGGCACAGGTCATCAACCAGAAGGCAGCAGACATTGTGCGCGCCGATGTGTCGTGGAAGTGTGGTATCACGGGAACGCTGAAGATTGCCCATCTGGCTGAGGCTTTCGGTATGAATTGCGAGGTACACACCACTACAAAGAACTACATGGACATCGTAAACCTGCATGTATCCTGCGCTATCCGCAACTGCAAGTGGTTCGAGTATTTTGTTCCTGAGGAGGATTTCCAATTCCCTATGAAAGGACTCCTTCCCATCGACAAAGACGGCATGATTACCGTTCCCAAAGAACCTGGTGTCGGCGTTGAACTTGACTGGCAACTCATCCGCGACAACTGTGTGTCCTACAAGATTCTGGAACTGTCATGAAAGGGTATCTGCGCAAAGACGGACGCAAGGGTATCCGTAACGTGGTGGTGGTCACCTATCTCGTAGAGTGTGCCCACCATGTGGCAGCTCGTATCGCCCAGCATTATCAGGACCAAAATGTTCACCTGATAGGCTTCAGCGGATGTGCGCCTAACGACTATGCCGAATTGATGATGCAACAGTTATGTACCCATCCTAACGTAGGTGCCGTACTGTTGGTATCGCTGGGTTGCGAGAACTTCCAGCGAGACCGCCTGAAACAGGACATTCAGGATTGCGGACGCCCCGTATCCCTGATTGTCATCCAAGACGAAGGCGGCACACAGTCCTCTATCGCCAAAGGCATTGCTAGTGTAGGTGACATGCTACAAATCATCAAAAACGTCCCTACTACGGATATCGACTGGAAAGACCTTATGATAGGTACCGTTTGCGGAGGTTCCGATGGATATAGCGGAATTACCGCCAATCCCTCTGTAGGTGCCACTTTCGACTGGCTAGTGGATCATGAAGCAACATGTATCTTCGAGGAACCTGGCGAACTCATCGGATGCGAACGACTGCTCCAGGAAAGAGCCGTCACCCCCGAGCTAGGCATCCAACTCTACAACTGCATTGTCAAAGCTAACAACTACTACAAGCAGATGGGCCACGACAGTTTCTCTGCTGGCAATGCCACGGGTGGGCTGACCACCATTGAAGAGAAGTCGTTAGGCTCCTATTGCAAGAGCGGCTCACGCCCTATACAAGGACTCACCTTTCCAGCCCAGCGTCCCTGCAAGCCTGGTCTCTGGATGATGGATGTGGTGCCTGATGGTGAGGCCCGTTGGGGGTTTCCCAATATCAACGACAATGCCGAAATCATGGAGATGATAGCCTGTGGTTGCCATCTAGTACTCTACACCACGGGACGAGGCTCGGTAGCTGGTTCAGCCATTTCTCCCGTTGTCAAAGTGTGCTCCAATCCTGTCACCTATCTTCACATGAATGAAGATATGGATATCAACGCAGGAGCTATTGTAACAGAAGGTCTTTCTTTCGCTGATGTCCGCAACCTGATCTTGCGTTGCATCGAACAGACAGCTTCAGGCATTCCCACCCAATCAGAAATATTGGGACACCGTGAATACAGCTTAGTTTATAAATCATTTCAAAACACATGTCTATGAAAAAAACTATCACTATTTTTATGCTGACCATAGTGGCACTCACTATCTCAGCACAATCCAGCAAAGAAGCTCGCCAATGGTTAAAACAGGGCGAATGGCGTAATGGATTCACAAAAGCCAAGCCACACAAGACATTAAACATTGACGAATTTAAGACTCAATATCAGAAGAATACCGCACAATGGCAAACGTTGTTCAACTGGCTTCGCAATACTGACCTCGAAACCATTCCCAAAGGTAAGCACCCCATTCCGAATTCTTCACTCATAGCCAGCGTGGAAGATTCGGAGAACGGTCCATTGCAGAAACGAAACACGGAAAGTCACAAGAAAAAAATTGACTTTCAACTCGTAGTTCGCGGTACCGAAGGCTTTGCGCTGCTAGACCATGCTTCGAGTACGATCAGCGTACCTTATGACGATAAAAAAGATGTGATGCGCTACAACTACGACCTTAGCAAAACTCATTTCTTCAATGTGAAAGGAGGTCAGTTTGTTATCTTCTTCCCCTCCGACTGGCACATTGCCAAGGTAGAAATCAAGAAAAAAGACCAATCCATCCGGGTTATTGTGGTGAAAATGGACTACGTGGAGTAGATTTCGCAATCCATTATAAATGATAAAAACGGAGCATAACTGTTAAAAAATCCTCAGTTTGCTCCGTTCTTTTATTTTTTCTTCGTAACTTTGGACCGTATTATGTACTTGTCATACACAATACCCCTAGAGACGAAAGAAAATAAAAACAAATATAAATGCAATTTAAATGGAATTACGAACCACCTACACCAGAGAAACAGCAGGCGGCTAAGGATTTGGCCGAAAAGATTGGGATGAGTCCCGTTCTGGCAGGTCTTCTCATTCAGCGAGGCATCAAGACAGAGAGCGCAGCCAAGCGTTTCTTCCGTCCCATGCTGAACGAGCTGATTGATCCTTTCCTGATGAATGACATGGACATGGCGGTAGATCGTTTGAACGATGCCATGGGGCGCAAAGAGCGCATCATGGTATATGGTGACTACGACGTGGACGGGTGTACGGCGGTTGCATTGGTTTACAAGTTTCTACAGCAGTTTTATTCCAACATTGACTATTACATTCCCAATCGCGAAGGCGAGGGATATGGTGTCAGCCATCAAGGAATAGATTATGCTGCTGAGACAGGTGTCAAACTCATTATCGTGCTTGATTGTGGCATCAAGGCCATCGAAGAGATAGCCTATGCCAAGCAGCGAGGCATCGATTTTATTATCTGCGACCACCACGAGCCTGACGATGAATTACCCTCAGCCGTGGCCATTTTGAACCCGAAGCGCAAAGATTCCACCTATCCCTTCAAACAGCTTTGCGGATGTGGTGTCGGTTTCAAGCTTATGCAGGCCTTTGCCAAGAACAATGGCATTCCTTTTTCTCGTCTTATCCCCCTACTCGACTTCTGTGCCGTTTCGATTGCCGCTGACCTGGTTCCAGTAGAGGGCGAAAACCGTATTCTCGCCTTCCACGGCCTGAAACAGTTGAATCAAAGTCCCAGCATTGGCTTGAAGGCCATCATTGAGATATGCGGACTCACCAACCGCGAGCTCACCATGAGTGATATCGTTTTCAAGATTGGACCGCGCATCAATGCCTCCGGACGTATGCAAAATGGTAAGGAGGCTGTAGAATTGCTAGTGGAGCGCGATTTACAGAAAGCGCTCACCGAAGCCACCCGCATCAACGAATACAACGAACAGCGCAAGGATGTTGACAAGCAGATGACCGAAGAGGCCAACGAGATTGTTGCCCGTTTGGAAAGTCAGCGTCACATGCAAAGCATTGTGCTCTACGACGAGGGATGGAAGAAAGGCGTAGTGGGTATCGTGGCATCACGACTTACCGAACTTTATTTCCGTCCTACCGTTGTGTTGACTGTCATAAACGGCATGGCCTCCGGCTCAGCACGCTCGGTGGCAGGTTTCGATGTTTACGATGCTGTCAAGTCGTGCCGCGATCTGCTCGAGAACTTCGGAGGTCATACCTATGCCGTAGGACTGACTCTCCGTCAAGAGAACATTCCAGAGTTCCGCCGTCGTTTCCAGGAATATGTCAATAATCACATCCTACCTGAACAGACGCAACAGATACTCGACATCGAACTCGAGCTCGATTTCCATGATATCAGCAAGCGACTGCTCAACGAGTTGAAACGTCTGGCTCCCCACGGACCAGGCAATGAAAAGCCCTTGTTCATTACACGCAACGTCTATGACTATGGCACCTCCAAGGTAGTAGGACGCCATCAGGAACATATTAAGTTGGAACTCGTTGATTCCAAATCCCCCGTAGTCATCAACGGCATAGCTTTCGGACAGTCTGCTGCAGCCCACTATATCAAAAGCAAGCGTAGCTTTGACATTGTCTATACTATCGAGGAAAATTCCTACAAGCGTGGTGAGGTACAATTGCAGATTGAGGACATTCATCCTTCGGAAGAATAATTGAGAAATGAGTAATGAGAAATTACAAAAGAATTATGAAAATGAAAAATGCGGAGATATCGAAGTGCAACCCATTTCTCATTTTTCATTTCTCATTTCTCATTTATTAAAGAAATACTGGGGGTATGACGATTTCCGTGGTATTCAGCGTGAAATCATCGAGTCGATAGGTAGTGGGCACGACACCTTGGGGCTTATGCCCACAGGTGGTGGCAAGTCTATCACCTTCCAGGTGCCCGCATTGGCTATGGAAGGCATCTGCATTGTGGTCACCCCACTCATCGCCCTGATGAAAGACCAAGTGCAGCACCTCCACCACATAGGCATTCGCGCCGAGGCCATTTACAGCGGTATGCAGCACGACGACATTATGCGCATCCTCGAGAACTGTATCTTTGGAGGCGTAAAACTGCTCTACGTATCACCAGAGCGCCTCTCCTCCTCACTCTTTCAGACCAAGCTACGCCATATGCCAGTGTCGTTCATCACGGTGGATGAGGCACACTGTATCTCACAATGGGGTTACGACTTCCGCCCATCCTATCTGGAGATTGCCAACATCCGCACTATCCATCCTCATGTGCCGGTACTCGCACTTACAGCCACCGCCACCCCTACTGTGGTGAAGGACATCTGCGACAAGCTCTCTTTACACCCCTTAGATGCTAACCCTCAGACATCAGACATCAGACATCAGACATCAGACATCAGACATCAGACATCAGACATCAGAACTCTACCCTTCAATGTCTTCCGCATGTCTTTCGAGCGCAAGAATCTTGCGTACCTCGTTAGCCAAACTAACGACAAACTCAACGAGCTTATTCATCTGTTTGAAATCAACGAGAGCTCAGCCATTGTCTATGTGCGAAGCCGGGGTCATGCCCGTGAGATTGCCGAGCACCTCTCCGATGCCGGTTTCTCCGCCACCTTTTATCACGCCGGACTGGATCATGCCCAAAAAGATGAACGACAGCGCGATTGGCAACACGACAGAACCCGTATCATGGTAGCCACCAACGCTTTCGGCATGGGTATCGACAAGCCCGACGTGCGATTGGTAGTCCACTATGAATGTCCCGATTCCATTGAGGCCTATTTCCAAGAAGCAGGGCGCGCCGGTCGTGACGGACAACCAGCCCGCGCCATCCTACTTTACAACAACAACGATCATGCCAAGCTGGAGAAACGCATTGTCGATACCTTCCCTGAGAAAGACTATATCCGCCAGGTCTATGAACACCTGGCCTATTATTACCAGATAGCCACCGGCGACGGTTATGGTGTAGCCCGCGAGTTCAACATGGAAGAATTTTGCCGTAAGTTCCACCATTTCCCTATTCGCGTACATTCAGCCCTACAACTGCTTCAGCGTGCAGGCTATTTGGAATATGACGAAGAAGCTGACAATCAGGCCCGTGTGCGCTTCCTCGTCAGTCGTGATGAACTTTATCGTCTGGAACAAGTGTCACCCACTGAAGAGCGTGTCATCATATCGCTGTTGCGGAACTACGGTGGACTCTTTGCCGACTACGGATTTATTGATGAGAGCATCGTAGCCCAAGAAGCAGGGCTTACACCATCTCAAACCTATGAAGTGCTGAAAGCCCTGTCCCAACGTCACTTGCTCCATTTCATTCCCCGTCGCAACGTGCCCTATATCCGGTACTGCCAGCGACGTGAGGATGCCGAGCACATACAACTGCATCCTGATGTTTATGAAAACCGACTCACCCAATATCGTGAGCGCATACAGGCCATGATCAACTATGCCCAATCCGACGACAAGTGTCGGTCGCGCCAGCTGTTAGCCTATTTTGGTGAGACCACTTCAAAGGACTGTGGCCAGTGTGATGTCTGCCTATCTTCATCGACTAACGATACCGATGCACTACGCCAACAAATCCTCACGCTCTTGGCAGACCACCAACCCCATCACATCACAGAATTAGCCCGTCTGCCCTATCCTTCCAAGGAGATCGACACCGCCCTCACTTACCTTATTCAGGAGGAATACGTTCTCCAGCA
>CACXSA010000053.1 GCA_902770195.1 uncultured Prevotellaceae bacterium
GATCTTAGCGTTCAGACCATCAATCTCGGCCTGGTCGCGGAGCTGAGCAATAGCGAAGTTGTGAGTACCGTTGCTGTTACCGAACTTGTAGTTAACACCAGCCTTGATAGCGAATGCAGAACGGTTGATGTCATACTTGAAATCCTGGAAATCATCGTTACCACGAGAGCTAATCAAGTTATAAGTCAGAGAAGGCTCAATGTAGAGCTGCCAAGCCTTAGCAGCGCCCAGATTGAAAGCGAAGTCAAGAGCAACACGAGAGTTCATAGCATTAGCTTTGCTAACGTGGTTGAAACCATGAGTCCAACCGAAACCACCCAGAGCGATAACCTCGAAAGCACGGGGCTCACCTTTGTAACCACCGAAGAGGTTGCTCAGGTTGAATGTACCCAACAGATCGGCATTGATACCCTCAACGAAAGTCTTGCTTCCAGCATTCCACTTCTCGTTTGACTTGAAGTACATGTCAGCGTCCAAAGCCAGACCGAATACAGTTGTCAGGTTCTTACCAACGCGTACACCGAAAGTAGGAGCAAGAGCCTTGAAGAAACCACCATCAGGAGTCTGCTTTAACACCAGCGTTGATACCCATGTACCAGTTGTCACCAGCCTTGTTAGCTGTGATAGCTGTGTTCTGTGCATTTACAGAAACTGCCATAAAGCCGGCAGCGAGCATTAAAAATAACTTTTTCATCTTTTTCTAAATTATAAAAATTACTACCTTAAGTTTTCTACTTTTTTATGCTTTAACTAAATTTTAATTTTATTTCGGGTGCAAAATAACAAAAAAAAACAATAACTTCCAAGTTTTTTCGCAAAAATCTTACAAAATAAGTGTATTTTTTGTCCTAATCGAGGTAAAAGGTCTATAAATATAAGATAATGTACGCGCGAAAAGCCTCCTTTATCACTTAACATTATTTATTAGTTAACCCATAAACGAAACCCTCTACCCTCCGTCATATTCATAGATTTTTAAGATAAACTAAAACAAATTCTATGGACAAAAGACTTACTATTTTCCTGTTGACAGTCATGATGACTGTAACGGCAATGGGGCAACAACCATCCAATGCCAATCAAATGCAACGCATGCTCAACCCGATGAGACAGACGGAGCCGGCATTCTTCAAGACACCAGAAGCGATGAAAGTTGGCGAACAGATTCTACTTTACCAACGAGTAACAGGCGGTTGGCCCAAAAACATTGATATGGCCAAGCCATTGACAGACCAAGAGAAGGAAAAGGTGCTGAAAGACAAACAGCGTCGCGACGATTCCACCATTGACAATAATGCCACCTCCATGCAGATGGCCTATCTCGCCCGTTTATTTGAAGCCACCAAGGACATCCGTTTCCGTGATGCCTTCCAGAAAGCAGTAGAATACTTACTGAGCGGACAATATGAGAATGGCGGATGGCCCCAGTTCTGGCCCGAGACGCATGGATATCAGGTTCATATCACTTTCAACGACGATGCGATGGTCAACACTTTGCAACTGCTGAAGGATATTGTTGACGAAAAAGCCCCCTACTCTGCAGAATTGACAACACCTCAACTTCGCCAGCATGCAGCTGAAGCTTTCGACAAAGGTATAGAATGTATCCTCAAATGCCAGATTCGCAAGAATGGCAAATTAACAGTATGGTGCCAGCAACATGATCGAGACACCTACGCTCCGGCACCAGCCCGTGCTTTTGAGCTTCCGTCCTATTGTTCTATGGAGAGTGCCGCTATCGTCAAGTTACTCATGACATTGCCCAATCCCGACAAAAGGGTGAAGCAGGCTATTCATGCGGCTATGCAGTGGTTTGACAAATACAAGTTGACAGGCTTACGCATCGAGCGAACAGGGCACAGAAACAGTCGTGACCGTGACACCCGCCTGGTCAATGATCCCAATGCCGAACCCTTGTGGGCAAGATATTATGATTTAAAATACTGTGAACCCTTTGTCTGCGACCGCGATGGTATTCCCCGTCGCCATTTGGAGGATATTGGACCAGAGCGTCGTAATGGCTATTCTTGGTACGGTAATCGTGCAGCTTCACTATATCCTCTTTACGAGCAATGGGCAAACAAGTACGACCCTAAGCATAAAGTAAAAATCAGCCTGCAGACCAAGGGAGCCAACGAGAACGGAACGATAGTCATGTTCCGTAAGCCCCAGCCTGACCAAAAGGCTTTCGATGCAGTTGTAAAGCCTGGACAAAGCATTCAAGCAGCCATAGAAAAAGCGCCTGAAAACCCTGCTCAACCCTATAAGATACTGATTAAGAAAGGCACGTATAACGAGAAAGTCATCATTGACCGTCCCAACATCGTGCTGGTAGGCGAACAACGTGACAGTACTATCATTGTACTGGCCGAATTGTCGAAGAAGCAGACCATCAAGGAATACAAGGGTAAACCCGTTGGCAATGGTGTCATCGTATTGCAAGAAGGTGCTGACGACTGTATCATCAGCGGACTGACCGTATATAACAACTATGGCACAACGGTAGAGCCAGGCAATACAGCCCATCAGATGAGTATCTTCGGACGAGCCACACGTACCATCGTTATCAACAGCAATGTATGGGCTGATGGCAACGATGCGCTATCTCTCTGGGCACCAGGGGGTAATGGTATGTATTACCATTCCGACCTTTACCTGCGCTGCTGGGGTGTTGACTTCCTCTGTCCGCGAGGCTGGTGCTATGCTACCCGTTGTCGTTTCGAAGGAGACGGACATGCGCTGATTTGGCACGACGGACGTGGTGACCGCTCTAAGAAACTGGTAATCACAAACTCTACCTTCGATGCCAAAAGCCCCACCCAACTCGGGCGTTATCATCACGACTCCCAGTTCTTCATCGTCAACTGTAAGATGACAAAGAACATTCTCAACAACAATATCAGCTATGCTTATAGCGACAAAGTGCTCGACCCATGTCCTTGGGGACAGCGTGTCTATTACTATGGCTGCACCCGCGAAGGAGGTGACACTGGTTGGCTGAAAGACAATTTGAAGGAGTCAGAAGAAAAGCCAGAGTTCCATGGGGTCACGGCACTCTGGACTTTCAATAAGAAATGGGACCCGGAAAAACGCATCCGGGACCTATGGGATGTTCTAGCCTACTAAGGTGATAATCTTACCACCCTCTTCGATGGCTTGCATGTTGAGGGGAATCAATTCATGATGGCGCTCAGGAAGAGTTTTCTTGAGCGCTTTTTCTACGCCGTCAGTGCTTACTACAGGAGCCACCTTCAGCAGTCCTCCCAAGACAATCATGTTGAACACTTTTCCGTTCTTCATCTCGGCAGCCTTGTCCATCGCATCAATACGATAGATGGTGATATCCTTTCTCGTTGGTGGATTCAAGATGCCGTAACCATCGTAAATCAGGATGCCACCTGGTTTCAGTTTGGGTTCAAACTTTTCCAAAGAAGGCTGATTCAGTACAATGGCAATATCAAACTTACTCAAGATAGGCGATGAGATTTTCTCATCACTCACGATAACGGTCACATTAGCCGTACCACCACGCTGTTCTGGTCCGTAAGCAGGCATCCATGTTACCTCTTTATCGTCCATCAGTCCCGAATATGCCAGAATCTTACCCATTGAGAGCACTCCCTGACCTCCAAATCCTGAAATAATTATTTCTTTCTTCATAACTATTCACTTTTCACTTATCTGTGCGGTAGCCAATTTTTCACTTTTCACTCTTCACTTTTCACTTTTCACTTTTCACCTGTCGTGTCCTTAAGGTCTCCCTTCGGATAGAAAGGAACCATGTTCTCCTTCATCCACTCGTTGGCCTGTACTGGGGTCAGTTTCCAACCACTGTTACAGGTAGAGACAATCTCCACCAACGAAGATCCCTTGCCAGCCATTGAAGCCTCAAAGGCTTTGCGGATAGCTTTCTTGGCCTTGTTGATAGATGCCACACTCTCCACACTCTGACGTGTGACATAGCATGTTCCTTCCAGACTGGCCGCAATATCTGCAATCTTCAAGGGATAGCCGTGAATCTCCGGGTCACGACCATAAGGACAAGTAGATGTCTTCTGACCAATCAGCGTGGTAGGAGCCATCTGGCCACCCGTCATACCATAAATAGCATTATTGATGAAGATGATGGCAATGTTCTCACCACGGTTCAGCGCATGAATCGTCTCACACGTTCCGATACATGCCAAGTCACCATCACCCTGATAAGTGAACACCAGACGGTCTGGCCACAAACGCTTGATAGCCGTAGCCACAGCAGGTGCACGACCATGTGCAGCCTCCTGCCAGTCGATGTCCAGATAGTTATAGGCGAATACGGCACAACCTACAGGACTCACACCGATGGCCTTGTCCTCCATCCCCATCTCCTCGATGACCTCAGCCACGAGTTTATGTACCACGCCATGCGAACAACCTGGGCAATAGTGCATATGGTTGTCGTTCATCAGCGTCGGCTTCTGATATACCAGATTCTCTGGTGCAATGATATTGTTTTCCATATCTTCTTACCTCTAACCTCTTACTTCTAACTTCTTCAATGCTTCAACAATCTCCTCTGGCTCAGGCACGATACCACCCAAACGACCGAAATGCTCAACAGGCAATGCGCCATTGATAGCCAGGCGAACGTCCTGCACCATCTGACCGGCATTGATCTCTACAACCAACACGCCCTTCTTGCCCTGAGCCATTTCAGCAATCTGCTTCGAAGGGAACGGCCATAGTGTGATAGGACGCAGAAGTCCAACCTTGATACCCTCTGCACGGGCTATCTCAATAGCCTTTTGCGTCAGACGGGCAGCAGAGCCAAAGGCTACAATAAGATATTCTGCATCTTCACAGAACAGCGTCTCATAGCGCACTTCCTTCTCCTTAATCTCCTTGTATTTCTCCTGCAAATGCAGGTTACGAGCCTCCATTGCCTCGGGTTTCAGTTCCAGCGATGTGATGATGTTGGGCTTACGGTCTTTCGTGCGACCAATCGTTGCCCAAGGGCACTCCTTGCGAATCTCCTCTTCTGTACGACGGGGCTTGTAAGGAGGCAGCACGATTTTCTCCATCATCTGACCAATCACGCCATCCGACAAAATCATGGCTGGATTGCGATATTTAAAAGCCAACTCGAAAGCCAGGTCAACGAAGTCTGCCATCTCCTGCACAGAGTTGGGAGCCAGCACAATCACATTATAGTCACCGTTACCACCACCACGGGTTGCCTGGAAATAGTCACCCTGCGAAGGCTGGATAGTTCCCAGTCCAGGACCACCACGTTGCACATTGACGAACACACCTGGCAGTTCAGCACCAGCCATATAGGTGATACCCTCCTGCATCAGTGCGACACCTGGTGATGATGATGAGGTGAGCACGCGCTTACCTGCCGCAGCACCTCCATAAATCATATTGATACTGGCCACCTCGCTCTCAGCCTGCAAGACCACCATTCCCGTAGTCTCCCAAGGTTTCAGCTCAGCCAGCGTTTCTATCACTTCACTCTGTGGGGTAATAGGATATCCGAAATATCCGTCTGCACCACAACGGATGGCAGCGTGGGCTATCGCCTCGTTACCCTTCATTAGTGTTACTTCTTTCTCTGCCATCTTTTTACTCCTCCACTTTTTTACGATAAACGGTGATACATCCGTCAGGACATACCACAGCACACGAGGTACATCCCGTACACTTGTCTATCTGCGCAGGTTCCACATAGGGATAGCCTCGCATGTTAACACGATTAGCCAATGCAATGACGCCTTGCGGACAAGCACTCACGCAGAGCACACATCCCTTGCAACGGTCGGTATTCACCACAATGGCACCTTTCATCTTAGCCATTTCTTTAGTATTTGTTTATGGATTATAATTATCTTTATTGTAATACGCCAGGATATCGTCGAGCATCCGTTTCGCCTCCACAGCAGGACTGTCTGGGTCAAGCTCTATAGCCTGAATATAGCAGTTGATAGCCTCTCCAAACTGCCCTTGTTTTCTTAAAGCGTTGCCTTGCTCGTACCAATCCTGCGCCGTCATTTCATCATTTCTTTATTTACATTTCTCACTTCTCATTTTTCATTTCTCATTTGCGAAGCAAGAAGCGTATTCTTCATCAGCGAGCAGATAGTCATCGGTCCTACCCCACCCGGTACAGGAGTGATGTACGAACACTTCTCAGCCACCTCGTCAAACTTCACATCGCCATTCAGGCGGAATCCGCTCTTGCGGGTAGCATCAGGCACACGGGTAGTACCCACGTCAATGATGACGGCACCGGGCTTCACCATATCAGCTGTCACGAAGTCAGGCTGACCAATAGCTGCTATGATGATGTCGGCAGCGCGACATTCTTCCTTCAGCGTTTTGGAGCGAGAGTGGCAGACCGTAACCGTAGCATCGCCATACTGCTTCTGCATCATCAGCTGAGCCATCGGCTTGCCCACAATGTTCGAGCGACCCAAGATGACACATTTCTTACCACTGGTCTCGATATTGTATCTCTTCAGCAACGTGATGATTCCCAACGGAGTAGCTGAGATAAAGCAAGGCAGACCAATCGCCATACGACCCACATTGATGGGATGGAAACCGTCCACATCCTTGCGATAGTCGATAGCCTCAATAATCTTCTGCTCGTCAATGTGCTTAGGCAAAGGCAGTTGCACGATGAATCCATCGACATCAGCATCTTTGTTCAGCTTATCGACACACGCCAGCAGTTCCTCTTCTGTGATGTTATCTTCAAAGCGTATCAGGGTGCTCTTGAAGCCACAGGCCTCGCAAGCCAGCACCTTGTTCTTCACATAAGTTTCCGAGCCACCATCGTGACCCACCAAAACAGCTGCCAAATGGGGCTGCTTGCCACCCTTGGCCACAATCTCCTTTACCTCTTCAGCTATCTCGGCCTTGATGGCTGTTGCTGTTGCTTTTCCGTCAATCAGTTGCATCATCTCTCTAAACGCTAAACTCTAATCTCTAAACGCTAATCCCTATACTCTAAACTAAAACTTCGGCATTTTTCCCTTCATGGCTGCGGCCATCTGCATCATCTTCGAGTTGCCGCCACCAGCCACCATTCTCATTACCTTACGAGTCTGGTCGAACTGCTTCATCAGTCGGTTCACCTCCTCAATCTTCGTGCCAGAACCTTTGGCTATACGCATTCTGCGGCTTTGGTTGATGATGTCAGGATTGGCACGCTCTTTCGGTGTCATTGAATTAATGATGGCCTCAATGCCCTTGAAGGCATTGTCGTCAATATCCACATCCTTCAGCGCCTTGCCCACACCAGGAATCATAGAAGCCAGGTCCTTGATGTTACCCATCTTCTTGATCTGCTGTATCTGACCCATGAAGTCGTCGAAGTCAAACTTGTTCTTGCGGATTTTCTTCTCCAGGCGCTTGGCTTCTTCCTCGTCAAACTGCTGCTGGGCACGCTCCACCAGTGATACAATGTCGCCCATACCCAAGATGCGGTCGGCCATACGCTCAGGGTGAAACACGTCGATGGCCTCCATCTTCTCGCCCGTACCCACAAACTTGATGGGCTTGGTCACGACGGTACGAATGCTCAAGGCAGCACCACCACGGGTATCGCCGTCGAGCTTGGTCAGTACCACACCGTCAAAATCCAGACGGTCGTTGAACTCCTTAGCCGTATTCACTGCGTCCTGACCCGTCATCGAGTCAACAACAAACAGCGTCTCGTCAGGGTTAACAGCCTCTTTCAGATTAGCTATCTCGTTCATCATCTCCTCGTCAACGGCCAGACGACCGGCAGTATCGATGATGACCACATTATAATTCTTCTGCTTGGCTTCACGGATAGCATTGTTGGCTATCTCCACCACGTTCTTGTTGTCAGGTTCTGAATAGACGGGAACGCCAACACTTTCACCCACCACATGCAACTGCTGGATAGCAGCAGGACGATAAACGTCACAAGCCACCAGCAACGGGTTCTTGTGCTGTTGCTTCTTCAGCAGGTTGGCCAGTTTACCAGAGAACGTGGTCTTACCGGAACCCTGCAAGCCGGACATCAGTACGATGGCTGGACGACCCTCCAGCTTCAGTTCTACGGCCTTGCCACCCATCAGTTCAGCCAGCTCGTCGTGAACAATCTTCACCATCAGCTGACTGGGCTTCACGGCAGTTAGCACGTTCATACCCATCGCCTTCTGCTTGACGGTATCCGTGAATGTCTTGGCAACCTTATAGTTCACGTCGGCATCCAACAGTGCCTTGCGCACATCTTTCAGCGTCTCAGCAACGTTAATCTCGGTGATTTTCCCCTCACCTTTCAGTATCTTGAACGACCGTTCAAGTCTGTCACTTAAATTTTCAAACATATATGTAACTTACTTTTCTACAATCTACAATTTGGCGTACAAAGGTACAATAAAAAAACGAGACGTGCAAACATTACGTCCCGTTTTTACCTTATTTATAAATATCCTTGACTTTACAGCCCACGGGCCTTCCAAATCTTGTCCTTGGCAGCATTAATTTCCTGGAACTTCTTCTCAGCAGCCCTGCGGATGTCCTCGCCTAGAGCAGCAACCTTGTCGGGATGGTGCTCCAAAGCCAGTTTGCGATAGGCACGCTTCAATTCCTCGTCAGAAGCATTCGGGCTGACACCCAGCACCTTATAGGCCGACTCCAGGTCGTCTTTGCCCAATCCCAGCATCGAGTCCACTTCGTCCGCAGACATCTGCATCCACTGGGCACACTCCTTCATAGCCGTCACCTCGGTAGCATCCACGCGCCCGTCGGCCTGCGAAATCATAACCAGGAAGTTCAGCAACTGCAAACGCTGGGCATATTCCATATTCATAGCTATCTGCTGACAACATTGCATAACGGTTTGCCGGAACTGATAGTTCCCCACCCTTTTCTGCTCGTCGAACAATCTGCGAAGAATTTCCTCGCCCTGTTGCTGAGCCACATTGCCAAAGTTCTGTCGCAACATGTTACGCACCAGTTCCATCTCCGAGTGCATCACCTTGCCATCCGCTTTGATGATATAAGATGCCAGCACCAGCATTGAGAACAGGAAGCTGTTTCGTTGTCCCTGATAAGCACGTTGCTGAGCCTGTTGTTGTCCAAAGGGAGAGTCAAATGTCCCCTGCGTTTCTGGGGTGTTTACACCATCCAGCACCGAATCGAACAATCCGCCTAAAACGATACCAGCCAGAGCACCCAACGGGCCACCACTCATGAAGCCGAGGAAGCCTCCAATCCACTTTCCTAATGCCATTTTCTTAACTTTTCCCTTTCTATGGCGGTAGCCAATTTTTCACTTTTCACTTTTACCTTTTCCCTTAATAATCGTACCACCAGACCTTGCCTTCGTGCTCCTCACGCTCCAGGTCGGCAATCAAGCACTCAGCCAGTCTGAGCACCGTTTCCTGTGGCAACTTGAAACGAGGATCGTCACTATGCGGATTGATACATTGAAGGAAATGAGGCATTTCAGCCTTATAAACCTCCCTCATACGTCTGCTATTGGAATTGGCTGCCGAGCAACTGAAAGTGATGTTTGCCAGTCGGTCACACAACTTGACAAACGGAGCGTATGGAGTCTCACGTATTCCTTGATAATACTTCTCTCCCGCTCTTTCAGCACGCGAGCGACCTTTGTCATTAGTCAGTGCATAAACTATCTCAGTAGCCATGACTGCTTGTTCCTCAGACATAAAGCTGCGTGCCACTTTCATCACGTCGTTATACGTCAGACGAGCATCCTCTATACTGTCGTGATAATAGCCTCCGAAGAACAAAGGCAGCACGTCCTGCTCCCTTGCACACACCAGATGACCAAAATCCCGAATGCCCTGCACCACCATATCCAAATGGTATCCATAAGGCAAATCATCGCCGTATGTCTGGTTAACACTCTGATGCAAATCATGAGCCGACTGTCTGATTTGCTCTATTTTCTCTCCATACTTTTTCAAGTACGATTCAAATTCTTTTCTCTCCATAGTGTGAGTTGCTTCACGAATTATCCGACAAAGTTACGAAAAAACGAAGAAAAAGCCAAATTTATTTGAACTTTTTTGAGTGCAAAGTAATTTCGGCGAAGCCAAAGTTACGAAAAAACGAAGAAAAAGCCAAATTTATTTGAACTTTTTTGAGTGCAAAGTAATTTCGGCGAAGCCAAAGTTACGAAAAGTCGTGAGTAAAACACAATAAAATCAACATTTTTTTACCTAGACGGAGTATTTTATACCAAAATCTTCGTATCTTTGCAAAAACAAATAGAGATTACGATGAAAAAACTGATGACCTGCCTATTGGCTATGCTGGGGCTCACAGCCTACAGTCAAGAGAATTACGAAGTAGATGTTTTCAAAACCAAGAGTGGCAAGGAAGTAAAATTCCATGCTCTGGTTCATGCCAGCATCCGCATAGAATACGACGGATGCGAGATTATGGTGGATCCCGTTACGAAGCTGGGCAACAAGACCATCAACTACGCGGTAATGCCCAAGGCCGACTACCTGTTGGTGACCCACGAACATGGCGATCACTTCGACAAGGAAGCCATCAAGCAGCTCACAGGCAAGAAAACGCGCCTCATCATGAACAAACGTTGTGTAGAAATGTATGGTGCCGGAGAAGCAATGGAGAATGGTCAATCACTCCTGTTCATCGAGGCTGTGCCAGCTTATAACACCACAGAGGGACGCCAGCAGTTCCATCCCAAAGGGCGCGACAACGGCTATATCCTCACCCTCGACGGCCTGCGTATCTATATTGCCGGCGATACCGAGAACATTCCTGAAATGGCCAACATCAAAGACATCGACATCGCCTTCCTGCCCTGCAACCAGCCTTACACGATGACTCCCGACCAACTTGTAAGAGCCGCTAAAGTCATCAAGCCCAAGGTGCTGTTCCCCTATCACTACGGCAAGACCGATGTCAGCACCGTCCCCTCACAGCTGAAAGACATTGATGTCCGCATCAGACACTACGAATAAAATGACCTCTTATCTGAACACAGAAAACATCGCACGAAGCAAGGACGGCGTAGAATATCATCCACTCCGTCCTTTCTTGCCAGACAATGCCCGTATATTGTTCCTCGGCAGCTTTCCGCCACAACGCAAGCGGTGGTGTATGGACTTCTATTATCCCAACTTCATCAACGACCACTGGCGTATCGAGGGACAGTTGTTCTTTGGCGATAAAAACCACTTTGTTGATTTGGAGAACAAATGCTTCAAGATAGACGAAATCATAGCCTTCTGCCAAGAGAAAGGCCTCGCCTTCTTCGACACCTCCACCGCCATCCGACGCCTGCAGGACAATGCCTCCGACAAATTTCTCGAGGTCGTTGAACCCACCGACATCCCAGCACTCATCCGCCAGCTGCCCCACCTCCGTGCTATCGTCACCACAGGCGAGAAAGCCACCGAGACCATCTGTGCCTCACTAAGCATCTCGGATATTCCAAAAGTGAACACCTCCGTTTCCGTATCCACCTTCCTACACCATCCCTCATCCATCACCCTTTGGCGCCTACCCTCCTCCTCTCGCGCCTATCCGCTGGCTTTCGACAAGAAAGTGGAAGCCTATCGGCAAATGTTCAATGCCGTTAACCAATAATCCACTCGTATTGTCCTTCGGGTAGAAGTATAGCACTAGTTTACGTCCCTTGTAATCACTCGACGGATGTCCCGTCCCTGTTCGTCCTTGCCCAGAATCTCGGGCGCCTTGTCTCCAATATTCATAATCGTTTCCGCTTTGTTCAATGATGCAAAAATGCCACAAATAATTGAGAACACCAAACTTCTCACATTATTTCTGACTGAGCATCATTGATGTGAATCAAAGTTCCTGTCCCAAATGATATTCAACAACACCCTGGTGATATGTAATATTTTTTACCTGTATTAGTGCGCTCTCACGATCTTTATGATAGCCAACAAATAGCCTTATAGCATCATATCTGCGTAGATAGCGCTTACCGTCTGTCTCATTGAGATAGGTATATTTATTGAGTGTAGTTTGTTTCAGTTCACGATACTCAATTTTCTTTTCTCCACGCATGATTTCATCAAAGTATTCCTTCTTGATGTTCAGAGTCAATATCTTTAAGCCTGTTGTGTCAAATGTAGATTTCTCTTTCACTATCCGCTTTTCTAAACATTCCAATGTCGGATTATAGGTATATCCAACTATACTACCATCCATAATCTTCTGTATAATCACATCGACTACTGGTAAAGGCACAACAAACCATTCTTGTGGCTGATGCTCAACGCCCTTATCATCGAACACAGAAACTTGGAATTGAACAGGCTTCAGCAACTGGTGAATCAAGTCCTCGAATTTTTGCGAGTTCATATTCACTACTTTATAGCTGGCTTGTATCTTCACAGGAGCCATCAGATAAGTAGGCTCGTTTTCTGCATTGGCAATACGCTGCTCTACAGTATTTGTTGAGAAACCTATTTTATAGAGATGCTTAACTTCTTTGATTGCCGGATCTTGCGACAGCGAACTAAGTACATAGATGTATCCTGTTACATTATCTTCTACCGTTATCTCAGAATTACCAAAGAACTTCCCATTAGAATTTTCTTGTAGCTCTGTGACCGCATAGCCATCACCTACCACATTCTTTCGAAGCGTCTGCAATAGGATATCTGACTCTGTTCCATTCTCATAGATACAGCGTGTTCTGGCATCTGGCAGGAAATTACTGCTCTTTTTCAGTTCGCCAATTTTTTCCAGAAGAAGCATCTGTCCGCTCACAAAGTAAAAACGTCCTTCAGCAAGCGTAGCCGTTTTTGTGATTTTCACCAACGAACGTAGCCCTTGTTTCAGTTCACGATGCACCTTTGCAAACAAGGGCTTATAGTCACCAAAGTTCTCGCAGAGTTTATGTTGAGCAATATAGTCTGCTTTTTTCTTGGCAATCACCCTGCGCATATCTTGAGGAATATCGAACAGGCTTTCCTCTTCTTTGCTCATCTTCAATAACGGGTCGGCGAATATCGCTTCCAGTTCTTTATCTATGTCCATACTTCAAATCCTTTTTCACGCAATGTCTTCATCGCTGCATACATCATTTTTTCCTTCAGATTGCCGTTCGGACTTGGTTCTCGTCCGTTCTTGGCAATCCAGTCGTTCACCTCTACCAACTTCTGTTGCATCCTGTCGTTAGGCGTAGGAGCAGCCACCTTGGGGCGTACACCATCCAATAACGGATCGTCGAAAAGCTCTAATAACTCTTTTGGCCATTCCATACGCTACTCCTCATATTCAAGTCCACTTAATTTCCTCTGCTTCAGATTCTTAATCTTTTGCAAGGCAATAGCCAGTTCTCTCACCTTGGGGTCTGGATCATCCACAGAAGGCACCTTTCCGTCATGGGCTGCAACATACTCTTTCAGAGGACCCTTAAAGAGTGTGATGGCTTGCTCCAACGTCATATCATACTTTTGCTCAGCGATGGTATCCTGTATCACTTTCAGCGTCTTTGCATCTACAGACTTAGATATCACCTCGTATGCACGCTGAAAGGGATTGATTGTATCAATCAGATTGATGCTTAGCTTATCAATATTGACGAACCTATTCGCAATCTTGATGAGCCTGTTACCTTCACTTGGCTGTTCATCGTCATTGCCATTGGGAATGGTTGATATCGGTTCACCTTTTTCGTTAACGATGTCAGTGCCTTTGACAATGGTATCAAGCAACAGCCGCTGACGCACCTCCTCAATTTCCTCGTCTGACAAATCAGGATAGCGCTCACGTATTATCTTAGGAATCAGGTGCTGGGTAATCGTCTCTGCAGTAGTAGAACCACTTAATGCCTTTACCATCATATCGTTTTGAAGGACTGCCGCCTTCAAATCATCCAATTGGCTTTCTACGATGGTCTTAGTTTTTTCGCTTGACAATGGCTTTAACCCTTCCACCACAATAGTATGTGTTAAGTCATCCTTTCCGTCATCTTCATCCTTAACAGACTTAAACTTCCAGCTGGGTGCCATCACCTGCTCCATCAGCAACGAGGCTGTTATAGCTTTGAGGAAGTCATTTACGGCCACCTTAACCTCTGCCTGTTCTGCATCGGGCATCGCAATCATATTCACAAAGCGAGCCGTTTCCTTACCCTCACAATCACGTGTGCATCGACCTATAATCTGGATGACTTCTGTCAGCGAGCCACGCACGCCAACGGTCAGACACATCTCGCACCATTGCCAGTCGAAGCCCTCTTTGGCTGTACCAAGTGCGATGATGATATCCACATCGTTGCGATCTTTAATGTTTTGCAGATAGGCTTGCACCATGTTGCGCTCTTTCTGCTCATCCTCCACAAGATCAGCCACTTTCAGCGTCCTTCCGTCATCTGTTGTAATGTAATAGATACCTGTATTATAATCCTTATGATCCAGCGTACCTATCACCTTCATAATATCAGCCGTTTCCTGATACTTGCCCAATCCTGTGGCAGCTCTTTGGTTAACGCTAGGTATGTGGATGATAGTCTTCTTGTGCGTATCAAGCACTTCACCGATATGATCCAGGTACGAACCATGATAGAAGTGGTAACCAAGAATAAGATTCTTCAGATATTTATAGCCGTTCAGCTGCTGATAATAATTATAGGTTACAGGAAAGAACCGGGCTTCGTCCTCAGCTCTCAATACGGGGATGCCGTCGCCTCGGAAGTAGCTGCCCGTCATAGCCACGATATGACCTGTAGAGTTGTTCATCACCCTGCGAACCACATCGCCCAAATTTGAGTTTGCATCTGCACTGGTATGGTGGAACTCATCAATCGCCAATAACACATCATCGAAAGTATCATCACTCAGTTCCTTGGTAGCATTACGCAGAGTGGCATGGGCACAAACCAACACCTTTGCTTTGCTACTCAAAAAGAATTCTTTGAATCGTCCTTTCTTGTCTTGCTCGTTCTTTACGTCAGTCAAGTTAAAATATGGTGGTACTTCCCAATTGGCAAAAAAGCCGCCATTCACCAGATTGGTGTTCTTAAACGAACGCCCGATGCTCTTTTCTGGAACAGCCACTACCACCTTCTTGATGCCTTGATGCTCCAGCTTATCCAGTGCAATAAACATCAAAGCCCGACTTTTTCCAGATGCTGGAGGTGCCTTGATTAGCAAGAAGCGTTTGTTACGATGTTCGTATGCCAGAGCCTGCATCTCTCGCATTCCTAACGGGTTTACGGCAGTAGCCGCCCCCGTCTGTTGATAGCTTATATCAACAATACTGTTGCTAAATTGTTCCATAAGAATATCTTTTCTGTCAGCGCTTTCTCAAAGATATTCTCTACGTTTATTCTGTCTGCGGCCAAGCTTAAGAGACGTTTCGAATTCTTAGTTATTGATTGTTGCGCTTATATTATTTACTGCATCGTGGCGAAAGACTGCGATAAGTCTCATAGCCGCCTGTATCAGATGGATATATTATTGTGTCAATAAAGTAAATGTGCCCATCATCACCCATCAGCACATTACCTTCAACGGCATCAAAGATGTCGTGATGACCATTGGTATAATATTCACCATTATCTTCTGGGAACTTCTTGAGGGGTAGCTAATCGGGCCTCAGCAATGTAGGGTTGAACTAGTACAGCACAAACTTTTCCGTCCTGATTCTCTGCAAAGCCTATCATACGATAAGGACAGGCATCAAAATAAAAATTGTGTGCCTTAATCCGCTCAAAAAAAGAAGTAAGGTTATCGTCTGAATAGCGAAAATCGTTCAATTTGACGATTTCCGTTTGGTTACATGAAATATAAGTCTCATTCTCCGAACCTCTGTCGAAGAACTCTCCAAATTGAGTACGGTCGCCGAACCAGCATCCTTGCTCCAGAGCCCACTTTTTAAGCCTTAGCAATTGGACTGACTTGCAAGTCGTTGTTCCCGCAAGAGCCTCAATCTCCTCAAGGACTCCTCTCGCGACTGCGGATGCGCTTTCCAGTATGCAACCTGCGCCCTCATTTCGGCATTCACTTTCTTGTGATAATCGTTCAGAACTATCTCCATTCATTGAGTCTTTTTGGGTTTGATGTTGCAAAGATAGTCTTTTTTTTCATAACTTCCAAATCTTTTTCTATTTTTTCGCTGTCATCTTTTCGTAGAGTTTAAACAAGCATTCCAGGCGGGCTTCGTCTGAGGCGAAGGGATAGCCAGGATAGCAGCTCTCCACGATGTCATCGAGTTTGGCATGAGCCTCGCGCAAATCCTGTGGCATCTTGTCTGGGTCATAAAGCTCTGCCAAAGTCTTCTCGGGGTAATACTCGCGGGTAATTAGCACCTTCTCTGCAGCCTCTTTTATCTTATCCTTCTTCTCGTCAGAGATTTTGGGGAAGGGGAAGGTGTTGTAACTTAGAGAACTTGAATATCTCAATCGTGTTTCCATTTTACCTGCTAACGTATTATTCCACAAAAGATGTATTTTGGATGTAACAATTCCAAAAATATAAGCAGGGCAATTGTAAATTGCAAAGCCTGCATTAGAGACAATTGTATTTTCCTGCAAATAACCTATTGGAATATATTCTCTTGTTTCTGAAGATGTAAGTGGTACAAATAAAGCCTCATCTTTACAAAATCTATCCTCTGTATACTTATATGGAAATTCTGCCATTAATTGGGTTGGTTTTTTCTTGCTTTTGCTCCTTTCTGTTTTTACTTTATCCAATCTTTTGGCTATAACAGGTATCGAGTATGCTATATTTTTATTCTTTTCGGAAATATACAGACAATACCTTGTTTCTCCTTTTATAAATTCTGCAGCTCCTACAAAAATATGCAACAATGATTCTGCTTGTGGATATTCTGATATGAGTTCTTCTTTTTCCAACTTGTCAAACATATAGAAACCAAAGTCGTTTGTTTTGCTACCACTTATCATTGGTGGCATCTCTGAAATTGGTATTAAAAGTGGAGATATAGATAATACCTTTGTAGTTCCAAGATATGGATTGATATATGCAACATCTTTTCTAACAGAATCGGTAAATAAATATTTGTGGCGGATTTTGGCAGAATCTGATAATCCTACTATAATACACGTAACTCCTGCATTATATTTCGCATTGTTCGACCACTTAAAAGAAGTTACTGCATATTCAATTTCAACACCCATTTTAAATAGAGGTTGCCACAATAAAGACACTTGCTCTCCTTGACATATTGAGTTTGTGCTAACAAATGCACATTTTGCATTTGTGTTTAAACAATATTTTGCGCCGATGTAGAACCAACAACAAATATAATCCAATTTCTTCCAACCATCCATATCATAAAAGACCTTAGACATATCTTCTTTTTGATCTACATTCTGCAAAGAACTCCCTAAATACGGCGGATTGCCAAAGATAAACACCTCTTCCTCTGGGGTATGCGGACATACCGTATTCCAATCGATACGACAGGCATTGCCACAAACAATCTGCGTGATGTTTTTTAGTGGCAAGGCTTTGGTATTGACACCAAAGTTCTCATTGAGTTTAGTATTCATCTGATGCTCTGCCAACCAGAGCGACAACATAGCAACCTCGTGAGGGAAGTCGAGCAACTCGATGCCATAGAACTGGCTCAGCGAGATAACGCTGTTATCTACAAACAGGATTTCACCCTCTGGCGTACATTTGCGCTGCAAAGCAAGGATATCCATTTCGAGGAAACGCAGACATTTGTACGTGATAATCAGGAAGTTGCCGCTACCACAAGCAGGATCGAAGAATTTCATCTTGCTCATACGCTTCAACAGTGCGTCACCTTTCTTGATAACAGGCTTCAATTCCTCATAGAACTGCTTTACAGATAATGCTCCGATGTTCCTCATCTGAAGCTTCTGCTCGTAGAACTCATTGAGTTTGTTATACTCCCCTCGCAGCTCATCCAAGAACAGCGGATTGATCACCTTCATGATATTGGGCACCGAGGTATAGTGCATACCTTGATTAGCACGCTCCTCAGGATTCACCACAGCCTGAATCATGCTTCCAAAGATGTCCGGGTTGATGTCTTTCCAGTCCAGTTCGCCACACTCGATGATGATGCGACGAGCCTTTGCCCCCATCTTTGGAATCTGAATATGTTTGGAGAACAGACCACCATTCACGTAAGGGAACTGCTTCACGATGCTGGGAATATCATTACGGCGCAACGAGATGTCCATCACATTGAACGACTCATCGAGATAATCGGCAAGGTCGCTTCCATCCTCTTTGGTGTATCGCTGGATGCTGCTGGTAAAGAGGTTTTCCTCGAAGATGCCCGTGTCCTCAGCAAAGAAACAGAACAACAGGCGACTGATGAAGATATTCAAGTCGTGCAGGTCGTCATCGCTACGAAACTCGTTATAACTACGCAGTTCGTCGTGCAACTTGGCCAGCTTTTCAGCAGCTTTGATGTCTGCAGGACTTTCCTCTACATAATGTACGCGCTCAACATCCATCAGCGGATAGAAGAAAGCAAAGTCAGAAGGCAGTCGCTCCAGCTGGTTTTCGTAAGTATCTTTCTCGCGCAGGTCGTAAGCCAGTATCGACTTACCATCACTTACAGCGATAATCTTTGGAGCAGCCTTCAGCACCATCTGGTCGCGTTTAAGCCGTTCCAATTCACTCGTTAGTCTCATGGTCGGCACAGCGCGATAACAGAACAGCCCTTTGATAAGTAGTCCGTCAAAGGTCTTAAGTACACCCTTACCTTCTTTGTAACGCTCAATGTCGCGTTCGCTTTTGCCAAAGGAGTGAAGAAGCCAATAAGCAATCTCCAGACTCCCCTCGCCCCTTGGAGAGGGGTTGGGGGTGAGGCTCAGTCTTGCTTCTATCTCCCTATAGCCAAGTTGCAGTTTCTTTGCCATAGAAATTAGTTATTGAAGAAAGCGAACGGGATTCGTTCAGAAACGTGAGACACCAGCCAAGCGCATGAAAAATAGAACGTGGACAGTTTATACTTATCCAACGTCTCAGGCGCTTGGCCGGTGCCCACTCCAATAGATAAGATAAACGCCCACGCCTATAGCGTGAGCATTCACTTCTTACCAAATTAGAGTCGTCTATTTCGCGGCCAAGCTTAAGAGACGTTTTGAATAAAAAGCGTACGCTTCAATTGTTTTTACCCTCGAAAAAAGCATCCCCACCCTGCACTCAGAGATCAAGCCTTAGCTTGCGACGTTTACGCCGATTGGACAATACTTTGGGTACAAAAGTACAAAAATAAAATGACATACAAATGTTTTTCACAAAAAATCTGAGAAAATTGGGTTTATTCGTATAATTCTGTCTGTTTTGCCACAAAATTTCAGAAAAAGATTTGCAAACCTGCCTACATGCCTACATAAAAATGGCCTTAACACCATTGTTTATCGGCATCTTGTGAGATTGAAAGCCTACACAAAGCCTACATGAAGCCTACATAAAGCCTACATGAAACGGTAAGCGTATCCGCTTTGACGCCTTGACTCGTATGCAAAAAGTCAGTACCTTTGCATATTCATTTTAAAAGATATGCAAATATGGAATTACAGACAG
>CACXSA010000054.1 GCA_902770195.1 uncultured Prevotellaceae bacterium
TCAAAGATGGTACCCTCGGGCGTACGGTGTACTTTTACTTTCTTAATATCAAATTTCTCCTGTTCCATTATCTTTCTTCTTTTTTGGCAGACGCTTGGCCTTACGCAATGCCTCGGTGATGATCCACTGCAGCTGGCCGTTGGTGCTACGGAACTCGTCCGCAGCCCAAGCCTCTATCGCATTCATGGTGTCAGCATCAACGCGGAGGATAAAGTTCTTGGTATTACACTTTTCCGCCATTAATTATGTGGTAAGAATGATTTAGTGGTTCAGCGTTCCAGTGTTAACAACGGGTTGTGCATTATCATCGCCACAGAGAACAACAAGCAGATTGCTGACCATAGCAGCCTTCTTGTCGTCATCAAGTTCTACAACATCCTCGTCAGAAAGCTTGTTGAGAGCCATCTTCACCATAGATACAGCACCCTCCACAATCTTCTCGCGAGCCTGGATAATAGCATCAGCCTGCTGGCGACGCAACATAACTGCAGCAATCTCTGGGGCGTATGCCAAATAGTTGATACGAGCCTCAACAACCTCAATACCTGCCAGAGCCAGACGCTCGTCAAGTTTCTGTTCCAACTGCTCGTTAATCTCATCAGCATTCGAACGCAGGCTGGGCTCGTCAGTATCATTGTCATAGGCATACTGACCTGCCACCTGACGGAGGGCAGCATCACCCTGCACACGGACAAACTTTTCCAGGGCATTCATCAGTCCCTTGGCGTCTGTTCCTACCGTGCTGGGATTTGAAGCCATCGTCTGTGTGTCCACCTCAAACAAAGCCTTATAAGTATCTTTCAGTTTCCACACCAACACCAGTCCTATCATGATGGGGTTACCTGTCTTATCATTAACCTTAATAGGTTCTGCATCAAGATTACGGGCACGAAGGCTTACCTTCTTAGTGCCATAGAAGGGATTTATCCAATAAAAGCCCGTTTCTCCGAAAGTTCCCGAATACTTGCCGAACCAAGTAACAACTCTGGCCTCGTTGGGTTCCAACTGAAGGAAACTGCACATGCAGATGATATCAATCAGCAGCAACAGGATGCTTCCACCCAACAGCCATCCGCCACAAACTCCATCAGTCTCATCCAACTGGATGATTCCAAAGACAATGCCTACAACAGAAGCAAAGAACAATGCCAAAACCACGAAAAGCATAACGAAGCCGTTCAACACTGTACCCTTAAACTTGAATTCTTTTGTTTCCATAATACTTTATTATTAAACTTATCATTTGATATCATTTTGATATCGCAAAGATATGTTATCTGTTTGAAATAACAATGGAAATACTTGGATATTTAATATTAATTAAGTAATTTTGCAGCATGAATCTACAAGATAAGCGCATTGCAGTATTGCTCTCAGGAGGTGTTGACTCCAGCGTGGTCCTTTACGAACTGGTGCGTCAAGGACTGAAGCCCGACTGCTTTTATATTAAGATAGGACCGGAGGAGGAAGAGGAATGGGACTGTTCCAGTGAGGAAGACCTGGAGATGGCTACGGCTGTCAGCCACAAATATGGCTGCAAGTTGGAGGTCATCGACTGCCATAAGGAGTATTGGGACCAGGTTACCAAATACACCATGGATAAGGTTCGCGCCGGATTCACCCCCAACCCTGACGTCATGTGTAACCGTCTCATCAAGTTTGGTGCCTTCCACGAGAAACGAGGACACGATTACGACCTCATTGCTACAGGTCACTATGCCACGACGGAGGAAGAAGAAATCTCAGAAACAGTAAATGGTCAATTGTCAAATCGTAAATTGAAATGGCTCTGCACCAGTCCCGACCCCGTCAAGGACCAGACAGACTTTCTGGCACAAATCTACGACTGGCAACTGGAGAAAGCCCTTTTCCCTATTGGTCACATGATGAAGGAAGAAGTGCGCGAGATTGCCGAACGCGAGCACTTGGTGAATGCCAAGCGTAAAGACTCACAAGGCATCTGCTTCCTGGGCAAGATTAACTATAATGACTATCTGCGCCGCTATCTTGGCGAATGGCCAGGTGATGTTATTGAATTGGAAACCGGCAAGAAAATCGGCAAGCACAAAGGTCACTGGTTCCATACCATCGGGCAACGCAAAGGAATGGGACTGGGTGGCGGTCCATGGTTTGTCATCAAGAAAGATGTTGAGCAGAACATCATCTACGTGTCACATGGCTACGACCCTGAGAGTGCCTACACCCAAGATTTCCCCATTCATGATTTCCATAGCATCAACGGACAACAGCCACCCAAAGACATCACGCTGAAGATTCGCCACACACCGGACTATCTGCCTGCACAATTAGAGCCTTTAGGCGAAGGCAGATATATGGTACATGCCCAAGCCCCCATTCACGGGGTAGCACCAGGTCAGTTCTGTGTCATCTACGACGAGCAACACCATCGCTGTTATGGCTCTGGTGAAATCTCCATAGAATAACAATAGAATCAAAAAAGAGCCCCGCTGCATATCTAATGACAGCGGGGCTTCTTCATTGATTTATGATTGACTACGGCAGAATTATTTGAACAGCAACGGAGCCATCTCCCTCAGGCTACGTCGCCATGTCAGGAACTCATGAGCAGTACCCTCTGACACATAGCCTACAGCCGGCAGGCCAGCAGCCTTCAGGGCTTCCGTGCTCTGATTGATGCGATCGGGATATTCCTTCGAGCCGCAGCTCTGGAAAATCAGACGCACCTGCTTGGGATCCTTGATATCCTCTGGAGCATACTGACCACCACTGAGCAAGCCATAATATCCAAACACCTCCGGGCGACGCATCGTGATCAGCTTCGTTTCAAAGCCACCCATCGAGAGACCAGCCATCGCACGGTTCCACTTGTCCGATTTGGTCAGGAAATGACTGTCAATATAAGGTATGAGTTCATCAACCAATACCGTTTCAAACTCCTTGGCAGTAAACTCACGAATCTTTCCAAACTTCACATCGTTCGTCATTCCGTAGGTCATCACAATGATAAAGGGCTTGATCTTACCCTCGGCAATGAGGTTGTCCATGATGATTCCAGCACATCCCTGACGGAACCAACTCGTCTCGTTCTCACCCCATCCATGCTGCAGGTAAAGAACAGGGAAGCGCTCCATTCCCGACGTGCCGTCGCCTACCCGTTGTCTTTGCTTAGCCTTGGCACCCTTGCCAGTGAAACTGCCATACGTCGGAGGTGTATATACCCATGCCGTCTTTACCTCACCAGTACTCTTCGAGGTGAACAGCACCTGACTGACATTGCCATGAGGAACATCCTTGCGGACTTGATAGAAAGCCTCATCGGGAGCAGGAATCTCCATACCACTCTCCCAACGGCAGGAACCGAAGAAATTATGCGTTCCAGGGTCATTGACCACAGCACCGTCGATGGTCAAGTGGTAATAATGGAATCCCGGGTCCTCGGGACGTTCCGTCGTACCTGTCCAGAAGCCATCCTTATCTTTACGCAATACCGTACCGCCACGTCCGCCTAAGCCAAGGCTTACAATAACAGACTTGGCATCAGGAGCATTCAGGCGGAAACGAACATACCCCTGACTATTCACCTGTGGATATTCTTGTCCAGGCTGGTTCCAATAGTTGGGTTTGAAATCGTCCTTGACGACAGCATTGTCAACAGCAGGATCGAAGTCGCGAACCACGTAATATACAGGCTTGCGCTTGTAGTTCTCATCGAAAGGCAGCGGATGATTGTTCACACCCACCCAAGAGTCACGGTCACCCAGGTTCCAGAAGGTTACACAATCTACCACATCCTTGTGCTTGCGCAACACGCGGAACACACGGTTATACTGGTCGTTCTGCAGTGCCTGCATATAGGGAGCCACGGGTTTCGCCTCACCACGAGAGAACTGCAGCTGTCCACCCATTTCCATGTTCATGCGGATGTCCAGTTCTGTGACGTGGATATGCTTTACCAACTGAGAATACTTGGTAACAGCCGCATCAATATCTTCCTCCGAAGGACCATAGACATTGTAATGGCCCTGCATGCCAATGCCATGAATGGGCACACCGGCATCCTGCATCTTCTTCACCATGTCATAGATACGGTCACGCTTGCCGGGATCACACTCATTATAGTCGTTATAGAACAGCAGGGCATTGGGGTCCGCCTCGTGAGCAAACTCAAACGCCTTGGCAATAAACTCATCACCACAGAGCTTATAATGGCGCGTCTCACGATACGGGTCGCCGGGAGTCCACTTGCCGTCCACCATACGACCGCGAGGGTTGTCGCTGATAGCCTCGTTCACCACATCCCATGCATACACCACATCCTTATAGCGGTTTACAACGGTGTGGATGTGTTCACGCAGCCGCTTATAGAACACCTCCTTCTTGACAGGACGTCCTTTCTTGTCCTCGAACATCCAGTCGGCAAACTGTGAGTGCCAGCACAGGCAGTGACCACGCATCTTAATACCGTTCTGACGACAGAAGTTGGCAATCTTGTCTGCTTTCTCAAAATCCCAGACACCCTCTTTGGGATGAAGCATTCCAGGCTTCATGTCGTTCTCGGCTGTCACACTGTTGAACTCATGACAGGTCAATGCCTGTTGGTCTGCATCCGTCACATTACGCTGGTTCAAGGCAACGCCAATCATGAAGTAGTCCTTGTAGGCATCTTTCAACCCCCTTGAATCTTTCGCTTGCGGATTTTGTGCCCATGACGTCATACTGCAGAGCGAGAGCACTAAGACAAGGGCTTTGTTTAGAATCTTTTTCATCTTGTTAGTCCTTTTGTTGGTTATCAATTAGTTAATCAGGAATATCTTTTCTTTTCCGTTATATTCACATGTCACCGTTGCCCTACCCTTTGTTATCGGGCTGACGGTGGTCTTCACAGCAGGCACACTCGACTTCACCTCCAACTTCGAGATATTCTGGGGAGCATACACCTGATAGTGGGTCAGGTCTGTATAACCGTTCTGGTTGGTGGTACGGATGGGAATGGCTGGAATGACCAGTTGCTTGCCATCAGCGAGAATTGTGATCTGCGGAACAGCAGGAGCCACACAGGATTTACCGCTCTTCGAGAATCCGATGCCGTGCAGGTCGAAGAGTCCCTCCGGACGCTGGGGCTGCTGACGACGACCCCACTGCTGGCGATTGTCTTGTTGGGGCTGGATGTCCGCACCCTCTGCCACCAGATAGACGGCATGCTTGCCTGTCAGTCCTTCCACGCCAGGAACCGCCACCTGATACATTGTGGCACTGCGTTTTGCCTCAGCAGGAACATTGACTACGGCAATCTCCTGTCCTTTCCACGCGTTGTCAAGGAGTACATGAATCTTGAAGGCCCCATGTCCGCCAGGTGTCAGATGGAGGTTCAGCATAGCACCGTCACCCTTCTGGATGCCGTTGAATGCCTTGATGCCCTTGGTGTCCTGTGCCAGTCCGCCGAATCCGAAATACTTAAAGCCCACAATTCCCTTGTTGGTAATGCCAGCCAAGTCCATGGAGTTGTTCCACACATCGAAGTTGTCCTGCATCCACTCGTTGCTGTTCGTACCACCCGTCATGAAGCAGGCGATACCGGCAGAATAATACTGATAGGGCGGAAGACCATAGATTTGGAAACCCTCGCTGGTCACCTCGGCACCGGTATATTCATTGCCGTCGGCAGCCTTGGCAGTCCACTCGTTATCCTTGCTATAGGGGTCGTAGCCGGTAATTTTCACGACACCGCCCTTTGCCACGGGTTTCTTGTCCCATGTAATCTTGACAGGTGCAACCATCGCCTGGCGGGCATTGCCGAAGCCACGCGGTGGACGGTGGTAGAACACATACCACTGCCCGTTGATTTCCTGCAGCGAGCCGTGTGTGTTATGGGCAGCATTGGTGGTGATGAGCTTGGCTCCGTCTTCACCCAGCACCACACCACGCGAATCGACCAGCACACCACCGGATCGCCAAGGTCCGAGCGGTGAGTCGCCGAAAGCATAGCGCAGGGCAGAGTTGGTAGCACCCTGTCCGTACTCCTGACCACTATAGCCGGAGAATACCATTACATATTTATTGCCTATCTGGCGAATGGAGGAAGCCTCGAAGAAATTGAAGTCCAGCGGGTTCTGTCCTTTATACAGCGCCTTATACTCGCTGCCTGCCTTGTCCAGCAACTTGCCGTCGCGACTGCTGGCAGGGATGAAGGGGTCGATGAGTTCAGTGCCCTCGCGTTTCGAATACATTGTGTTCTGGTCAAGCTGACAAGCCGTAGAATGCTGGAATCCATAGAACACGTAGGCACGGAAGCCGCGGTCGAAATCCTTGTCTTTCTTATTGGTCACCGGTTCGATAAACACGGAGGGGTCGAAGTCTATCAGCGACCCATCTACACACTTCGAACCGTCGGCAGTCAGGTTGACGGGCACAAAAGGTCCGTTGGGACGGTCGCCCTTGCAAACCATCGGCACACGCTGCCAGCCACGGCTGTGGGGATAGAGCCAATAGGTCTTCTTGCCGGTCTGCTTGTCTTTCACCTCCACCAGGTCGGGGGCAAACATCGTGTCCCACTGGCCGTTGACGAAATAGGAGAAGATGGGACCTTCGTCGCGCCATTGCGTCAAGTCTTCCACGGGAGCCGACCACATACGGATGTCGTTGCCGCAATATTGGGTGAAATGGGTATCGTGCGAACCGATGATGTAGGCTCGCATCTTGCCAGGATTGTCAGGGTCTTCAAACACACGGGGTTCGCCGTCGGGCACGTGTTCCCACAACGGCAGATACGGGTTTTGCGCCATGACGGTAGTAACTGCCGTCAGCGCCAATAGTTGAATAATCAGTCGTTTCATTGCTTTATTGAATTATTATTGGTTTTCTTTTACTTAAACCGCCTCTGAGGGCTCAGAAGCAGTCTTGTTGTCACGCAGTAGTGACTCTGAGGGCTCAGAGGCAGTCTTGTTGTCACGCAGTAGCACCTCTGAGGGCTCAGAGGCAGTCTTGTTGCCACGCAGTAGTGCCACTGAGGGCTCAGAGGCAGTCTTGTTGCCACGCAGTAGTGCCACTGAGGGCTCAGAGGCAGTCTTGTTGTCACGCAGTAGCACCTCTGAGGGCTCAGAGGAAGTCTTGTTGTCACGCAGTAGCACCTCTGAGGGCTCAGAGGCAGTCTTGTTGTCACGCAGTAGCACCTCTGAGGGCTCAGAGGCAGTCTTGTTGTCACGCAGTAGTGCCTCTGAGGGCTCAGAGGCGGATAGTTCCACTGTAAATGCTTTCATATTCGGGTCATTCGAACTCGTGCCCACCAGCACCTCGTAGCGCCCGGGCTTCACCCGCATGGTGTTCGTCTCGGCATCGAAGAACTCGAAACTGCTGCGCTCCAGTTGCAGGGTGACGGTCTTGGTCTGACCAGCTTTCACATCGACACGCTGGAAGGCGCGCAGGGTCTTCAACGGAGCATCGGGGTCGGCAGGATTCTTGACATACACCTGTACGATCTCCGTACCGTCGCGATGCCCCATATTGGCAACCTCAACGGTCAACGTGACGAAATCGTCGTCATTTCTTTGACCTAAAGGTACAAAGCGACTTTGTCGATTACTCATTTCTAATTTCTTTGACCCAAAGGTACAAAGCGACTTCGTCGATTTCACATTCCTCATTTCGAACGAAGTGAGACTCAGTCCATAGCCAAAGGGGAACAGGGCATCGTTGAAATAGCGATAGGTGCGACCCTTCATCGAATAGTCCTCATAGTCGGGCAACTGGGCGTCGTTCTTATAGAACGTGACGGGCAACTTGCCACAGGGGTTATAGTCGCCAAACAACACGTCGGCAACAGCAGTACCGCCCTCCTGACCCGGATACCATGCCTGCACGATGGCATCGCACGTCTCTGTTTCCGGCTCTAAGGCAATAGCCGAACCCGAGCAGTTGACGAAGACGACCTGCTTACCCGCAGCCTTCAGGGCTTTCAGGAAGTCGCGCTGCACACGGGGCAGTTCGATGCTGGTGCGGTCACCACCCTTGAAGCCGTCGATGTTGACGGGCATCTCCTCGCCCTCCAGACTGGGAGCAATGCCACCCACGAAGACGACCTTAGTGATTCCCTTCAACTGGGCAATCATCTCCTGATAGTCGATGGGCAGTTCGCGAGCGATATTGATCTTCATGCCTGCGCCCCATGTCTTGACGGTCTGGAAGCGCACCTCTATCTGGAACTTATCGCCGACAGCTGCATTCAGCACGGTGCGGGTGGGTGTGGAGCGCCAGATGCGGTGGAACGCCTTGCGCTCGCCGTTCACCAACACTTCAAACTGACCGGTACCTTCCACGTTCAGCACATACTCGCCAGCCTTCTTGGGGGCAAAGGTGGTCTCATACTTGGCGGAGAAGTCCTCGATGGGCAGGTTGGCAGCAAAGACGTGCATGCCATTGGTGGTCACTGCCAAGGGCTTGGTGTAGTATTCGGTGGTAAAGGGCTTGCCCTCCATCTCCGTGTTGGTCCAGAACGTTCCCTTCAAACCTTTCTTACCGTCAGGAGCCACACACTCTGTTGCCATGTGACACTCCATTACCTTATCGTAGGTCAGGTCGCAACCGGGGAAATATACCAGTTTCGAGTTGTTCACTTTTAGTTTTTCACTATTCACTTTTAATTTTCCACAGATGCCGTCGAGAATGGTGACGGTCTTGTTGGGCGTTCCGTTATAGTTACCCCACATCATGGGTTCATTGTGGGCATTGGGGCCGATGACGGCAATTTTCTCCGCGCCTTTCTTCAAGGGCAGGACATCGTTCTTGTTCTGCAACAGGACGATGCTCTGGCGCGCCATTTCCAAAGAGACCTTGGCAGACTCCTTGGTACTCATGGCGGAATAGGGAATCTTCGACCACTCCACCAGCGACGGGTCGTCCATCTCGCCGAGGTCAAAACGACCTTCCAGCAAGCGGATGACATGCTTATCGACTTCCGACTCGGTAATCAGTCCGCGACGTACCGCCTCGGGAATGCTCTTGTAGGCATAGCCGTAGCCACACTCCACATCGGTGCCTGCCAGGGTTGCCTTGGCAGAAGCGGTGACGGGCGAAGAGGATGACTTGTGGGAGGTGTAGAAATCGCTGACAGCACCACAGTCGCTGACCACCAGATACTGAAAGCCCCACTCGTCGCGAAGAATCTGCTGCAACAGACGGTTCGAACCGCAGCAGGGGTCATCGTCCAATCGCTGGTAGGCGCACATCACCTCACGGACATTGCTCTCCGTGACCAGATGCTTGAAGGCGGGCATATAGGTCTCCCAGAAGTCGCGAACGGGGACATCGGTCAGGTTGGCGGTATGGCGGGTATATTCCGGACCGCTATGTACGGCATAGTGCTTAGCACAAGCCCACAGCTTGCGGTACTTGGATGTCTCCGGTCCCTGCAAGCCACGCACTACGGCATCGCCCATCACGGAGGTCAGGTAGGGGTCTTCTCCGTAGGTCTCCTGTCCCCTGCCCCATCGCGGGTCGCGGAAGATATTGACATTCGGGGTCCATACCGACAACGAGCGCATCTTCATATCCTCACCACCAAGGTCATACATCCGGTGGTTATACTGGGCACGGAACTCCGTAGAGGCTATATCGAAACACTTATACAGCAGGTCGGGATTGAACGACGACGCCATAGCTACCGGTTCCGGAAACACGGTGACATTTCCCATGTTGGCGGCACCATGCAGTGCCTCGCTCCACCAGAAGAACTTCTTAATGCCCAAACGGGGAATGGCAGGACTTTCGTCCAGCATCAGCAGGGCCTTTTCCTCCAACGTCAGACGGGAACACAAATCCTTGGCTCGCTCATGGGCTGACAAATTCGGGTTTTTATACGGGTACTGCTGAGCAGATACTGACAAGCAGCAGACTATACTGATAGCGATAAATATTGTTCTCATTGTTATCGTTTTACTGGTGATTCTTCGCCGAATAAATATTGAGGAGCATAGCCTCCGAAATCGACTACAATCTTTTCAAATACAATACCCGGATGCTTGGGAGTGATGGTCAACTCATGCACATCCGCACGACCAACCGGCAGTTCCACTACCTTTTCCACCACACGACGCGCCACAGCGGGATAGAACTCAGAATACATATAGGGCTGACGGTCAACCAGCGTCTTGTTGAAGTTGACAGTCTGAGGTTCTGAGCCGTCCATGCTGACAGTATATTCATGTCCTCCGACGTTGAGGAAGTCAAGCGTTGACTTCACGATAACGTGTACCTTCACCTTGGCAGGTGCATTGGCTGGCAACGTGAAGCGATAAGTCAGGGTGGCACCGTCAACAGGCTCTGTATAGGGAGTCAGTGCCACGGCACTACGGGTACGGCCATAGTAGGGATAGATGCTCCACTGGGTTCCAGCAGGAGCCTTGGCTTCGAAATAATGCTCCGCCTCCATAGCTACATAGCCGTTGGCTGCCGTGAAGGTATAGCCACCCGCAGAACCATCCTCTATCCGCTTGGTTGCTGGCAGCATCTCATGAGGGAAGTTATCGTTCCAAGAGGTATAGCCGATGTGCTTCTGCGTCATCATGCCATCCCACTTGCCACCAGCCATCTCCTTATTATAATAACGACAGAGCTGGGCATCGCGCTCAAAACACTGTTTCACCTTGTCGGCCCAAAGATTGGCATCGGGATTGTTGGCATCTGCCAATACCTTGTTCATAGCCTGTGCATAATACATATCATAGAGGTTCGCCATCGCCTGAACAGGGAAGAGTATCGCCTGACGATAGGCATCACGGGCTGCTTCGGGAATATCGGCAAACAGACGGAGGGCACGCAGTTCCAGACGGGCATAGTCGTCAGCGACCTTGCGCCACTCTCCCGTAGCCACATTGTAGGTCTGTGCATCCAACATCTCAGCTGTGACACGCGCCATATACTGGCAGTTGCGGTTATAGATGGAGGCCGCTTCTTTTGCCATTGAACATTGACCATTGACCATTGAACATTGACCAAACATACTCTGGAAGAAACGTTGAGTGTGGTCGGTAACCGTCTGCTGAGTATATTCTTTGGGGTTCCATGCCATGTCCATAAACAGTTGGATGGGATACTCCATCGGCTTGAGGTCGCCCACATTCAGTATCCACATGCGCTGGATGCCATAGTCGTAGGCCAGCGACAGCTGTTCGAACATCTGCTGCGTCTGCGTGACGTTGATCCACTTCGAGTTACGTGGAGCACCTACATAATCTACATGGTAGTACAGTCCCCAGCCACCGGGATGCTTGCGTTCCTTGGCATTGGGCACTCGGCGCACATTGCCCCAGTTGTCGTCGCACAACAGCATGATGACATCATCAGGCACGCGCATGCCTTTATCGTAATAGTCTAACACCTCTTTATACAAGGCCCACACCTGGGTTGTCTTGTTGGCAGGCTTCTTGGTCACCTGCTTGATAATCTTGCGCTGGTTCTCCACGATACGCTGCAACAGCTTGGTATCGGCATCCTCGCTCATCGCCTCGTCGCCATCGCCACGCATTCCGATGGTCACCATATCCTCCGTACCCTTCATGCGCTCGATGCCCTCACGGAAGAACTGGTCCAATTTCTGCTGGTTCTTCTGGTAGTTCCAGGGCCCCCACTCGCCACGCTTGCGGGCATACTCCTGATGGTTTCGTGCCATCGGCTCATGGTGTGAGGTTCCCATGATGATACCCATCTCGTCAGCGGTCTTCGAGTTCTCGGGGTCGTCGGCATAGAACGCCCAGCCCCACATGGCAGGCCACAGCATGTTACCCCTCAGACGCAGGATAAGCTCAAAAACCTTGGCATAGAAGCGGTGGTCGCCATAATCAGTGCCAAAGGTGTTCTTCACCCATGAGGTCAGACACGGAGCCTCATCGTTCAAGAACAAGCCACGGAACTCCACGGCAGGCTCGCCATCGGTATATTGACCAGGCAGGACACCTACATAGTCGCGCTTGGTTACGGGCACGTCCATCCACCAGTACCAGGGCGACACACCCATCTGACGACTCAGCTCATAAATGCCATATACCGTACCACGACGGTCACTACCTGCAATGACAACTTGTCCATCAATAGTTGTGATGATAAACTTCTCGCGCTTCCCCTTCAGGTCTGCCAACTTACCATTCTTCACCCACTGGTCCACCTTCTTGTTGAAGCCTACAGTTCCGACAAGAATAGTAGGCTGTTCACTCTTCATGGGAGCAAATCCCATCACACGTTCAAAGTCTTGTTGCAGACTGGCAACAGCTATCTGCACAGCCTTTGGCTCTTGTGCATCAAAGCCAATGGTTGCACCCTTTAAAGCCACAGCGCCATTCTGCTCGGTGAAAGTCACGAAGCTATCAGCAGCGTTCACAGAAAGAAAAGTCATGAACGCCACTAATGTCGAAAAAATATTTTTAATACGCATCATTTCTCATTTTCATTTCTCACTTCTCATTCTTCGACCTAAAGGTACGAAGCGACCAAAGGTCGAGTCCTCATTTCTCATTTTTAAAGAGTTTCGGCACGAACTCTTTGAGTCCACGACGCCAGGTGAGGAACTCATGACCGGTACCCTGAGAGACAGAGGAGTCAACCTTGATGCCAAGCTGACGCAAGCTATCGACAATAGGCTGGTTCTTGATGAAGTCCTCAGAACCCCAGTTCATGTAGAAGTAATGAATCTTCTTGTTGAAGACGGCAGCATCGGCAAAGACACCATTATAGGCGGTCTTCACGTCGAGTCCGAAGATGGCGCCACTGAAAGTACCCATCCAGGCAAACTTGTCGAGGTTCCGCAATACGACATCGAAAGTCTGATGACCACCCCACGAAAGACCTGCCATAGCACGGTTCTCACGGTCGGCCTTCGTGCGGAAGTTGGCATCGATATAGGGAATGAGGTCGTTCAACAATACGGGATAGAACGAAGCACCGTAATCACTGCGTCCCTGCTCGTTAGAAGCACCGCTGGCGAAATTAAAGGGCTGTTTGATATCACCGCTCTCCATCACGACAATCATTGGAACGGCCTCACCTTTGGCAATGGCATTGTCCATGATATGCTGCATCTTACCCTGTAGCATCCAGCTGGTCTCGCCCTCGCCCATGCCATGCTGCAGATAGAGCACTGGATATTTCTTCTTTCCCTTCTCGTACTCAGCAGGCGTATAGACCAAGGCGTGACGCCATTCACCAAACTTAGAATGGGGACTATGATAGTAGATACTACGCACCTGACCATGTGGAATGCCCACTTGAGGACGGTAGTAGTCACCCTCTGGTCCTTCGGGAACCTCAAGGCCACCCGCCTCGCGGTTGCAGCCAAAATAGGTTTCGGAAGCCGGGTCAACAAATCTCACACCGTCAATCTCCATGAAATAGTAGTGGAAACCAACAGGCAACGGATCAGAGACTGCCATGAAGTTACCCTTACCGTCGGGCTGCATATCGTATTTCTTGCCACAGATATCCACCACGACCTTGCGGGTCTGTGGTGCCTGAATGCGGAAGTAGGCACGACGCTCCTTGTCTATCTTGGGGAACTCGTTGCCAGGAATGGCATTCTCTACTGTCACAGCATCGGCAGGAACCTCAATCTTCTTAGGCATCTCGATGAAGGGACGCTTAGGCTCATAACCTAGGTGACGAGCTACAGTCTCCGCATAGCGGCAACCCAGTTCACGGTAACCAGCAGCATCAAAGTGCAAGCGGTCGGGACCGTTCGTACAACCATCCGAGGAAATGACTTGTGCCGTATGCAGGGTGTTTGGCAACTCGTCAATCTGTTTCTTACAACCGATGCAGACGCCCTTACCGTCAGCCTGCACGATATTTCCAGCATAGAGGTTTACCTCCTCAGGCTTCAGCTGCAGATCACTGCACAGGTTGTCATAGACCTGCTTCACCATCCCAGCCCACTTGGGGTCACCAGTGTTCGTCTCGCCCTGATGCATCAGAATGCCCTTGATGACACCGTCCTTCTGTGCCTTCTTGGCCAGTTCAACCATTCGTTTGTAGGGGTTGTTGTCGTAGGCGGCAAGCATGCCCTTCATCCAGCCTGGAGCTTTCTTCTCAGCATATTCCTTAATGCTGTCGGGCAGGAATCCCTTGATGTCGATACCACCGATAGCCACGTGGATGACGCCAATCTTGATATTCTTGGGCAACGACTCTACCATCGTACGACCAAACCAGTCGGCAGGGGTCAGTCCTGTATTGGGACGGCACAAGGGAGGAACTGCCTCACACCACTCGCCCATCTTACGTCCCTGTTCTGGGAAATCCACAGCGGGCATCAACAGGAATCGAGGACCCGGACTCTTCATATCCTGAGCCTCCGGACGGGCATTGCCTTCCATATTCGACTGTCCAAAACACAAGAAGATATAGAAGTTAGGATCTACTGCTGCATGGGCCATCGCAAAGGGTAAGGCCGTCAGCACAAAAGTTAATAGGAAAAACCTTTTCATTGTCGTATCTATTTATAGTTGTTTCTGACTGCAAAGTTAACCATCTTTTGCCATATACACCCTGCATGATTGTTTCATATAGTTTTGAATATGTAACACGTTCTTTGGTTGTTGTTTCTATCCTAAAAATTCGGTCTTACCCAATATGGCTATTACTATAATAATGTATAACTTTGCACCACATAAAAATCACAATACAATGAAGAGAAACATGATTACATGGCTGATGCTGCTTAGCTGCATCACCATTTGGGCACAAGGAGTGAAGCCCCTGCCCACCCTTCACGTAGAAGGACGTTGGTTGGTTGACAAGCATGGCAACCAGGT
>CACXSA010000055.1 GCA_902770195.1 uncultured Prevotellaceae bacterium
GGCTTGAACCAACGACCCCCTGATTAACAGTCAGGTGCTCTAACCAACTGAGCTACTGAAGCAGGTTGCTTTCTTTCGATTGCGGGTGCAAAGGTAATATGTTTTTTCGAATCCTGCAAACTTTTTTCGAAAAAAATTCATTAAAAGCGTATTTTTTTATACCTTTGTCCCCAAATTATAGCAATATAGATGATGAAGAAACGTATTTTCTTGTTTATGGTGCTGCTGGCAATGGTGGTTGCTGGTAAGGCACAAGATGTAAAGAACCATCAGTTGGAGGTGGCTAAGAACCTTGAGATATTCAATGCCCTGTATAAGAATTTGGATATGATGTATGTTGACACGCTTGATGCCAACAAAGTGGTGGGAACAGGCATTCATGCCATGTTACGCAGCTTGGATCCTTATACGGAATATTATCCTGAGGAGCAGCAAAAAGACCTGAAGCAGATGTTGACAGGTAAGTATGCGGGCATTGGAGCACTGATAAGGTTTCATCAGCAAAAGAAACGCGTGGTGATAGAAGAGCCCTATGCTGGTATGCCTGCAGCATTGGCAGGATTGAAGAAAGGTGATGTCATTCTGCAGATAGACGATACGGTGATGACGGATAAGGAGGTGGGTTATGTGAGCAGCCATCTTCGTGGCGAGGCTGGAACCACTTTCATGCTGAAGATAGAACGTCCCTCAACAGGCAAGAAAATGAACTTTAAGATTAAACGCCAGAGTATCAAGATGCCCGAGATAACCTATTACGGAATGCGCCCTAATGGGGTTGGGTATATCTGTTTGAACACCTTCACGGGCGAGCCTGCCAAGGCTATGCGTTTGGCTTTCCTGGATTTGAAGAAACAGGGAGCCCAGAAGCTGGTGTTAGACCTTCGTGGAAATGGTGGTGGCTCGTTGTCGGAGTGTGTGGATATCCTGAATATGTGGATTCCCAAAGGTGTGAAGATCGTGGAGACTAAGGGCAAGTTGAAGCGTGCCAATTCAGAATATAAGACGAGGATGGAGCCTGTCGATACCGTGATGCCTATTGTGGTGTTGGTGAATGGTGAGACGGCTTCTGCTTCAGAGATAACCAGTGGAGCACTACAAGACTTGAAGCGAGGTATTATAATAGGTACACGTACCTTTGGTAAGGGCTTGGTGCAGGTGCCTAACATTGATCTGCCCTATAATGCCAATCTGAAGTTGACTACCTCACGCTATTATCTACCCAGTGGACGAGGCATAAAGATGAAGGAAGGCATTAAGCCCGATGTGGAGGTTAAACCTGACACCTTGGCTAACATTACGATGTATCTGAGCAGGCTTGACTCTACAGAGGTGATGTTTAACTATGTGGTTGACTATATCTCCAAGCACCCCACTATTGCTCCTGCAGCAGATTTCCATCTGACGGATGCAGACTATGCAGAGTTTAAGGAGCGTGTGGTGAAGGCCGGATTCACCTATGACCAGTTGAGCAAAAAGCAATTTGAAGAACTGGTGAGAGCTGCCAAGTTCGAGGGCTACTACGACGAAGCCCTTGGGGAGTTTGAGGCATTGAAAAAGAAGATAGACCACCACGATGTGAATCGTGACCTGGACTTGCGTCGTGACGAAATACAAATGATGCTGGAACAGGATATCGTCTCAGCCTACTACTATCAGGAAGGTCAGGTGCAAGTAGGATTGCGTACTGACAAAACGATGAAGGAGGCTGAGCGAATTCTGAACACAGAGGGTGAATACAAACGGATTCTGCAGAAAGACGCTGCTGCGGAATAACGTTTTCGTTATTATGGCATTAACGTCTTTGTCAACTCCTTCATGCCCTCGGAGGCTCCTTTCTGAATCTGTACAATCTGGCGTCCGCCTGCACTGACAGGATTGGGATCAATCAGATATACAGGAACATCGGGGCGCACATAGTGGATGAGGCCTGCCGCAGGATAGACATTCAGCGAGGTGCCGATGATGATGAAGATGTCGGCTTCCTGACATTCCTCAGCAGCAGCACTAATCATGGGTACTGCTTCACCAAAAAACACAATGAACGGACGCAACAGGGAACCATCGCCAGCCTTTGTGCCAGGAGTTACCTCACAATTCTCGGGAGTCAGCATCTGCTGATAGCGTGGGTCGTCAGGGTCGTTGCTGGAACAAACCTTCATCAGTTCACCATGCAGGTGGATGACCTTTGAAGAACCTGCCTGCTCATGCAGATTGTCAACATTCTGTGTTACTACGGTAACGTTGTACTTCTGTTCCAGGGCAGCTACGAGCTTATGGCCTTCGTTGGGTTTCACGTTCCAGCACTTTTTGCGCAGCATATTGTAGAAATTAGTCACTAGAGTGGGATCGTTCAACCATCCTTCGTGGGTTGCTACCTTCTGAACAGGAAACTCCTCCCATAAACCGTCAGCATCGCGGAAAGTACGTAAACCACTCTCCACAGACATGCCTGCACCTGTTAAAACAACTATTTTTTTCATGAGTCAAAGTATTAAGAATGCACAAAATTAGCAATTTTTCGCGAATTATCGCCAATAAATCGAAGAAAAGTTGTACCTTTGCGCCGTTTTTTAGAATATATACATTATTTATAATAAGAAAAAATGGATAAAGTAAGCTATGCATTAGGTATCGGCATCGGTCACCAATTGGCAAATATGGGTGGTCAGGAGCTGAATATCGATGATTTCGCCCAGGCTGTGAAAGATGTGTTGGGTGGTAAGGAATTGAAAATTAAGAGCAGTGAGGCTCAGCAGATTGTTCAGGAATTTTTTGCGGCACAGGAAGAGAAAATCAATAAACAGCGTGCTGAGGCTGGCAAGGCTCATAAGGAAGCTGGTGAGAAGTATTTAGCAGAGAATGCCAAGAAAGACGGCGTAATCACGCTGCCTAGCGGTCTGCAGTATCAGGTGCTGAAAGAAGGCAATGGCAAGAAGCCTAGTGCCAAGGACTCTGTGAAGTGCCACTATGAGGGTTTCCTCATCGACGGCACGGTGTTCGACAGCAGTGTTCAGCGTGGTGAGCCTGCCGTGTTCGGTCTGCAGCAGGTGATTGCTGGTTGGACAGAAGGTCTTCAGCTGATGCAGGAGGGTGCTAAGTATCGTTTCTTCATCCCCTATCGTCTGGCTTATGGCGAGGGTGGTGCAGGACAGTCTATCCCTCCATTTGCAGCCCTGATTTTTGACGTAGAGTTGATTCAGGTAATGTAATTAACAACGATATAGTGTAATAACAAAATAAATAAAACAACAACAATGAAAAAGTTTACTTTTGCTGCTCTTGCAGCTGTTTCTGCCGTTATGATGTTTGCATGCGGCAATGGTGCTCCTCAGGCAAACCTGAAGAGCGATGTAGATACTGTTAGCTATGCTATCGGTATGGCTCAGACTCAGGGTCTGAAGGATTATCTCGTAGGTCGTCTGGGTGTTGACACCGCTTACATGGACGAGTTTATCAAAGGTTTGAACGAGGGCGCAAATGCCGGTGACGACAAGAAGAAGGCTGCTTACTATGCTGGTATCCAGATTGGTCAGCAGATTTCTAACCAGATGGTAAAGGGTATCAATCACGAGTTGTTTGGTGAGGATTCTACCAAGACTATCTCTCTTAAGAACTTCATGGCTGGTTTCATTGCTGGTACTATCGGCAAGGGTGGTCTGATGACTGTTGACTCTGCTCAGGCTGTTGCTCAGGAGATGATGCGCGTCATCAAGGCAAGAAACATGGAGAAGGAGTTCGGTCCCAACAAGAAGGCTGGTGAGGAATTCCTTGCTAAGAACGCTAAGGCTGAGGGTGTGAAGGTTCTCGACGGTGGTGTTCAGTATAAAGTCATCAAAGAGGGTAACGGCCCTCTGCCAAAGGACACTTCTCTCGTGAAAGTTCACTACGAGGGTAAGACACTTGACGGCAAGGTGTTCGACAGCTCATACAAGCGTGGCGAGCCTGCTAACTTCCGTGCTAACCAGGTAATCAAGGGTTGGACAGAAGCTCTGGTACACATGCCTGCTGGTTCTATCTGGGAGGTTTATATTCCTCAGGAACTGGCTTATGGCGAGCGTCAGCAGGGTGCTGATATCAAGCCTTTCTCTATGCTTATCTTCAAGATTGAATTACTGGAAGTAGATCCTAAGAAGTAATAATGCAGGAGACAAGACAGAACAAGATAGCGCGCCTGCTCCAAAAGGAACTCAGTTTGATTTTCCAGGAGCAGACGCGCTCCTTACATGGAGTGATGATCAGCGTCACGAGAGTGAAGATTTCTCCCGACCTGAGCATATGTACTGCCTATCTGAGCATCTTCCCTTCAGAACGTGGTGAGGAGTTGATTCAGAATATCACCAAGAACGAGAAGCAGATACGTTATGAGCTGGGTACTCGCATCCGTTATCAGGTGCGTATCATACCAGAGCTGCGCTTCTTTATCGACGATTCGCTCGACTACATTGAGCGCATCGATCAGTTGTTAGGAAAATAAAACAATCTCTCTGACAACCCAAGAAAGCTTTTGTTATAAGTTGTTCCGGTTGTCGTTAAAACAGATATGAATTTCCCGTTTTACATAGCCCGTCGTTACCTTTTTTCCAAAAAATCGACTCATGCCATTAATGTAATCAGTAGCATTTCTGTGGTAGGAGTTGCTGTAGCCACTATGGCTCTTGTGGTAACACTAAGCGTGTTTAACGGGTTTCATGATCTCGTGGCTTCGTTCTTTACCCAGATGGACCCTCAGTTGAAGGTCACTCCTGTAAAGGGAAAAACAGCTTTGGCAGAAGACCCGATACTCACCAGGATTCGTCAGTTGCCAGAAGTTGAGGTGGCTACGGAGTGTCTGGAAGAACAAGCCTTGGCAGTCTATGGCAATCGCCAACAGATGGTGAAAGTGAAAGGTGTTGAGGATAATTTTAACCAGTTGACGCATATCCAGGAAATATTGGAGGGCGATGGCAGTTTCGAGCTCCATGCTGCTGATATGCACTATGGCATACCTGGTTTGGGAGTGGCTTATCAATTGGGTTTGGGCTATACCTACGATCATCCACTGAAAATCTATGCTCCCCGTCGTGAGGGTCAGTTGAATATTACTAATCCTACAGAGGGCTTCGTGGAGGATGAGTTATATTCACCTGGTGTTGTTTTTTGTATGAAACAGGGGAAGTATGACAAGAACTACATCCTGACCTCTTTAGCGTTTACACGTCATCTGTTCGACTTGGAGGGGCGCCTTTCTTCATTGGAACTGCGACTGAAGCCCGGCAGCGATTTTGAACGGGTAAAGCGCCAGATGGAGGAAATAGCAGGCGATCAATTCTACGTACAGGACCGCTATGAACAGCAAAATGACACTTTTCGTATTATGAAAGTGGAGAAACTCATAGCCTATGTCTTCCTGACTTTTATCCTGGTTATTGCCTGCTTTAACATTATCGGTTCGCTGTCTATGCTGATTATCGACAAGAAAGAAGACGTGGTGACACTGCGTAATCTGGGAGCTTCGGAGCGCCAGATTATACATGTTTTTCTCTTTGAAGGTCGATTGATTTCTGCTATAGGAGCTGTTATTGGTGTGGTGGTTGGCTTGTTGCTTTGTTGGGTTCAGCAACAGTATGGTATTGTAAGACTAGGTAGCAGTGAAGGTTCGTTTGTGGTGGATGCCTATCCTGTTAGTGTTCACCCTTGGGATATCGTTCTTGTTTTCTTTACAGTATTGGCTGTGGGATTCCTAAGTGTATGGTATCCTGTACGCTATTTCTCCCGGCGTTTACTAAAATAAACCTATAACGTTTATTGTCCCAACGCAATATTCTCCACCTCTACGGGTTCATGGAGAAAGAGTTGTGCCTGTTCCTTGAATTTTTCTGGGTTTTCAGTAGTCAGATACTTTACCAGACCGCCTTGTGTACAGCGTTTCTCTATCTCCGGATGACGCTGGAAATAGTTTTGCAGAGAATCTGCTACATATTCACCTTGGGAGATAATGCGGATGCCACGAGGTATATACTTGTGAATCTTGGGTAGCAGTAGAGGATAGTGGGTGCAACCCAAAATCACGGTGTCAATGTCGGCATCCATACGCATAAGCTGGTCTATGCGTTTTTTTACGAAATAGTCGGCACCTGGCGAATCGGCCTCATTGTATTCAACCAATGGAACCCAGAAAGGACAGGCTACTCCGTTAACGATGATATCCGGGAAGAGCTTATGGATCTCAAGATTATACGATTCACTCTTAATAGTACCCTCTGTGGCAAAGATACCCACATGGCGAGTGTGTGTGATAGAACCTACTATCTCAGCGGTGGGACGAATAATGCCCAAGACTCGACGTTGTGGGTCGAGCTTGGGCAAATCGTTCTGCTGAATAGAGCGTAAAGCTTTTGCTGAAGCGGTGTTACAGCCAAGGATGACAAGATGACATCCCATTTCAAAAAGGCGTATCACAGCCTGACGTGTAAACTCATATACAACATCAAAAGAGCGAGTGCCATAAGGCGCACGGGCATTGTCTCCCAGATAGAGGTAGTCGTACTGGGGCAACAGCTGACGGATGCCATGAAGGATGGTCAGTCCACCATATCCGCTGTCAAAGATGCCAATAGGCCCTGGGTCGCTACTCATTTCTCTTTCTCATTCAGAAGCTGTTTAACTGCTTCTGTAATGTCCTCACCCATAGCAGGGTTGATGAAGGGTACAGCTTCCTTGTCGGTATTTAAAACGAAGGCATAGCCACGCTCTTGAGCAACAGTGTTCACAGCCATGTTAATGGTTGTCTTAATGGCATCCAACATGCTTGCTTCTGCATCGTTGAGCATCTTTTGGCTTTGCTTCTTAAAGGCGATGTTTTTGTCAAGCATCTCCTGCAGCTCGCTTTGGCGCTTCTGAAGGATTGTCTGTGGAAAGTTGGCCTGTCCGTCAAGGAATTCTTCATACTTCATGTTGAAGTCGTTTTCCACGCGTTTCTGCTCAGCTTCATATTGCTCACGCAACTGAGCCATGTTGGTCTTGAACTCAGCATACTCAGGCATGGCAATCATGACTGAATCATAGCTCAGATAGCCATACTTGAAAGCTACAGAGTCTTTAGGCGTGATTTCTTGTGCTGTAACAGTGAGCGATGCGACCGTCAGCAGTAGGAAAAGAACAGTTTTCTTCATATTACTGCAGTCCGAGCTTGGTCTTTACCTTTGCGGTAACATCGGTAGAAAGCGTAGTGCTGATGTAAGGGATACCACCGGCAATGTCCATGATATAGACATAACCATCGGTCTGACCAATAGACTTGATAGCATCTAGCACCTTGGTGGTGATAGCCTGCATCTTCTCTGACTGTTCCTTTGCAAGTGCCTGCTGGTTGTCCTGAGCACTCTGCTGATACTTTTGATACATCTCCTGCAGTTCCTGTTCACGACGCTGTTTGATGTTAGCGGGCAGGGTAGCTTGTTCCTTCTCTAAAGCCTCAGCTTTTTTCTGGATTTCTTCCTGCATACTTTTCAGGTCTGCATCATACTGCTTGGCAAGTGCCTCAATGTCAGTACGTGCTTTGGTGAACTCGGGCATAGCCTGGATAATCTCCTGTGAGTTGACGTGTCCGAACTTCTGTGCGAATGCTGCCATAGGGGCGAGCATCATCAGCATGAATAATAGTTTCTTCATTGTTTTCTTTGTTTAAAATGTTTGATATTTATTATTTTTATTTACTTAGTTAGCATATCCTAACTTAGACAGTACCTCATTTGAGATATCAACCTTTGGTGAACCGAAGATGATTCCTGCGTCACTGGCACGATCGAGCACTAGCTGATAGCCTCGCAAGTCCGCAATGTCACGCACGGCAGTATAGACTTCTTCTTGAATGGGCGTCATCAGTGCTGTACGCTTCTTGAAGAGTTCACCTTGCGGACCGAAGTACTTCTTCTTCAGTTCAGCAGCCTCTTGTTCCTTCTTGACAATGGCGTCTTGACGGGCCTTCTTCTGTTCTTGAGAGAGAAAGACAACCTCGTTCTGGTAGTTCTTGTAAAGGGTCTGTGCTTCAATTTGTACAGCTTCAACCTCAGCTTGCCATTTCTTTGACACTTGGTTAAGTTGTTCGTTAGCCCGCTCATAGGCTGGAATATTCTTTAGAATATAGTCCATATCGACCAGAGCGAATTTTTGTGCCTGCATCGCTATTGTCGATGCACATAGGACAACCAATAATATTACTTTTCTAATCATAATTACTCATTACTCATTACTCATTTCTCATTTAGCCTGTAAAGCCCGCTTAGAATTCTTGTCCTAAGATGAAGTGGAACTGGCTTCCACCAATACCTGTTGAGGTGATGTAGGGCTTGTCGAAACCATAGGCCCAGTCAATACCCATCAGACCAACCATAGGCAGGAAGATACGGACACCGAGACCTGCAGAGCGCTTAATCTCGAAGGGATTGAAGTTCTTAGCTTCGTTCCATGCGTTACCGCCTTCAATGAAGCCCAAACCATAGATGGTGGTATTACCCAACAGGAACGGATAGCGCAATTCCAGGCTGAAACGGTCGTAGGCATAACCTGTGGCACGATAGGGTGTGAGTGAACCGTTTTCATAACCACGCAGACCAATGGTCTCCTCGGCATAGCCGGAACTGTAGCCACTCATGCCATCACCACCGACATAGAAGGTTTCGAAGGGTGAGCGCTTGTCATTGTTATAAGAACCCAGCAGTCCTAACTCGACACGAGTCATCAGTACGAGACACTTCTGACCACCTGTCAGGGCAGTGTAGGTCTTTGACTTAAACTTCCATTTGTGGTACTCAATCCAACGATATTTCTCCTGTAACTCATCATTATAGCGGTCTATATTGGTCTTATAGGTCTCTGCTGTTGCCAATTTGGCATAGTCCTTACCATCAAAGAGCGACCAGGGTGGAGTCATGGTCACAGAAGCCGAGAACTCTGAACCCCGACGTGGGAAGAGTTGGTTATCAGTAGAAGTACGTGACAAGGTAACTCCTATGTTGATGTTGTTACAGTTACCATTGCTGATGAGGAAGTAGCTCCAGTCTTGCAGCATATAGCGTGTGTAAGACAATTGCAGAGAAAGCTGGAAATAGTCGTCAGGCCAGCGTAGGCGCTTACCCCATCCGATAGAAGCACCAAAGAGCTTGATGTACTTGTCATCGTCCATCATGGAGGTGTAATCGTAGTATCCACTGTTGTACGAGCCATATCCATAGAGATAACTATTGTAGTTGTTGTACCAACTGGAGTTACGATATGTGCTTGATATGTCTGTTTGTTTGGAGTAGAAGGCGTTGATACTGAAAGCGTTAGGCCGCTTTCCACCAAACCATCCAGTAGAATAACCTGCAGAAATAGAGTTATAGTAACTACCATTGGACTGATAGGAGAGTGAGAGCTGTTCACCGTCACCAATAGGCATCAGACCGCGGTGCATCTTGTTTTTACCAAAGAGGTTACGCATGGAGAAGTTATTGAGCTTGATACCCACGCGACCGATAATACCCGTCTGACCCCAACCGAGTGAGAATTCAAGCTGGTCATTAGACTTCTGCTCGAGTTCCCAGTTGATGTCAACGGTACCATCCTCATAGTTAGGCTTGACATCTGGGTTGACCTTTTCAGGGTCGAAGAAACCCATAGATGCTATTTCACGGGCAGAACGCTGAAGGGCATCTTTTGAGAACAGGTCGCCAGGCTTGGTACGCAACTCGCGTCGTACCACTTCTTCATAAAGTCGGTCGTTACCAAAGATGCGAACATGGCTAAGATGGGCCTGTGTACCTTCTTGAATGCGCATTTCCAAGTCAATGGAGTCGCCTACGATGTTCACCTCGACAGGATCGAGGTTGTAGAACAAGTAACCGTTGTTCCAATAGTAGTTGCCAATAGCATCATCGTCTTCCTTCAGGCGTTTGTTCATCTGCTTTTGGTTATAGATGTCACCTTTCTTCATGCCCAAGGCGGCATTCAGGTAGTCGGTGGTAACCACGGTATTACCTACCCATGTGATGTTTCGCAGATAGTAGCGCTGTCCCTCGTCCAATTTTACAAATACATTCACATGTTTCTCATCGATAGTCCATACGGAGTCTTCCAAAATGGTAGCGTCGCGATAACCCAGTTCGTTGTATTTATCGATGAGTGCCTTCTTGGCTTCATCGTAACGTTCTGGTGTAAATTTCTTGGCTTTGAATAAGTTTTTGAGTTTTCCTGCTTCGTTAATCTTTCCGAAGGAACCTTTTTTGAACAGGGTACCCTTGATCTTGCTGTCTTTCAGTTGTTCGTTGCCCTCGAAAATGATTTTGCGTACTTTCATCTTCGACTTTTTGTCAATGGTGACATCCAGGATTACCTCGTTCTTACTCGTTACGTCGTCACGCTGAACAATTTCTATCTCAGCGTTCTTGTAACCTTTTTCATCAAAGTATTTCTTGGCCAAGATTTTGGCACGATCAAGCATATTTGGCGTAACCTGACTGCCTTTCATAATGCCAAGTTTTGACTCCATATCCTCACGCTCCGACTTCTTCAGGCCATAATAGTTAATGGTGCTGATACGCGGACGAGTGGCCAGATTAATACAGAGATAAACCTTTGAACCGACAATGGAGTCAGCTGTGATGGATACCTTTGAGAACAGACCATGTTTCCAATAGCGCTTGACAGCTTCAGTAATCTCTGTGCCAGGCAGACTGATGGTCTGACCTACTGTCAGTCCTGACAAGCCCGTCAGTACATAGTCTTCATATCCTTCTACACCTTTTACCGCCAGTCCTCCTATTTCACATGTGCGAGGTGTGCCAGCATACGAGATGTTGGGATTGATGATGACGTCTTGCGCATAGCAAATGAGGAATGAGAAATGAGAAATGAGGAATGCCATTAGCACTCTCTTCATCATCCCATTTCCTGTTTCTCTTCTGATATAACTATTCTTGTTCATTTCTTATTCTTGTTTTGACAAGCGAGCAAAGCTCGAATCCTCATTTCGCATTTAGGTCTTGTGCCTCGCTTTCCACCTGTGCTTCTGTTTTTCCAAAACGACGTTGACGGCTTTGATAGTTTGCTATAGCCTCATGAAGAGATTCTTCGTTGAAATCAGGCCAATAAGTGTCGCAGAAATAGAATTCTGAATAGGCACATTGCCAAAGCAGGTAGTTGCTGATGCGCAACTCTCCACCAGTACGGATGAGCAGTTCTGGATCGGGCATGTTAGCAGTCCACAGGTGATCATTGATAGTCTGTTCAGTGATGTCTTCAAGATTCAGCTTACCACTCTTAACCTCGTCAGCAATCAGTTTTGTTGCTCTTACCAGTTCAAGTTTAGACGAGTAGCTCATGGCTACCACCATCGTCATACCGTTGTTGTCCTTGGTGAGGTTTTCCATATAGGTGATTTTGTCCTGAACACTTTGGGGTAAGCGCTCACGATCGCCAATCAGCGTGAATTTCACGTTGTTGTCTGTGAATAGCTCCATCTCAATGAAACTGAGCACCAGTCCCATCAGTGCCTCAATCTCATAGGCAGGACGATTCCAATTCTCAGTAGAGAAAGTATATAGTGTCAGGTACTTTACCCCCAGTCGTGCACATTCGGCAGTAATCTTCTTTACGGTGTCCAATCCAGCCTTGTGACCAAACGTTCTGTCAAGTCCGCGATCTGTTGCCCAGCGTCCATTACCATCCATGATGATGGCAATATGCTGCGGAATGCGATTCTTGTCTAATTCTGTCGTCATATATCTTTATTTCTTTTAATCATCAGCAGTGTTGCCCGCTCTTATTATCTTCAATCCTTGTCGTTATGACAAGTTTTGCATTTTGCCCAGATGTCGTAAGTTACCGACAGACGCAGATGGCTGTAACAGTCTGTGTTCTTGAAGATTCCTGAGCTCTGAATGCCATAAGGGTCTTTAACCCCATCCAGATAGTCACTTGTGGTAAAGTGCATGGTCCATTCCAATGCCATGTTGACACGGTCAGCCACTTTGTATTTCACACCACCACCGATAGGCAGGTTCATGCCTACCTCCGTCTTGTCAGGTTTTGCAAACGTCATTCCAGCACCTATATATATATAAGGTGTAACGCGTTTTGCGCCACGATACTCCATTCCTGTTCCATAAGGCCAGAAGTTGTATTCAAATCGTATCCCCACGTCAAGGAGTCCGTGGTTAAAACTATAGTCCTGCCATGGGGCAGGGTAGTATGTCTTTGCATCCTTTGATGCACCTTTTATCTTTCCGTAGCTCACGTTCATGGCCAGTGCCATTCGTGGGTCAAATTTGTATTTTGCAAGCAGCGAAAACATGGGCATGGGGTTCTTAAAAATGTTCCCATTGAAATCGCCCAGATAGTTGACCATACCTACGCCGGCACCAATTTCTATACGGTATTCCGGTTGCGTCTGAGCACTTGCTGATGTGGTCACAGCAAATAGCAGAATGATAAACAGAACCTTTCGCATGCTGTTAGTTCTATTTATATGTCCATGCAGCCCTGTTAAGACGTCCTTTCCAAATCTCTCCAGTGCCAATGCAGAATAGCCAAATGTTTTTGTTCTTATCAACTACGGAGCTGATAGTGGTGGCGTTTGTGTTCGCCATATTTTCTGGGAAGACAAATACGCCTTTCTTTTCTTTCCATGTGATGCCGTTGTCTCTGCTCTGTAAAATTGTGGTATATGGCTTTCCTTTGCTTTTGCTTTCGGGTAACTTGCCAAAGGCTAGAAGATAGTCCTCGTATGCCAACAAGTTGTAATGATCATATCTTGGAAGTAGGAATTCTGTCATGGAGCCACGATCCATATAAGTCCATGTGCCTCCAAGGTCAAAGTTGTCGAAGTCAACAATTTTTCGCCATACCACTGCATACTCTTCATTCGCTCCTGATTCAAGGTTGCCAACCATAATCACTTGCTCGCAATTGTCTGCCATATAAACTGGGTAGCTTACCATCGTGATATCTTCTGTTGGCAACTTTTCTGGCATATCGTTCTTTTCAACTTTCCAGCTCTCTCCCCCGTCTCTAGAAGCCATAATCTGATTACTTCCGGACAAGGCATATAGTTCATAGGTGCTGGCTCCAATCAGCTGCTTGACAGGCTGTTCAGCAGTAAAGTTAACCAGCGTCCATTCGTTACCGTCATCACTCTTGTAGAGGATGCCTCCGTCAAAAAGATAGAAAACATTATCCATTACGGCTACATTTTTCCACGCATCGGAAGAAAAGTTCATGCTTTGTGCAATCTTATCCCAATTTCTGTTGTCATCAACGCGATAAACTTGTGTCTTACCGTCTAAATCGCAAAAAAGAAAAATGGTCTTTTTCTGATAGAGTGTTTTCAAACCTCTCATCGCCTGCACTTGAATAGATCCATCTAGCGCGTTCCATTCAAATTTGTCGCCATCTTCTTCATGGACGTTTATCTGGATGGTGTATTCGGTATATCCCTTTCCGTCGCTTGACATCACCCTGACTGTGCGTGGAGAGGTGAAGTCGATGCTGTCAGCCGATGAGTAGTAATAGTAGGTGTCCTCTTCTTTTAAGTCTTCAAAAAGTGCAACACCATTGTTTGCGGTGCTGATAGTACACAGTACATGTGCGACATCAGTACCAACAGGTAATGAGTCGTTGTTGTATATTTTTCTGTTAACTTGGTCTATCACAAACCTGTATGCGCCTGCCGAGAATGTGGTTTTCTTAGTTTGGGGCACTCCATCGCTGTCTAGCGTCTCTGTATATCTATTCAGTTTTCCCAATGTAAAAGCAGTGATGGATGCATCACTATATAGTGTCACTTCGCTGCTTGAACTTGCACACGAAGTCAAGATTATAATGGTGGCAAACAGCGCACATATTGTTCTTGTCTGTTTCATCGACATGGATTTATTCAATTTTGGGTGCAAATTTACGCACAATTCTGCAATTTTGAGCATTTTTCTACCTTTTATTAAGTTAAATATATTATAAAAGGTGATATTTTAGGGAATGTTTGCAAAAAAGAGCGCGGTATGACTCTCTCACTCCGCGCTCTTTCCTTCAACGCATGTTAGTATGCATGAGTGTTATAACACTCAGAATAGTAGCTAAAGCAACTGCTACCAACATCGTCGTTGTCTGAAAATCTAATAACATAACTTTTACCTTAATTTACTACTAACCTAATGAATATAATTAAATAATCGTCTCGATTATCAAGTACAAAGGTACAAAGAATAGTGGAAAGTGAAAAGTGAAAAGAATAGAATTTGCTGTCGCCAACGTTGTTTTTGACGTATATCAAAAAATGGCCGCACCTTTCGGCGCAGCCATTAATTATGCATTGTGCGAAGTTGCTTCGGTCTGAATTACAATTTCGGACCTGCATTTTCCCCTGTAGGGCGAAGTTGCTTCGGTCCGAATTACAATTTCGGACCTGCATTTTCCCCTGTAGGGAGAAGTTGCTTCGGTCCGAATTACAATTTCGGACCTGCAGCGACGAGAGCCTTACCAGCCTCGTTACCCTCGTACTTCTTGAAGTTCTTGATGAAGCGGGCAGCCAGATCCTTAGCCTTCTCCTCCCACTCAGCAGC
>CACXSA010000056.1 GCA_902770195.1 uncultured Prevotellaceae bacterium
TTGGAGTATTTAAATTTCTATTCGGAGTAATTGTAAATACTTCCGGAGAAACCATCTCGACTTACAATATCGGATGTCAGTCACCCGTCCCTGTGGCATCGTATCACGCAGGTAGTAATAATCAAAAGGTGTATATGTCGTGATGTTGGTTTCATTTGGTAAATTTGTTTGCAAATATACGAAAAAATTACGCTATCACCCACTTTTTAGCCAAGAAAAAACCATTCAGCATAAATCCGTTCAACTATTTATTCCTCCTTATCCTTGATTTTCGTCCTAATAACCTTTCATACGTCCGTTCACCCTGTATTTCTCATTTAGCTAATTTGTTTTGTGTCTTTGTTTTCGTTATCTTTGCAAACAGAATATTACTAATCCTAACAACTATTACGGCTATGAAGAAAATTATACTCAAGAAACTACTGCTGGTACTTACCTGCCTTTTATCGTTTACTTCTTTGTCTGCAAAATCCATAAAAGTTAACGTTGGTGAACAAGTACTTATGTATGCCTCTGAATCTGGTGTTGATTACAGGTGGGTAATTTTTAACGATGATCAGGGATATGTTTCCGACTGCTATGGTGGTAATGGATACCCTGATTATTGTCTGAACACCCATAAACCTACACCTCCTGGTGTAGAGATTCAGGTGAAGTGTGTTATATATGAGATGGAGGCTGGCCATAAGGTTCCCAGGAACGAAGACTGGTTTTACATTACCATTGTAGACGATGGTTCGGGGCATTCCTCTGATCCTGTGCAATACATATATTTTGATATGATTGGCTGTGACCCTGCCAACGGTAGCACAGGTCTTCCTGTTGACGTATTGTTTAAAGTCAAATTCGCGCAACTCGTTGAAAGGAATCCAAATGCATCATGGTATCCTACTATTGGATGGGCTCAATTCCCAATGAGCAGCGAATTCAGCTATGATACACAAAACAATACCACCACTGTTACCTTAACACCACTCAACTGGGTTGGCGCGCGTAAGTATCTCGAAGAAAACACAAAATACTCAATACTTATTCCTGCTGGATATCTTAGGACTGTCAACGAAGGATACGTTATGAGTAACAATATCAACCTTGAATTTACAACAGGAACAGGTACTTCGGGTGAACTACCTAGTACATCTGAGCTATACTATTCATTTGGCGGATCTCCTACTTTTGGTTATCTAGCATTAGTGGTTAAACCTGAAGGCAAAACATATGCAGGTGATATTGTTATTCCTAAAACAGTAACGTTAGGCGGCTATAACTGTCAAGTCGTAATGATTGCTCCCCAGGCTTTTATGGGCAGTAAAGGACTCACCTCTGTAACAGGCAATAGTATTGAAAGAACCACAGACGAAGCCTTTAAGGATTGCAATAACCTAACCAGTGTCAATTTACCTCTAAGCGATCTTCGTGGTGACGCCATTTTTTCAGGTTGCACCAATCTGAAATCCGTCATACTTTATGATTACGCAACAGAATTGTATAAACAGACTTTCTATAACTGTGAGAAACTGCCTTCTTATGAGATTCCATCAATGGTCAAGACAATAGGAGAAGAAGTGTTTAGAGGATGTAGCAGTTTTACTGAGATTTCTCTGCCTAAGTCTGTTGAGTCCGTTGGTGATCACGCCATCTCTGATTGTGCCAATCTTAAAACCATCGTGATTGAAGGAGCCCCCAATACTTCGAGTTCTGGATATCCCAATTTAGGAGTTCAGTTCTGTAATCTGCCGAAACTGAAGGATTTTTATTGTAAATATGAAATTCCACCAGCAATCTCTGTAAGTGGATCGTTTAAGAATACAAAGATAAACTATGCAACGCTGCATGTACCTAGTTCGGCAGTAGATTTATACAAATCAACAGCGCCTTGGTCTGGCTTCGCCTCAATTGTTGGGGATGCGGATGCAACTGGTATAAATAGTGTCACAAGTAACTCTGATGACGAACGAATCTACGACTTACAAGGAAATCGTCTCGACAAGAAGAAAAAGGGTCTGAACATTATTCGCAAGTCAGACGGCAGAACTGTAAAAGTTCTGGTTAAATAATAAGAAATCGCTCAAGGATGTTTTTCCCTGAGCGATTCTTTTTGCAGCATTTTGACTTTATCCCCTCACCCTTCACTCTGATGGGCTGAAATACCGATATACAGAGGGATTGAGGAGGATGAGGGGTGTTCGCGGCCCCTCACTCACCATTCACTCATCCCTCACTCAGGCAACTTTCAATGGCACTGCCTTGTAGTAAGAAATGTGACCTCGGTTGGTACTGTCGTACTCCAGCAACTTCATAGCCTTGCCCAGACGAACCCTTGTACCCAGGTCGTCAGAAACCGTTGGATACTTGTCTTGAATAATTCCCAGCAGCTCTGAGGCATTCATCGACTTTGTGATTTCACCTTCTTCTGGCTTGCGGAAGCAGACCTTGATGATTTCCAAAATGTCCTTCTGCTCCATATAGCCCTGATTCAGTTGCTGGATACGGGCAACCTCCTCATTATTAAACCAATAGGGGGCCTTCTGTTCACGAAGTTCATACAACACCTGAGCGTAGAGCTGTTCGTAGTCAATCTCACCATCGTTGTCGATGAACATACCCTTGGGGATCTGCAGACAGATGTAACGACGCGAACCCGTAGCCTCCGTCAGCGGATGAAGATTGTTGGTGGTTGCCACAAACGATGCATAGCGAGGACGGTCTTCCTGAGCACAGCCGTAGATGGGTCGTCCATTCACTTTACTTTTCGAAAGCGTCTGCTTCAATGAGGCATGCTGACTGGGACGGATGGCCTCCAATTCGTATTTGTTCCACATTCTCTTAATTTTTCCAGCCAATTCCTTTCTAAGCCATATCGGTTCCATTACCTCAACATCATCACCCATTGAAAGTATTTCCTGTTGGAAATCAAACTCAGGGCACAGATGAAGTTCAAACAGGCTATATTCTGTTTGGCATTCTATTTCCTTTTGTGAGTGATGTAGAGGTAATGATAGCAAGTAGTTAGCCTGACCAGCTGAGAGCTTCAGCACAATCTTCTGAACTTCAGACTCTGTATTAGCTATAATGCCATAGTAATCATTAAAGAATTCAGAGGGCACGAAGTCTTTAGGCATCTTAAACTTATCACCCTTAGTTTCCATAGTACAAATACGATCGATAGCATAAATCATTATCTTATCATAGTAAGGACTTCGAGCCATCATGTACCAGCGCTGCTTGAATAACTTTACTGCATAGGGCTCTACATCGAAAGAGAAACTTTCTTCTTTCCAATAACTATGGTATGTAATATGTATGACTTGATTTTTCCTCATTGCTTCGAAGATTGGTGGCAAATAATCTTGGCCAGAAGGAATGTCTTCGAGAATAATACGATCCTTCAAATTCTGATTATCCATCAACAGATTGCTGACGGACATTGTGTTTAGCAACCAACTACGAAGTGAATCGCTTTTAATTTCATCTGAATTGGCAATATAATAATGGTAGCCTCCCTTTCGCTCACATTCAATGATAAGTCCAAACATTTCTTCTGCAGCAATTCGCCACTTATGAAATGTCCTAAGAGCCAACTCCACTCCTTCGCTCATATCATTTTCGAGCCACTTCTCGTTAATTTCTTCAAAGGTAATACGCTTTGCCTTGTAGATAGTTTCTACAAGCCAAACATACTTGTTTAACAGGTTCTTAGCCATAATACAACTCTTTTGTTTGATGCAAAGATAGTAAAAACGTGTGAAGAATTGAGGCACAAGTTTTAGTGGTGCCGGTTTTTTATTCTTTTTTAGCAGAAAAAGATATTAAATCTTCATAAAGATATAACCTGTAAAACATATCCATAATTCTGGCATATTTCATCTGAAGGGTCACAGAGGCACGGTGTGATGAAGTACTACTTATCTCGAATTCTCTCCCGTCTTGAATGATTATTTGAGTTGAATTGGATGAGTTTTTTCTTGCATATTTCAGTTAAAACGGGTATCTTTGTGCCGCAATAAAGATGCGCTGGATAAATATGATATTCAAATGAATACCTAAATATTGGGTTATTAAACAAAGAAGTAATGACAATTTAATATGTAATCCACCTGAATGATTATGTTCCAGTTTAAACAGTTTACGATACGACAGGACAGGTGCGCCATGAAGGTTGGTACGGACGGCGTGCTGCTGGGAGCATGGGCTCATGGGGGCGACAGCATTCTGGATGTTGGTACGGGTACAGGACTGATAGCCTTGATGATGGTGCAACGCTTTTCGAAAGCACAGGTGACAGCCATAGATATTGATGAGGGCGCTTTTCGTCAGGCTATAGAAAACGTAAAGAATGCTGATTGTCAAGACAGGGTGGTGGTTTTGCACGAACAAGTGCAAAATCATGAAGGACAATATGATGCTGTAGTGAGCAATCCGCCGTTTTTTATCGACTCGCTGAATGCGCCTGATGCACAACGGAACACTGCCAGACATGCGGAGACGCTGACATACGCGGAGCTGATGGAGGCTGCATGGCGACTGCTGAAGGACGATGGAGAACTGAGCGTGGTGGTGCCTTTCGACTACCGTCAGCGGATGGAGGACGAGGCAACGTTCCGAGGGTTCTTTCCCAGTAGGGTGTGTGCCGTCAAGACGGTGGAACGGAAACCGGCCAAACGATACCTGCTGGCCTTCAGGAAACATCCCTGTCAGTGTGTGAAAGAGACGATGACCGTCGGTGATGAGCAGTATCGTCAGCTGACGGGTGACTTCTATCTGTAGTCAGGTTGGGTGTTTCTCTATTCGTAGAACCCTGTCTGTATAAAGCTTTCGAATTGTGGCAGATAGCCGTTGAACACGTTGATGTCAACATCACCTGTGATGCCGCTGACCTTGCCGTCGGCGCACAATTGCCAGTAAATCAATTTCACGTCGGGCTTGTATTGTCCGTAGCGGGCTATCCAGACATTGTACTTCTGCTTGATGTCCTTCGCATTGTTCATGTGGCGGTTGATGAAGCTCTGACTGATGTAGAGGATGGGGCGCATGCCTGTCCGCTGTTCCACAATATTCATGAAGATCCTGATACGCTTCATCAGCTCTTCGTCACCTCCTATTCTGCGTATCTGGGCATCCGTCGGCTCCACGTCAAGAACGGGCGGGAAGTCGCCTTTGCGGAACAGGGTGTGGTTGACAAAGTAGTTGGCCTGTGCTTTGGCTGGTGACCTCAAGGAGAAGAAATGATAAGCTCCCACACGTATTCCCTGTTTTATGGCTTTCATGTAGTCGCTGAGGAAATAGCGGTTGCGGATGTTGGTGCTTTCAGTCGATTTGATGTACACAAAGGAAACGGGGAAGGTGCGTCCTTCGGTGTTATGACGGGCTCCAAGCGATGTGATGCGAACCTTGTCCCAATTGATGGAATAGCGCTTGCGCCCTTTCTCGTGCTGGTGGCGTGAGATGTCGATGCCATAGATGCGGTCGGTGGTGTAGTTCAGCCGTTCACCCAGGAACTTGCCGTTTGTCCATTCGCCCGCCTTTAATGGCTGATAGGGTGATGAGAGGAATCCGAAGCCGTGACGGTTGTCGTCTTGCCAGAGTCCCTCGTAGTATTCTCCATTGTGGGCCTGAAAGACACCTTGTCCGCTGGCTTGCATGTATGCATTCATCTGTCCGTGATAGACACCGTTGGCATCGATGCGCGTGCCGGAAACGATGGTGTCGGCAGCATAGACGGCTGAGACGATACGTCCTTTGTAGTCCCTGACGAGGGCTTTCCCGTAAAGGGGTGTGAAGATGTAATGACCTGCACGCCAATATCCTTTAGACAGTTTGACGGCTATCATGGGGCGCTCTTTTGCCGGAATGGTGATGGTATCGCTAGAGTGCTTCTGGGAAGCGGAGTCAGTAGATAGTCGGGACAGCTTGGCTTGTCTGTCCAAAAGAAGAGTATTGTATCGTGCCACCTGGTTGTAACCGTTGTCCGTCACGTTGTGTGTCTTCAGGTAAAACTCCATCTCTGCCAGTTGCGCTTCGGTTTGCTTGAGGACTTGCAGGGCAGAGTCGTTCGGCAAGCGATAGGAATGGCGAACCACCACTTTGTCAGGAATGCCAGGCGCCTGAAAAGGGTGGTAGGGAGTGAGGGGCGAAGTAGGGTTGATAAGGGCTAAAATGGCTAAGATAAGCAGGTCGGCAAGGGTGGCAATATTGCGAACTTTCTTCATCGTGCAACCTCCTCTAGCCATGCGTCAATCAACTGTCTGGCAATGCTCAGTTTTTCGGGAATATGGGGCAGATGGTCCTTGTCGAACCAGGCACCCTTGGAGAGCTCGGAGCGTTGCAGGTGAATCTTTCCGCCGTCATAGTCTGCCGTGAAGCCTACCATGAGTCCGCAAGGATAGGGCCAGGGCTGTGAACCGAAATAGCGGAGGTTGGTGATGTGCAGTCCAGTCTCCTCCATGACCTCACGGTAAACGGCTTCTTCCAGCGTCTCACCCGTTTCTACGAAACCGGCAACCAGACCGTAGTGGTTGTCGCGGAAGTTGTTGGCATGAACCAGCAGCACCTCATGGCCTTTGCGTACTAGCACAATGACGGCGGTGGCCAGCTGCGGCCATATCTCCTTGCCACACTGTTCACACTTCTTCGAGATGGGCGTGTCGAACCGCATGGGTCCTCCGCAGACGCCACAGAATTTCGTGTTCTGGTCCCAGTAAAGCAGTTCGTGGCATTTCCCAGCTTTCAGATAATCCTTGTGGGATAGCTTATAGTAGCTCTGTCGAAGCGGACACATCTCGTAACGGTCGGAATCTGTCAGTGGGGAATCGATACGATAAGCCTTTGCCCCGTCGATGTCCATGACCGTAGTCCAGGGCTTTACCTCCGTGGGGGGCTCTGTGGGTATCGCATAGCCATCGGCAGTCTTCTCCAGTACGAGGTCGCTTTGACAGAAAGTGAAATACTGTATCATTATAATAGAAGTGAGAGGTCTGATGTTAGCGGTTAAGGAAGATGAGCTTGCGGTCGCGCTCAATAGCAGGTTTTGTCCATGCATCAGGAACGAATCGCCAGTTGTTCAAAGCCTTGGGCTCCACCTTTCCTTCACGCTCTATCTTGCGTGTCAGGTAGTAACGCTGGTCGCGTTCGCTCATGAAGGTGATTCGGGAGGGGATGGAGTCCATCGGGATGCCGGCACCGCGAGTGAGCAGTTCACCACCGCCATTGCCCCGATAGCTGTTCATGGCTACCAGGTACCATTTGTTCTCGTCAAAGGGTCGTCCGTCAGTGAATTGCTTGATATGTACTTTTTGACCGTCGGGTTTGGTGACGTCAACCTCGTAGTCGATGCCTGAAGCGGAGTCGAAGTTGAAGGTGTAGTTCTTGAATCCCTCACGCTGGTTGTCGCCAGGAGCCTTGGGAGCCAACAGCATGATATGGTCGTCGGGCGACTTCATGGTGTTTACCCACTGGTCGTAGCTCAGTTCAAGCAGTTGGTGGACTTCGCGTCCCGTCATGCGCAACGCATAAATCTGATTCTCAAAACGATACAACTTGAACATGTCACTCATATAGACAGGACCCGCCTTGATTTCCGAGTCAAACACCAAAGGAGCTGTCAGCGAGATGTCGGCGTGGGTCTCTTCCAGTTGCAACTGATGGATGTAGTCAACGAAAGCTGCCGAGCCGAAGAAGGCGTCGCGCGAGCTGATGGTGGTGAGGAATGTGCCAATCTGTCGCTCGATATAATGCTTGATGCCGTCTGTCTGTGGCTGGAAATGGCGCACGTAATCCTCATCAATAGCCTCTTTGGTGACGTCTATCAGCTGACCTTCCTTCTTGGTGACTACCCATTTGCCATTCTTCAAGGTGCATTGAATGGTGGCTTCTGCCACTTTCACAGCGTTACACGAGGGGTCCATACAGAGCACGCCATTGTCGAGGGTGACGTTTCGCTCGGTATGGTCGTGACCGAAGAAGACAACATCGAAGTCTGAAAATTGTTCGGCTATCTTTCTGGTAGCGTCCTCATCATATTGCTCGGTGGTGATGCCCCCTTCCCATCCGCTGTGAAACAAACCGATGATCAGGTCGGCTTTCTCTTCCTCTTTCAAAACCTTCACCCATTTGCGGGTGCTTGCTATCATTTCTTCGAAACGGAGTCCTTTCCACAGGTTCTCATGCAACCAGTTAGGAATGGCGGGTGTGAGCATTCCCAATATGGCAATCTTTACGCCGTCACGTTGAAGTATGGTGTAAGGAGCCACATAAGGCTTGCCTGTGTTGACGTCAATGATATTGGCACCCAGCGTGGGACAGTTCAGGTCTTTTATCCATTTGTCGTAAACGGCATGCCCTGTCTCTACGTCATGATTGCCAAAGGTCTGGGCGTCGTATTGCAGGTAGTTGATGACTGCTGCGGCGATATTGGGCTCGTCCGTCTTGACGTAGTTGGTGTAGTAGCTAGTGGGCTGTCCCTGAAGGATATCGCCGTTATCCATCAGAATCAGGTTCTTCCCATATAATTTACGCTGTTCTTTCAGATAGGTGCTGACACGTGCCATCGTGCCTTGCATCGGCTTGCGCTCCGTGAAGTTGTAAGGGAAGAAAGCGCCATGTACATCACTTGTCTCCACCAGTTTCAGTGTGACGGTCTTTTCTTTCTTTGCCATTGTCATGGTAGTCAGACACATAAGTGCCAGTGAGATAATGATTGTCTTTTTCATAGTTGCAAAGGTATGGATTATTTATGAGTTGTGCAAATTTTGGTACGATTTTTGCTGTATATTTTTTAGGATATGACAACAAGTATAAAAATAGGAGGAAATGAGATATGGCATTTATTGATTATTACAAGATTTTGGGCGTCGATAAGACGATTCCGCAGAAAGATGTGAAGCGTGCTTACTTAAAGCGCGCCAAGCAGTTTCATCCCGATTTGCATCCCGATGACCCGAAAGCGAAGGCTAAGTTCCAAGCACTGACGGAGGCCTACGATGTGATAGGTGATCCTGAGAAGCGTGCCAAATATGACAAATATGGCGAGCAATGGAAACAGGCCGAGCAGTTTGAGAATGCGGGCTTTGGCGGTGGTGGAGGCTATGATGCTGCTGGCGGTTTCGGTGGCTTTGACTTCTCGCAGTTCACCGGAGGCGGCGGCTTCTCGTCGTTCTTCCAGGATTTGTTTGGAAGTCAGGGTGGCTTTGGCAGTCACATGAACTATGCCAGCCAACCCTCGCAAACGGAAGCCAATGTGACGATTGATATGTTTACGGCCCTGTTGGGTGGTACCATCATGGTGACTACAGGCACGGGTACCAAGCTACGCCTAACGGTAAAACCTGAGACACAGCCTGGCACGAAGGTTCGTCTGCGTGGAAAGGGACGGAACGGTACGGACCTGATTATCACCTATCAGGTAAAACTGCCTACCAACCTGACGGAAAGGCAGCGTTCGTTGCTACGTGAAATGCAACAGGGCTAAGTGCTTGGCTATTGCTGGCGGGACGCAAGGAACGCCTCGGCTCTTTGCAGGTCTTCTGGCGTGTCGATTCCTACGGTCTCCACATCGGTAAGTCCGACGCGGATGCGGTAGCCGTTTTCCAACCATCGCAACTGCTCCAGACTTTCTGCCTTTTCCAGTGGTGACTGGGGTAGTTGGGTGACCTCACGGAGAACCTCACGGCGATAGGCGTACAATCCCAAGTGTTTGAGGTAAGGGAAGTCCTGCAGCCATTCTGGTTGTTCCTTGCCTCGAACATAGGGAATGACAGAACGGCTGAAATAAAGGGCGAATCCGTTCTTGTCCGTCACGATTTTCGGTGAGTTGGGATTCATGACAGCCTCCATTGTATCAAAACGCTTGCCCAAAGTTCCGATTTGCGTAGTGGCGTCGTCAAACAGATGGATGAGTGTTTCAATCTGTGACTGCTGAATGAAAGGCTCGTCGCCTTGGATGTTGATGATAACGTCAGCTTGTGTGTTCAGCTTCTCCGCAGCTTCCTCAATACGGTCTGTCCCGCTCTTATGGTCGGCGCGTGTCATGATAGCTTTCCCGCCAAACTGTTCCACGGCCTGAAAGATGCGCTCGTTGTCAGTAGCGACATAGGTCTCATCCAAAATGGTAGATGCTTGTTCGTAAACTCGCTGGATAACAGAACGTCCGCCTAACATGACTAACGGCTTGCCGGGAAAACGTGTCGAGGCATAGCGTGCTGGTATAATTCCTATGAATTTCATGTTGCTTTCTTGTAAATGTGCTGCAAAGATAGTGAATAATTTTTAAAACGCTTGGCTGTCTCGATTATTTTTTGTACTTTTGTGAGGTTAAAAAATGAAGACGAAAGAATGAGATTCCGATATATATTCCTAATTGTTCTATTAACAACTGCTTCAGTGGCATTGGCGCAGAAAGTGACACTCGGCTCATGCACAACCAAAGACGGGGGTTCCTATAATGGCGAGATGCAGTCGGGCAAACCTCATGGCAAAGGTATCACAAAGTGGAAGAACGGCAATGTCTATGAGGGAAACTACGAGAAGGGGAAACGCCAGGGCTTTGGAACATATACGTTCATTGACGGCGAGAAATATGAAGGTGAGTGGTTCCAGGATCAGCAACATGGACAGGGCACTTATTACTTCTCTAATAATAATAGGTATGTAGGACTGTGGTATCGTGATTATCAGCAAGGTCACGGTATCATGTATTATTATAATGGCGACACGTACGATGGTGGGTGGAAACAGGACAAGCGCCACGGGAACGGTCGCTATACATTCAAGGGTGGTGCCTTCTATGATGGAGAATGGGCTAACGACCAGAAGAACGGAAAAGGAAAATATGACTGGGGCGACGGCTCCACCTACGAAGGACAATGGAAAGATAACCAGCGTTCAGGAAAAGGCACCTTCCAATATGCCGACGGTGATGTGTATATAGGCCAGTGGTCTCGTGACGTCCAGCACGGACAGGGCATCTACAAGTTCCAGAATGGCGATATCTATGAAGGAGGTTATGTGGAAGGTCAGCGCACAGGACAGGGTGTCTTCCGTTATGCGAATGGCGATAAATATACGGGTCAGTTCCTGAACGGTGACAAGTCGGGACAGGGTATGCTTGTCTGGAAAAACGGCAACACCTATCAGGGAGAATGGAAAAACGATAAACCCAACGGACGCGGAAAGCTGACGATGAAAAACGGGGATGTGTTTGAAGGACAGTTCCTGCAAGGACAGATTCACGGCGAGGGCATTGCCCGCTATGCTGACGGTTCGAAGTTCAAGGGACATTTCGTGAAAGGCAAGCGTCAAGGTCCTGCCATCGAGGAAGACAAGGATGGTAACCGCTTTGAAGGAAGTTATATGGACGACCGTCGTGACGGACGCTTCGTGGAGAAAGACCGCAATGGCAATGTGACGGCACAAGGAGTCTATAACCGTGGACGGAGGACGTTGGACTGAGATACGAAAAAGAACTCCCATAGAGGAAAGAAAACAATTATCTAAAGTATAAACTCTATTAAAACAAAAGCGTTATGATTATTGACAAAATTGAAAATCTGAAGATGTACGAGTCGGTAAATCCGCTGTTCCCCAAAGTGGTGGAATTCTTACAGCAGAATGACTTGAACAAGTTGGAAACAGGAAAGCACGAGATTGTGGGCAAGGACCTCTTCGTGAATATCCAGATGGCTAAGGGTAAGACCCCTGATGAGGCTGTGATAGAGACTCACGATAAGATGATAGACATCCAGATACCCATTACGGCTGCTGAGACCTTTGGCTATACACAACGCGACCTGTTGCCCAAGGCAGCGTATAATGAAGAGAAGGATATCACAAAGATTCCCGACATCGCTGCTGACAGCTATGTAACCTGCCAACCAGGCATGATGGCAATCTTCTTCCCAGAGGACGGACACGCTCCCTGCATTGCTGGTGTTCCAGAACTGAAAAAGGCAATTTTTAAAGTAAAGGCATAAACTATGGCTACAACAAAGAAGACCACTACGGCAGCTAAGAAGACTGCCGAGAAGAAGACTCCCGCTAAGAAAGCACCCTCTAAGAAAGCTGTGGTCAAGAAGACCGACATGAAAGTGGCAGAACCTCAGCATATCGGACTGGTACGTAACGATTCATGGCTGGAGCCTTTCGAGCAGGCCATTCGCGGACGTCACGATCATGCTCTGTGGAAGATTGCCCAGTTGACACGCAACGGCAAAACTACCTTATCACAGTTTGCCTCCGGACATCTGTATTTCGGACTCCATAAGCAGGCAAAGGGTTGGGTGTTCCGTGAGTGGGCGCCCAATGCTACTGAGATTTACCTGATTGGTGATTTCAACAACTGGCAGGAGAACGAGAAATATAAGTGCAAGCGCATTGAAGGTACAGGCAACTGGGAACTGAAACTCTCAGAGAAAGCCCTGAAGCACGGTCAGCTTTACAAAATGAAGGTGAAGTGGAATGGGGGAGAAGGTGAGCGTATTCCTGCCTGGTGCCAGCGCGTGGTACAGGACGATCAGACCAAGATTTTCTCTGCTCAGGTATGGAATCCTGAAAAGCCATACGAGTGGAAGAAAAAGACGTTCAAGCCCAACAAGGCTCCCCTGTTGATTTACGAGTGCCATGTGGGAATGGGACAGGATGCCGAGAAGGTAGGTACTTATAAGGAGTTCACCGAGAATGTGCTGCCCCGTGTGAAAAAGGATGGCTATAATGCTATTCAGGTGATGGCTATCCAGGAACATCCTTACTACGGAAGCTTCGGCTATCATGTCAGCTCGTTCTTTGCTCCCTCCAGTCGTTTCGGTACTCCCGAGGACTTGAAGGAGATGATTGATACGGCTCACAAGATGGGTATCGCCGTTATTATGGATATCGTCCACTCACATGCCGTGAAGAACGAAGTGGAAGGTCTGGGCAATCTTTGTGGCGACCCCAACCAGTTCTTCTATCCGGGCGATCGTCATGAACATCCGGCTTGGGACAGCCTCTGCTTCGACTATGGTAAGGATGATGTGCTACACTTCCTGCTGTCAAACTGTAAATACTGGCTCGAGGAGTTTAAGTTTGACGGATTCCGCTTCGACGGTGTGACCTCTATGCTTTATTACTCTCATGGTTTGGGAGAGGCATTCGGAGGATATGGCGATTACTTCAACGGACATGAGGACGACAATGCCATCTGTTACCTGACGTTGGCTAATTGTCTGATTCACGAGGTGAACCCACAGGCTATCACCATTGCCGAGGAGGTTTCGGGTATGCCCGGACTGGCTGCTAAGTTCGAGGATGGCGGCTATGGTTTCGACTACCGTATGGCGATGAATATTCCTGACTATTGGATTAAGACTATCAAGGAGGTTCGCGATGAGGACATCAATGTCTGCTCGATATTCTGGGAGGTCAAGAATCGTCGTCCTGACGAGAAGACCATTTCGTATTGCGAGAGCCACGACCAGGCACTGGTAGGCGACAAGACCATCATCTTCCGACTGATAGATGCTGATATGTACTGGCATTTCGCCAAGAAGGATGTCAACGACCTGGCTCAGCGTGGTATTGCCCTGCATAAGATGATTCGTCTAGTGACGGCAGGTGCCATCAATGGCGGTTATCTGAACTTCATGGGTAATGAGTTCGGACATCCTGAGTGGATAGACTTCCCACGTGAGGGAAATGGCTGGTCGTATAAATATGCCCGACGTCAGTGGAATCTGGTTGACAACAAAGACCTGTGCTATCACTGGTTGGGCGACTTCGACCGGAAGATGCTGGAGGTCATCAAGAGCCAGAAGAATTTCCAGGCTACTCCAGTAACTGAAATCTGGCACGATGACGGCGATCAGGTATTGTGTTATATGCGTGGTGATTTGGTGTTTGTATTCAACTTCTCACCCACACGTTCTTATACCGACTATGGATTCCTGGTTCCCACAGGCTCTTACGAGGTGGTGCTGAACACGGATGCGAAGGAGTTCGGAGGCAATGGGTTTGCTGACGATACGGTGACACACATCACCAACTACGATCCGCTCTACGTTCAGGACAAGAAGGAGTGGCTGAAGCTGTACATTCCTGCCCGTTCTGCAGTGGTGCTGAGAAAGATATAATGCACATACGATAGGCTTACACCTAATTATATATTAATAATGGCTATGCGGAAGGCTCGTTTCATCTGCATAGCCATTATTATGATGGTATTTTTTGCACAAGGGACATTTTTTTTAGTAAATAAGCAGCATTTTACAATTAAAATGTGTAATTTTGCAGTCATAAAAGAAAGAATTCTTATTTTTTATGGTACATAATATCTTCAAGGGTTTAGGTATTGCGCTGATAAGGCACTGATCCGCTTGGTTGAATATCAGCTTAGCAATGGGGCGGATTTTTTCTGCATCCTTGCTACTACAGGAGAAACTCCTACGCTGACGGCAGAGGAAAAACAGAAAATCAAAGACTTGGTAGTTGACCTGGTGGGTGGACGAGTTCCTATACTGATGGGATGTGGAGGTAATAACACAGCAGCCATTGTGGAAGAGCTTAAAACCGGCGATTTCAAGGGAATAGATGGCGTGCTGAGCGTATGTCCTTATTACAACAAGCCTTCTCAGGAGGGTCTTTACCAGCATTTCAAAGCCATTGCCTCAGCCACCAATTTGCCCGTGGTTCTCTATAATGTCCCGGGGCGCACAGGTGTAAACCTGAAAGCTGAGACAACGGTACGCCTGGCCCAGGATTGTAAGAATATTGTGGCTATTAAGGAAGCCTCTGGCAATCTGGAGCAGGTTGACGAGATTATCAAAAATAAGCCCAGGGACTTTGACGTCATCAGTGGAGATGATGCATTGACATTCCCGATGGTCAGCTGTGGTGCTGTGGGTGTCATCAGTGTGATAGGAAATGCACTGCCTAAGGAGTTCTCGAAGATGATTCGCCTACAGATGAGGGGAGAATATGATGGTGCACGAAAGATACACCATCGCTTCACAGACCTCTTCTCACTGCTCTTTGTGGATGGTAACCCTGCTGGAGTAAAAGCTATGCTCAGCGAGATGGGATATATCGAGAATGTGCTGCGTTTGCCTTTGGTACCTATGCGTATCAAGAATATGCAGCGTATGAGTGAGATATTGAAAGAGCTTAAAATCTAAGGAATGAAAGAAAGCAGGGTTATTTATGAAATTACTCCGCTGCTGGGGTGCGTCGTGTGGTTGGTGATGTGAAAATTTTAAGAAGACCCGAAGGGTAGTATAAACCTGCCAAAGGGAACGATAACTATAAACCAATGAAACAAGAACAAAAAAAAATAATTATATGTTTTACGCATTTCTCTTTGTGCTCATTATCGCAATCGGATTGAGCACAGGACTGTACTTTCAGATGAAAGCCAGTCGCGGACAGGCCGAGGAGCAGCAGAAGTTGCTCAATGATTATCAGTTTAAAGTAGATGAGCAGGAAAAGTTGCTCAACGATTATCGTAAGCTGGAGAAAAGCTACGATAACGTCGGCGAAGGTTATGAGCAGGCTTTACAAAACTATGAGAAGTTGGAGAAAGAAGCCAACCAGGTCAAGTCGCTTAACGAGTCGCTCCAGAACCGTTGCAACAGCTTGCAGACAGAGCTGGACACGGAGAAGGAAAACAATCGGAAGAAAAGTGAAGTTATCGGTCAGGTTGTGAAGCAACTGTTGGCATCGGTAAAAGCGACAGGTGATACACAGATGACGGCATTGGTCTATAAACTGATAGACATGGACGATCTGCAGGCCAATCTGCCACCCATTGATCGTACGGACAACATCCTGGTGGCTCAGGTGTCCGACGAGGCCATCAAGTTCTCTGGTGTTGAAAATTCCAAGCATGCTCAGTTTGAATACCATGTGGCACCTGATGCAGCTGCCACTATGCTCTCAACCAATAAGCAGAAGGCCGTGCGAGTCCTGACCCATCTGTTGGACAATGCCCTGAAGTTTACCAGTGAGGGAACCATCACCCTGAATGTCTCCATCGATATGGACAAGATGCAGATTATCTATGCCGTCATAGACACAGGCGTTGGCATTGACGCTGCTGAGGCCGAAAACATCTTCAAACCATACGTCCGCCTTAACCAGTTCTTCGAAGGACAAGGCGTTGGACTCACCGTTGCACGCAACTTAGCCCATCGTTTGGGTGGAGAGATTACATACCAGCCAGCAGCTTCCGGCACAGGTTCCTGCTTCGTGCTGACCCTGCCCATGTAATCTATCAGCAATCATAAGAAAGATGCGTCAGGAAAACCCTCCTGGCGCATCTTTCCTTATATCCCTGTTCTCCGCCTCAAGCACCAATTGTCTGTTGAAGGACTCTTTCCTCAACGACCCAATGATAAAAAAGGATTTTCTTCAAAACTTTTTTCTTAAAGATACTATGCACATACCATTTGGAGCTCTTTACTGATACGGAGAATCTCATCCATTATCAGGCGCTCACGCTCTTTTGAAGGTTTCTTGGTCCCATTGATATACTGTGCCATCAGACTTTGGCTGATACCCAGACGTCTGCCAACAGCAGAAGCATTCAATTCTGGGTGAGACAGGAAAATACGGGAAATCCCTGTTGGCTCTGGATCATCGTATTCGAAACTCTCAAACGATACGTCCTCATCAAGATCATACCAATGGATGCCTTCGTCATCCATTTCGTAATTGGCACGTTCCTCATCCGTTGCCTGACGTAAACGTCTGTAATACAACAGCGACTGCCAAAGTTCTCTACCATCGTCTGTCAGACCATAAATGCGGTCATCGGCAAACCAAATCTTAGAAATCTTCATCTTTAACACATTTTCCAAAATACTCATTCCATTTCTCAATAGCAAGTTCCTTGTTTTCTTCAAGAACCATCTCAGCAGCTTTAATATCCTTCGGTTTGAGTCCTTCATTCTTTACAAGCACAATACCTTCTGGTAAAATATCAAATTTTGCCTTGCCATCTGCACCTTTCACATTATTTATTCATTTAACACTGCAAATATAGGTAATTATTTCATAACCTCCAAACTTTTTGCATGTTTTTCTTATTTCTCTTTATGTCTGAGTGAAACAGATACCAGTCCCTGCGTCTCAGGTGGAGAAGGAAAAGCCTTCTTCGGATTCCATCCTAAGGAAGAGTGGTTCGTCAAGCTGATGAGAAAATGATTCGTGTAAAGAGTATAACTGCTGTTAGCATAATTGCATGGCTAACAGCAGTTTTGTTTTACCTTGTTCGTTTGTAAACAGAAGGAGTTTGGCTGTACCAGCCACTGTCATATTCTCTTTATGATTGAGTGAAACAGTACCAGTCCCTGCGTCTCTAGACCTTGGTCGAAGAACCGCACGATAATTCCTCATAAAGTTTAGAATAGCATTATTTGTTACTTTTTTGGATAAAGTGCATATATATTGATTGGTGTTTACGAATGCTGATTTGACTTTCCCAAACTTCGCAACCTTGGAAAGAGTCAGGCCATAAAAAGGCATGAATCTCTAAGTCAAAAGCACTTGTGGATACTACATCTAATATGATAGTGTTAGGTCACGTCGTTATCTTGCATAATGTCCGTGTCTTCTTATCATATAGGTGTGGGTGTTCGCATTGCTTTGTCCCGACTTAGAGAGGTAATGCGAAGACCTGGGAAAGTGGATGAGGTGATGTATGAGGCCCACACTTTTCTTTATATATATTACTAATAATTGAAAACTAATCCGCTGGTTTGGGCTTAGCTGGCGCATTAAGTCCAAACGGTGTATGAATGACAAGAATAATGGGCTGAAACAGGTGATGCTAGCAATTTTTGTTACCGGTAGCATATTCTACACATTTAAAGGAATGTGGACTCCCGTTATAGGAAATGTAATAGCCATTATAATCACACTGTGGTATTTTTCTAGGAAGAAGGAGGACAAGAAATGAAACGTATCTTGATATTGATGGCTGTGCTGTTTGGCCTTATATCAATTATCGTGATATTGGGAAACATTATAACGGTTGGTGAAAAGATGACCACTGTGTTTGGTGTACCTTACGTCGAATATGCCTTTTATCTCCTTCTCGTTGGTCTCTTTGTTTATCTTTGTAATGCTGCCATCTTCCAGCCTATGAGAGCAATTCATAATGCTCCAGAGTTCCCATTGATGGATGTAGAAGAAAAAGGTGAAGGGGTTAGTGAAGAGGACTATCGGGGTAGATTGGTATCATTTGCAGAGAAGTTGACTAAAAACTGTTCATATTTGCCTATTAAAGAGAGATTGGGCTATCAGCAGAATTTGGTTACAGAATGGTATGACACTAAAGGGAAAGATACAGAATCCATCAAGGAATTTATCAGGAAGGAATTGAAGCAGAGGTATAGAGTTGTTGACAAGCATATCATCAGCTATGCCACAAAAGTCTTTATTATCACCGCTGTTTCTTCTAGTAACAGACTTGATACTTTGGCTACTCTTGGCTTGAATTATCGGATGGTAGCTGACATAGTGAGGGCTTCTGGCTTCCGTCCGAATAAATTACAGTTAATAAAAGTATATTGGTATGTCATCAGTGCAGCTTTCTTTAGCTATTTCTTCCAAGACGCTGCTGAGACTGCCGTCAATGCTATAGACGACCTTACAGACGTTCCTGACGTTGATGTCCCTGATGTTGAAATACCTGACGTTGACCCTTCAAGTATCGACTTTACACAATATGTGAAAGGTTTGAATCTGCCAGGTGTTCCACTTGCTCCTTTAGCAGATGGACTAGCAAATAGCATTATGACAATTGCGATTGGCTACATTGTCAAATATTACCTCCAGAAAGGATCGGCTGAATTAAAGGGTGCAAAGGGAAGAAGAGTCAAGCTGAGGGCAAAAATCAAAGCCCTTGGTCAAATCCCTCATCTGCTTGCAGAAGTTCCTATGCAATTGGGAAATACTGGTTTGTCCTGGGCAATGAAAGGCTTTGAGAAAGCTTATAAAAAAGTTACCAAAGATAAACAGCCTATCGTTGAGAATGATACATTTGATGACATAGAGCGAGTAGATGAAGAAGATATTGTCAAAGAGAGTCCTAAGAAAAAGTGGTCATTTAACTTCTGGAAAAAGGATGGGGTATGATATTTGGAAATCAATAAACGAGAATAAGGTATAAAGGTGTTGAACTAAACCCCTTATATGTGAGTATAAACAAATTTAATTATAGGAGAATATGAAAAAATTATTTTTATTAATTATCGCTATTATGGCGACAACAAGTGCGTTTGCCGGATTTGGATGGCAAGCAGAGTTTACTAATGTGCAGGACGATAACCTGAAAGGTAACGTTATTGCAGTGTTGTATTCTAGGTATGAATACAAGGAGAACTTTGGAGAACCTACACCTGGCATGCTAGAGAGAATGTATGCAACCTTTTATGACGAGAAAGGCCGTTCATTTCTTAACCGTGATTTGTATTCTAATGGATCTTCTTATACCGAAGCAATATCCACGTTGTTTGATTACACATCGGACGCTTCTGGTATAACAGTGCATAGACCACAGATAACATGCAGAACTGACGGTAAGGACATTGATAACTACCGTCCCATGATTTTGGCACTAGACAACTCATATGAGCAGAGGATGGTGTCAAATACCAAATGTTCTGATTACCTGACGATTGACTATAAGTATGACAACAATAAAGTTCTAACCACTTATACCATGATTAGTAATGGTAAGATTGCTGCGAAGCTCGTTGCAAAACCAACAGCTAATGGAGCTTATGAATACACAATATACAAAGCTTCTGGTGATGCAACGGAGAAGGGTGTCAGAACATATAAGAATGGAAAGCTTATTAGAGTTGAGAAACCAAATAAAATGTTGATGCACAGCATTGATATGGAGTCATTTCCAATGGGAACCTATTCTTATACCACTGGCGGTAAGCTGCAACAGTATTGTCAGATTAGGGAAATTAACACTGACGGCTGGGGGACAGGGAACACCCCAGGCAGAAAATTCGTATATAACAAGCAAGGTGACGAAATACAATGGATTGATGGTCACTGGGGATGGGGAAAAGACAAAGGCAAGATGCTTTGGCTTGAACCTAGAGTAGTTTATACTGATTACAAGTATGATGATAAAGGCAATTGGATCTCCAGAATTGACACTAAGAGCAGTCGTAAATATATTGAAATTCGAGAGATCATCTATTGCAATAGCAAAGAAGAACTGCAACAAAAAGCCGCAGCATTACGTCAGTCAGCAGGAGAGCTGGTAAAGAGTAAGCAGCAATAATAACATAATATAATAGAGAAAAGTTCCCTTTTTAGGTGGACTTTTCTTTTTTTATTCCCACTCCACCAAATCCCTGTTTAGTGTTTCCGCTTAACTTTTCTCTTTTGTTTAGTGATGGTAAGATTAGACAGGCCAATTCATATTCAATTCCCTCAATACGATTGAAATGCTTTGATGTCGTGATCGATGAGCCGTAATGTCGTAGGTGACGAGCCGTAA